>NZ_PION01000009.1:0-254406 GCF_002810615.1 Klebsiella sp. G-Nf4 | reverse complement strand
TACCTGCCTGGCGGATTTCATCATGGTTCGGGATAAAGAAATCCCATCAGAAACCGGATATATGGCTGCACCTACCCGTTTTATTACTGAACTGAAGAAAGCATTGCATTCCGGGAGCGTCCATATACGCTACCCCGCTGGATGAGGGCCTTCTGCGCACCCGTCTGGCGCAGCTCCAGCTGGGTGCGGATAAGGTCACTCTACCGCTGGCGGCGCTCAGCGGCGGCGAGCGTCTGAAAGCGGCCCTGGCGTGCGTGCTCTGGCGACGCGATCCCGCCCAGCTGCTTTTGCTGGATGAGCCGACCAACCATCTCGATTTAGCGTCGACACAGGCTATTGAAAGCGCGCTGGCGGCGTTTCCCGGCGCGATGCTGGTGGTGTCACATGACGAGGCATTTTTACACGGTTTGAAGCTGACCCATAGTCTGGCGTGGCGGGAGACGGGCTGGCACTTTTCCCTGCTCTGAATGCCCAACAGCCGCCATTGTATGCTGGCGGCTGTTGGCGACAGATAAAAAAAATCCCCGCCATCAGGCAGGGATTCTCGATTCTTAGCGGCTTGAACTTACAGAGAAGTTACGTTGCCAGCTGCCGGGCCTTTAGCGCCGCTTTCGATGGTGAAGGAAACTTTCTGACCTTCGTCCAGGGATTTGTAGCCTTCGTTCTGGATAGCAGAGAAGTGTACGAACACGTCTTTAGAACCATCGTCAGGAGTGATGAAGCCGAAGCCTTTGTCAGCGTTGAACCATTTTACGATACCAGTCATTTTACCGGACATAGTGAATTACCTTTAAAAAAAATAAGTGAGCCTTGCGGCGTAGCGGTCTGGACTACAGATTTAAACCGATAAAGGGAAAGTTCACTACGGGGGTATCTTTGGATAACCTTTGAAGGACTGCTCTATTCGACTGCTCTGTGGTCTGTACATCAAACCTGCGAGCATTAACGCACGTTCAGCACCTGATAGCAAACTTTTTTTACGGTGCAGCGGCAAAAGCCCCCTTACTGACCCATGCCGCTGCGCGCTGGATTAATCGAGTAACTGTCGTGAAAGCTGTGGATTGGCCTGAATCAGGCGCATCAATTTCAGCTCGGTAGGGGACGGTCTAACCCGTCTCGACTCCCACTCTCTTACCATGGCGACGCTCACGCCCATGGCGTTGGCGAAGTCGTCAATCTTAAGTCCAGTGCCTTTACGCAGTTGTTCAAATTCACTAAACACAGTGGACTTACGGTTTGAGGTAATTATCTGATTATCATCCTTAAAAACGATGTGTTCCAGGCTGCTCAGCAGTTCAAACACAGGATCTTTATATTCCATTGAGAACTCCTTTTATCACACAGCGGAAGAGATTTTTCTAAAGCTCTTTAAGAATAGTCAGAAAAAGGCACCCGCGATGGTAACGTCCGTGATTATTTGCCAACAGGCAATCGAATCGGGCCCGGCAGCCAAACGGCAGTAGGGCCTAATAGAATGATTATTAACGGTATCAAATGGCTTCGAAAATTTTTGTAAACGGATAAGAAAAAAGCAGATAAGCCGGCGCAGTGCCGCCGGCTTAGCGATCAGGCTTTCTGCAGGCCTCTCGCGTCGTCCGCGTTGGCCGGTGCGGGTTTACTGAACCGGTATTTGATCAACAGCGCGATGGCTGACAGGAACGCCGGGATGGCCAGCAGGGTGAATATGGTCTCAAAGGAGAGCTGCGCCTGCATGAGGAAGGCCCCGCTGAACGCGCCAAGGATCCCGCCGAAGCGGCCGATACCCAGCATCCAGGCGACGCCGGTGGCGCGCCCCTGCGTCGGGTAGAAGCCTGCCGCCAGCGCGGGCATCGACGACTGCGCGCCATTCATAATGCTACCGGCGATAAACACCATCACCCCCATCAGCGCCAGGCTGCTGGTGGAGAAACCGACCAGGCAGACGCAAACGCCAGTCAGCAGCCAGCCAACGGCCACCACCTTGTTGGGATTGATCTTGTCCATCAACGCGCCGAGGATCAGCACGCCAATTCCGCCGCCCAGCGGGAACAGGGCGGTGATAATGGAGGCCTGACTCATCGAGGCGCCGGTTTCGCGGATCAGCAGCGGCAGCCAGCTGGTCAGAAGATAAAAAATCAACAGCCCCATAAAGTAGGTCAGACACAGCATCACGGTACCTACCGCGTAGCGAGGGGAGAAAATGACGCCGATAGACGATTTCTCTTTTACCTGGCCTGCTTCGCGCAGCTCAAAGTCGACGACGTCCGGTAACGGCGCGATGCGCTTCAGGATGGCGGCAATGCGCTGCGCTGGCTGCTGCTTCACCACCAGATAGCGGGCAGACTCCGGCAGCAGAAAAATTAACGCCACGGCCAGCAGGAGAGGCATCACGCCACCCAGCACCAGCACGCTCTGCCAGCCATAGTGCGGGATCATCCAGGCGGATAAAAAGCCGCCCAGCGACGACCCCATCGGAAAGCCGACGAACATCAGGTTCACCAGCAGCGCCCGACGGCGCTCCGGCGCATATTCGCTCATCAGGGTGGCCGCATTCGGCATCGCCGCGCCGAGCCCCAGACCGGTCAGGAAACGCAGCAGCGTCAGCTGGTTAAGACTGGTAGCGAAGGCGGTGAGCAGGCTGAATCCGCCGAACACCACGATCGACATAATCAGCACTTTTTTGCGGCCGATACGGTCAGCCAGCGGTCCCGCGGTTAAGGCGCCGACCGCCAGACCCACCAGCGCGGCGCTCATCACCGGGCCGAGCGCCGATTTCTCCACGCCCCATTCTTGTACCAGGTCGGAGGCGATAAATCCGATGATCGCGGTGTCGAATCCGTCCATCGCGACGGTGATAAAGCAGAGCGCAAGGATCATCCACTGGTAGCGGGTGAAGGGGTGCTCGTTGATAAAGGCCTGAATGTCGATGGTTGTCTTAGTCATACGGCTTTCCTGGCAGACTGAGCGAGGGACAGAGGTCTGTTGTTATCGTCGTCCTCGCGTCGTTGAGTTTGATTTGTGCGATAATCGAACGTATCGCCGTTAATCGCTCATTCATCAAATCATTGAAGTGGGGGGCAGGCAATCCAGGCGCGCGCCAAAGCGTGCGATTATCGTCCGTTTAAGGATGCCACGCCGTACGGAGACTTTCTTAGTGCCATTAAAATCAAACGGTTATCTAAAATTCGCTTGCGGAATGTGAAGACCATATTTGTGATGTGCATAACAGACGCTCTACACCGTGACGATGGCGTGCGGAATGGCGTTTTTCCTGCGTAAGATTAGCAGTAAAGGGTATCCTGCGAGGCCGAGCTGGACTATCCTTGTCAGCGTCTGGCACGTGTGTGTCGTTGTGCGCTTTTTTTGGCTGAAAGGAGTAAAAAAATGGCGACAGGAAAGTCCTGCTCTCGCTGGTTTGCGGCTATGGCGGCCTTATTGATGGTGGTTAGCCTGAGTGGGTGTTTTGATAAAGAAGGCGATCAGCGCAAAGCGTTTATCGACTTCCTGCAGAATACGGCGATGCGTAGCGGTGAACGTCTGCCGACGCTGACCGCCGATCAGAAAAAACAGTTTGGGCCTTTTGTCTCTGACTACGCGGTCATTTACGGCTACTCACAGCAGGTGAGCCAGGCGATGGATGCAGGTCTGCGCCCGGTGGTGGACAGCGTCAATGCTATCCGTGTCCCACAGGACTACATGACCCAGCGTGAGCCGCTGCGTCAGGCGAACGGCGCGCTGGGCGTGCTCAGCCAGCAGCTGCAGAATGCGAAAATGCAGGCCGATGCCGCGCATAGCGCTCTGAAGCAGGCTGACGATCTCAAGCCGGTCTTCGATCAGGTCTACGCCAAGGTCGTAACGGCGCCAGCCGACGCGCTGCAGCCGCTGATCCCGGCCGCGCAAATCTTTACCCAGCAGCTGGTTCAGGTGGGGGATTTTGTCGCTCAGCAGGGGACTCAGGTGAGCTTTGTGGCCAACGGCATTCAGTTCCCAACCTCGCAGCAGGCCAGCCAGTACAATACGCTGATTGGGCCGCTGGCGGCGCAGCATCAGGCGTTTAATCAGGCATGGACGGCGGCGGTGAACGCCACGCGTTAATGCCTCATCTGGCTGACGTTGGCTGCGGCGAACGAGCAGGCTGACGGAAAAGATGCAAAAAGAACCCGGGGAGGGCGGTTGCCGCCGTTACCCGGGTTTTTTTATGGCTTATTTTACCTGCGGATTAACGCAGTTTTTCTCTACATTACCGTTCAGGGCATCGATCAGGTTGTCCACCGCGCAGGCCGCCATGTTGTAGCGCGTCTCATGGGTGGCGGAGCCGATATGCGGCAGCGCGACGACGTTCGGTAGCCTCAGCAGCGGCGAGTCTTTTGCCAGCGGTTCGTGTTCGAACACATCGAGACCGGCAGCATGAATTTCACCCGCCTGCAGGGCGGCGATCAGCGCCTGCTCGTCCACCACCGGGCCACGCCCGGCGTTAATGAAGATGGCGGAAGATTTCATTTTGGCAAACTGCGCCTGACCGAACAGATGGTGGGTCTCTTCGCTCAGGGGCAGGATCAAGCAGACAAAATCGGCTTCCTGCAGCAGGGTATCGAGATCGCAATAGCGGGCGTTGAAGCGCTCTTCTGCCTGCGGATGCTGGCGGCGTGCGTTATACAGGATCGGCATGCTGAATCCATAGTGGGCGCGCTGCGCCAGCGCCATGCCGATGCGGCCCATGCCGACGATACCTAAGGTTTTATGGTGCACATCGCTGCCGAACCAGTCTGGCCCAATGCTCTTCGTCCACTCGCCCGCTTTGACGCGCTCCGCCACTTCCACCACCCGGCGCGCGGTGCTCAGCACCAGCGCCATGACCGTATCGGCGACGGTCTCGGTCAGCACGGTCGGAGTATGCATCAGTAGCACCCGGCGGGCGTTCAACGCCTCGACGTCGAAGTTGTCATAGCCAACGGAAACGGTGGAGGTCGCACGCAGCTTCGGCATCTTCTCCAGCAGCGCGGCGTCAACCTTTTCACTGGAGCCCAGGAGGCCTTCAGCCTGGGCGAAGGCCTCTGCGTGCTGCGAAACGGTCTCCGGCTGCAGGTTTTTCACCTGGGTGACGGAAAAGTGTTCCTCCAGACGCTGTAACAGGTCGTCGGGAAGCGTTTTATAGAGAATGACAGACGGCTTCATGCGAATCTCCGTAGTAGAAATAGTTCAGGCGTGATGAGCGCCAAGCGGTAGGTTTTGATTATTAGCAGGCTTAACAATCAAAGTCAGCAATACTGAGGCGAAAAGCGCCACCCCCATAAAAATATAGGAGGCTGCGGGGCTGCCGGTGGCACCGTTCAGGTAGCCGACAAACCACGAGCCGCAGAAGGAGCCCAGAGCGCCCATGCTGTTGATCAGCGCCATGGCGCCTCCGGCGACGTTACGCGGCAGCATTTCCGGAATAATGGCGAAGAAGGGACCGTAAGGCGCATACATTGCCGCACCGGCCACCACCAGCAGGGTGTAAGAGACCCAGAAATGATTGGCGCCGACCGCCCAGGAGCCGATGAAGGCCAGTCCGCCAATCAACAGCAGCGGCCAGACGAACAGTTTACGGTTCTGCATTTTATCGGACGCCCAGGAGACGACGATCATGGCGATAGTGGCCGCCAGATAGGGAACAGAAGAGAGCCAACCCACTTCCACCATCCCCATATTTTCACCACCGCTACGGATAATCGACGGCAGCCACAGTACAAAACCGTACACCCCGATACTCCAGGCAAAGTACTGTGCGCAGAGCAGGACCACGTTGCGGGAGCGGAAAGCCTCGCTATAGTTACGCACCGCCTTGATGCCCTGCTGCTCACGATCCAGTTGTTCCTGCAACGCAGCTTTTTCACTCTCCGCCAGCCAGTTAACCTGCGACGGTTTGTCTTTCACCAGCACCCACCAGCAGAAGGCCCAGATCACCGCCGGCACCCCTTCGATGATGAACATTTCCCGCCAGCCGAAGGCCTGAATCAGGTAGCCAGAAACCACCGACATCCACAGGACCGTCACCGGGTTACCGAGGATCAGGAAGGTGTTGGCGCGAGAGCGTTCTGATTTGGTGAACCAGTTGCTGATATAGATCAGCATCGCCGGCATCACCGCGGCTTCAACGACGCCGAGGATGAAGCGGATAGCCGCCAGCGCCGGGATATTATGCACTATACCGGTCAGCGAGGCGCAACCGCCCCACAGGATCAGGCAGATAAAGATCAGTTTGCGAACGCTGCGGCGCTCCGCATAGATAGCGCCGGGGATCTGGAAGAAGAAGTAGCCAAGGAAGAACAGGGCTCCCAGCAGGGAGGAGATCCCCTTGGTGATGCCCAGGTCTTCGGTAATGCCTGCCGCGGAGGCGAAGCTGAAGTTGGCACGGTCGAGGTACGCCAGGCTATACGTGATAAACACGATAGGCATGATATACCACCAGCGTTTCGTTGCATTTGTTGAGCTATTCATAGGCTTGCCTCTGTCAATGAGGTGACATCCGTCCGTCGAAACGGACGCTGCTGTGCCGCGCTGCAGGTAGGGTACAGGACGGCTGTTATTGTTGCGTATAAATGTTATTCGCCCAGCGCGTCGCGGGTGGGCAGCCCCTCGCTGTCGCCCTGGACCTGAATCGCCAGCGAACCGATTTTATTGCCGCGGTTCACCGCCTGAAGCAGGGTTTTGCCTTCCAGCAGGGCGCTAATCACCCCGACGGCAAAGCCGTCGCCGGCGCCGACGGTATCGACGACGTTATCGACTTTAATGGCATCAACCGTTCCCTGTTCGCCGCTGGCGCTCTTGAACCAGGCGCCGTCGCAGCCGGTTTTAATGACCACCGCCTTGACGCCGCGGGAGAGATAGAAATCGGCGATCCCTTCAGGGGTCTGCTGGCCGGTGAGAATCACGCCCTCTTTTAAGCCTGGCAAAACCCAGTCAGCCTGGAAGGCGAGGCGGTTGAGTTTCTCCACCATCTCGGCTTCGCTTTTCCACAGCACCGGGCGCAGATTGGGGTCGAAAGAGAGGGTTTTTCCCTCGGCTTTCATCACCTTCGCCGCATGCTCCAGCAGCGCATATGAGCTTTCAGAGAGCGCGGCGGCCACGCCGCTCAGGTGCAGATGGCGGGCGCTGGTGAAGTAGTCGGCGCGAAAATCGTCCGGCGACAGATGGCTGGCGGCAGAGCCTTTGCGGAAATATTCCACAATGGGATCGGTTCCATTTTCGACTTTCGATTTCATCTGGAAACCGGTAGCGAAGCGGTTGTCGATGGCGACAGCATGGCTATCGATCCCCTCTTTCGCCAGCGATTGCAGTACGAAGCGGCCAAAGCTGTCGTTGCCGACGCGGCTGACCCAGCCGACCTTCAGACCCAGGCGCGCCAGGCCGGTGGCGACGTTCAGTTCGGCGCCGGCAACGCGTTTCATGAAATGCTCCACCTCGGCCAGATCGCCGGTTTCGGTGGCGACAAACATGGCCATAGCTTCGCCGATGGTGATGACATCTAAATTTTCCACGGCTTAATCCTCGCGTAACAGGTTGACGTAGCGGCGGGTCACGGCCGTCAGGTCATGGCCAGTCAGCGGAAACTCGATTCCACGCGGCGCATCGGCGGGAAGATTATCGAGCAGGGCCAGCCAGCGGTCGGCGGCCTGATCCGGCGGTACCGCGCGGAATTTCTCATGATGGGGTTCCGCGGCTTTCACATGAATATAGCTGACCGCCGGCGCAAGGTGACGTGCCGCCTCTTCCGGCGAGTCGCCAACCCACAGCCAGTTGCCCATATCAAACGTTAAGGTGACCGGCAACTGATGGACCCGGCAGGCGGCTTTGAAGCGCTGCATCGGCGCCAGCTGGCCGCAGTCGGTCTGGTCATTCTCTACCACCAACGCCATGCCGCTGTCGCTGAGGATATCGCGCAGCTCATCCAACTGCTGATTGTGGAGGAAATGGCCAAGGGAGAGCTTCAGCCACAGGGCATTCAGGGTTTGCGCTTCCGCGAGCAGCGCCGGGAGTGCCGGGTTGAGCTCGCCGCTATCGGCGAACAGCGCCTGCGGCGCGGAGTAGCAGGCCAGCAGGCCGTGGCGCTCAATGGTGGCCGCCAGCGACGGCAGAGCGTTGAGCTCTTCCGCGCTGCACAGCTCACGGCGGATTTCGACGCCGTCCGCACCGGCGTCGGCGATAAACGGCAGGACGGCGGCCTGGCCGCCTAAGGATTTAACATGGTCATTACCATACGCAGCGGTAACGACAATAATTTTTCTGGCCATCGCGCTCTTACTCCCGGCGTTTGTTGCTTAATCTCCTTAATACGCTAGATGGTATCGGTTCCATAAGAAAGGGCGAGATGTTTAATTTATGATCGGCATCACGAAGGATCGTTAACGGGAGGTTGATCCGCGGACGATAAGCTCGCCGGAGAAGACCCGCTCGCGGATGGGGTCGTTAGTGCCGGCAATGCGCCGAATCACCTGTTCGACCGCGGCGTAGCCGATCTGCCACGTCGGCTGTTTGAGGGTGGTAATACCGACGCCAGCCAGCTCCGCCCACTCCAGTTCGTCGAAGCCCAGCAGGCCGATATCGCTGCCCCAGATCAGGCCGACGCGCTTCAGGGCGCGGGCCACCTGCAGCGTCAGCGCGCCGTTGGCGGAAATCACCGCTTTACGCATCCCGCGATGGCGAGCGTGGAACTGGCGCAGGACGTTGTCCATCATCGCGCCGTCGTTGAGCGGTACTTCGGCGTTTTCAGCCACCACGCCGTGGTGGCGGGTGAGGGTGGCGCGAAAAGCGCTCAGACGCTCACGGCGGGTATTCACCGAGCCCAGCGGTTCGCTGAGAAACAGGATGGCCTCAAATCCTTTCTCCACCAGGTGTTCGGTGGCGGTGGTAGCGGCCTGAGTGTTATCCAGCCCGACCACATCGCAGGCGAAATCGGGAATTTTACGGTCAATCAGCACCATCGGCAGGGCTGACTGCTGTAAGCGGTTCAGGCCATCCTCACGCATACCGACCGCGTTGACCACGATGCCTTCCACCTGGTAGCTGCGCAGCAGGTCCAGGTAGTGCAGCTCCTGATCCAGCTCGTTATTGGTATTACACACCAGCAGGGTGAAGCCTTTTTCCCGGCAGGCCGCTTCAATGCCGCTCAGAACATTGACCGAGTAGGGGTTGGTGATATCGGCGATGATCAGGCCAATAAGGCGGGTTCGGCCGTGCTTGAGGCCGCGGGCCATCAGGCTGGGGCGGTAGTCGAGTTCGGCAATGGCTTTTTCAATACGTGATAACAGATCGTCGGAAAGCAGATGCTTCTCGCCGTTGAGATAACGTGAAATGCTGGTTTTGCCGGTCTTTGCGGCTTTCGCCACATCGCTGATAGTTGCACGCGCCGCTTTCGCCATGGTGGCTTCCTTTGCTGAAAATCTGCCAACACCTTAGCGCGAAAAATAGCGATATCAAGCATTTTGCCCGGCAGAGCGGCTGCCGGGCGACATGAGGATGCGCTTACTGTAGCGGGCTGAGGGTAATTTCCACGCGACGGTTCTGCGCTTTGCCTTCCGCCGTGCTGTTGCTGGCGATAGGATTCGCCGGCCCCATGCCGGTGGTGCGAATGCGATTGGCCGCCACGCCCTGCGTGATCAGCGCGCTGGCGACGCTGTCTGCACGCTGTTGCGACAGACGCATATTCAGCTCCTTGCTGCCGGTGCTGTCGGTGTAGCCGACGACGTTAACAGCGGTTTTCTCGTACTCTTTCAGCACCATGGCCACGCCGGTCAGGGTGTTGGCGCCGGCCGGTTTCAGGTTGGCGCTGTTGCTGTCGAAGGTGACGTTATTCGGCATGTTCAGCACGATATTGTCGCCATTTCGCGTCACGCTAACCCCGGTTCCCTGCATCTTGTCGCGCAGCTTCGCTTCCTGCACGTCCATGTAGTAACCAATGCCGCCGCCAAGCGCCGCGCCGGCCGCTGCGCCAATCAGCGCGCCTTTGCCGCGGTCATGTTTGGAAGAGGAGAGCGCGCCGACGCCAGCGCCCACTAAGGAGCCAATACCTGCGCCAATACCGGATTTACCTGCTTCACGTTCACCGGTATAGGGGTTGGTGGTGCAGCCAGAAATGGCCAGAGTGCCGCTGACCAGCGCCGCAATCATAAGTACGCGTTTTTTCATTTAATGTCCTTAATCCTTTTTATTCTTTGTCACAGCGAACGTGACGGTTGATTATGACGCGTGATTACGTAGAAAATTCCCCGGATACCATCTCATTTTGTAAATAACATTGAACGGTTGCCCATCACGCCGTCATGACACCTGCATTCGCTGACCAGGAGCCACCCTTGCCAACCTCATCTGCAACCAAAACCATCTTAACCGCCGCCCACTGGGGACCGATGCTGGTGGAAACGGACGGTGAAAACGTCCTCTCCTCCCGGGGCGCGCTGGCGACACCGTTTGCCAACTCGCTGCAAACGGCGGTGCGCGATCAGGTCCACAGCAAAACCCGCGTGCGCTATCCGATGGTGCGCAAAGGCTTCCTTGCTTCACCGGAAACGCCGCAGGGGGTCCGCGGTCAGGATGAATTCGTTCGGGTGAGCTGGGATCAGGCGCTGGATTTGATTGATGCCCAGCATCGGCGGATCCGCGAAAGCTACGGTCCGCAGTCGATTTTCGCCGGCTCCTACGGCTGGCGTTCTAACGGCGTCCTGCATAAGGCGGCCACCCTGCTGCAGCGCTACATGAGCCTGGCGGGCGGCTATACCGGCCATCTTGGCGATTACTCCACCGGCGCGGCGCAGGCGATCATGCCTTACGTCGTGGGCGGCAATGAGGTGTATCAGCAGCAGACCAGCTGGCCACTGGTGCTCGAGCACAGCGAAGTGGTGGTGCTGTGGAGCGCCAACCCGCTGAACACGCTGAAAATTGCCTGGAACGCCTCCGACGAGCAAGGGATCCCGTGGTTCGACCGGCTGCGCCAGAGCGGCAAGCGCCTGATCTGCATCGATCCGATGCGATCGGAAACCGTCGATTTCTTTGGCGATTCGATGGAATGGATCGCCCCGCATATGGGCACCGATGTCGCGCTGATGCTGGGGATCGCCCATACGCTGGTGGAGAATAGCTGGCAGGATGATGCGTTTCTTACCCGCTGCACCAGTGGCTACGATATTTTTGCCCGCTATCTGACCGGCGAAAGCGACGGCGTAGCGAAAACCGCTGACTGGGCGGCGGCGATCTGCGGCGTGGAAGCGGATAAGATCCGCGAACTGGCGAAACTTTTCCATGAAAACACCACCATGCTGATGTCTGGCTGGGGCATGCAGCGCCAGCAGTATGGCGAGCAGAAGCACTGGATGTTGGTCACACTGGCCGCCATGCTGGGGCAGATTGGCACCCCGGGAGGCGGGTTTGGTCTTTCCTACCATTTCGCCAACGGCGGCAACCCGACGCGCCGCGCGGCGGTGCTGGGCTCAATGCAGGGAAGCGTCGCCGGGGGCGTGGACGCGGTGGAGAAGATCCCGGTCGCGCGGATCGTCGAGGCGCTGGAGAATCCGGGGGCGGACTATCAGCACAACGGCATGGCGCGTCGCTTCCCCGACATTCGCTTTATCTGGTGGGCCGGCGGGGCCAACTTTACTCATCATCAGGACACCAACCGATTGATCCAGGCCTGGCAGAAACCGGAGCTGATCGTCATCTCCGAATGTTTCTGGACCGCCGCCGCGCGCCATGCCGATATCGTCCTGCCGGCGACCACTTCGTTTGAGCGCAACGATCTGACCATGACCGGGGATTACAGCAATCAGCATCTGGTGCCGATGAAGCAGGTGGTCGCCCCGCGAGATGAAGCGCGCGACGATTTCGCAGTCTTTGCCGACCTCAGCGAACGCTGGGAAGCGGGCGGCCGCGAGCGCTTCACCGAAGGGAAGAGTGATTTGCAGTGGCTGGAGACCTTCTATCAGATGGCCGCCCGGCGCGGCGCCCAGCAGCAGGTGACGCTGCCGCCGTTTGCCGAATTCTGGCAGGCTAACCAGCTGATTGAGATGCCGGAGGAGCCGGAGAATGCCCGTTTTGCCCGCTTCGCCGCCTTCCGCGACGATCCGCAGGCCAACCCGCTGAAAACGGCGAGCGGTAAAATTGAGATCCACTCACCAACCATCGCCGCCTTTGGCTACGCCGATTGCCCGCCGCACCCGATGTGGCTGGAGCCCGACGAGTGGCATGGCAACGCCGAGGCAGGGCAGCTGCAGCTGCTGTCGGCCCATCCGGCACACCGTCTGCACAGTCAGCTGAACTATACCGCGCTGCGCGAACGCTATGCCGTCGCCGGACGTGAACCGTTGACCATCCATCCGCAGGATGCCCAGGCGCGCGGGATCGCCGATGGCGATTTGGTGCGGGTGTGGAACGCCCGCGGTCAGGTGCTGGCCGGCGCGGTGGTGACGGAGGGGATCCGCCCGGGGGTGATTTGCCTGCATGAAGGGGCATGGCCCGACCTGGATCCGCTGGTGGGCATCTGCAAAAACGGGGCGGTGAACGTCTTAACCAAAGATATCCCGACATCCCGGCTCGGCAACGGCTGTGCCGGGAACACCGCCCTGGCGTGGCTGGAGAAATATACCGGCCCGGCGCTGCCGCTTACAGCATTTGATCCGCCGGCCAACGCATAATCCACGTCGGGTGCTGAGTATCGTCCTGCCATGCGCAGTCTTCAATCCGGAAGCCCTGCGCATGGTAGAAACTGACCGCCGATTCGTTCTTCTGGTAAACCTCAAGGCTAAGCCAGGCGTAGTGCTGTTTGACTTCATCCAGCAGCGCCCGGCCAATGCCCTGGCGGATGGCGTCCGGCGCGACAAACAACGCGCCGACGAAGCGGGAGTCCAGCACGCTAACAAAGCCTTTTAATACTCCGTCGCGCTCCCAGACCCAGGTGCTGGCGGCGGGAAGATAGACATCCCGTACCACCGCGATGCTGTCGCGCCAGTAACTTTCGCTGATAAAGGGATGAGCATGAATCGTGCTGTCCAGCCACAGCGCCAGCAGCGGCGCGGTATCTTCAGTGTCCCACTTGCGGATCATCCTGACCTCCAGGGTGACAGAAGCAGCCGGTGACATGGTCGTTGACCAGCCCACAGGCTTGCATAAAGGAATAACAGATTGTCGAGCCGACAAATTTAAAGCCGCGTTTTTTCAATGCCTTCGATAGCGCATCTGAGGCCGGCGTCGTGGTGGGGATTTCCGCCAGCGTCGCGGCGCACGTTACCTGCGGCTCATTGTTGACGAAGGACCAGACAAAATCAGTGAACGACTCGCCATTTTCTTCCATCGCCAGGTAAGCGCGGGCGTTGCCGATAATGGCCTGAATTTTTCCCCGATGGCGAATGATGCCGGCATTCTGTAGCAACTGCTCGACATCATCTTCCCCCATCGCTGCCACGCGTACCGGGTCGAACTGGTGAAAAGCCTGGCGGTAGTTCTGCCGTTTTTTTAACACGGTGATCCATGACAAACCGGCCTGCTGGCCCTCGAGGCAGATCATTTCAAACAGCTGGCGGCCCTCTTTTTGCGCCACACCCCATTCGGTATCGTGATACTCGATATATAACGGATCCTGGCTCACCCATCCGCAACGTTGCATTGATATTTCTCCCTCTACACTAAAAAAGTGAACGCCCGGCTTGACGGCTGAAAGATAAAGATAATAGTTAATACAGGGAAATCGTATCCCCAAAAAAAACACAGCAATATTGCCGATTCGGCTCTTTTCTGGAGTCGCATTAATGATAATAAAGAAATGCAATGGCCTCCGGGGCTTCTTGATCCCGGCGAGCATATCCGTCTGGGTGTTGTGTGTCTCTGGAGCGAATGCCTGGCAACAGGAATATATCGCTATCGATACAAAAAGTAATACGCCGGAACGCTATACATGGGATAGCGATCACCAACCACGTTACGAAGATATTCTCGCTGAGCGGATGAAGTCCTCAGAAACGCCCGGCGGGCTGGCATTAAACCAGGCGCTGGCGCCACCGGACAGCAGCCGTGGTCAGAGCGTCGGCTGGAATTATCTGCTGGCAAACGGCATGACCTCCGGGCCGGTGGCCAGCCTGCGCAGCGACGTCACCGCGCCGGTGACGAGAAGCGCGGGCGAGACGGGGTATGTCAACACGCTCGGCTGGCGCATGGATTATCAGTCGCTGTGGGGCGTACATCCCTGGGCTCAGGTGAGCTATAACCAGTCGCTCGCCAGCGATGCCTGGTCGCCGACGACCCGCGCCAGAGAAGGCGGCTGGAGTGATGTCACCCTGGGTGCCGATATGCAGTTGGGATCCCACGTGGCAGCATGGGCGACGCTGTCGCAGGCGGACAATGTCCCATCGGGGGAAAATACGCTCTATCTGATGGGCGTCAGCGCCAACTTTTAACCCGACATTGTTACGCGTTTGAAACGACACGGTTATTGTTAAATCTCAGTAATGGCGCATTTCTGTGAGATAGCGCACACTAACTTTTTGCCTGAAATTCGCGGAATGAATGTTTTGCAATGTCATTCGTTCCGCCATTAATGCATTTCATTCCCTGCTGATGGCAGTTCATGCCTTTTTTCCCCACAGGATGAGGGGCCTTCGCTATTGTGGCGGCAGTTAATTTATCAGGACAACTGCTATGAACGCTGCAAACCGTCAATCGACCCGCTGGCTTACGCTAATCGGCACCATCATCACCCAATTTGCTCTCGGTTCGGTCTATACCTGGAGCCTGTTTAATAGTTCGCTGTCTGACAAACTGGGCGAGCCGGTTAGCCGGGTGGCTTTCTCCTTTGGCCTGCTGAGCCTCGGGCTGGCGCTCTCCTCGTCGGTTGCCGGGAAACTGCAGGAGCGCTTTGGCGTTAAGCGCGTCACGATGGCCTCCGGGATCCTGCTCGGTCTGGGCTTCTTCCTGACCGCGCACTCCAGCAGCCTGATGATGCTGTGGCTGAGCGCGGGCGTGCTGGTGGGGCTGGCGGACGGCGCCGGTTATCTGCTGACGCTGTCGAACTGTGTGAAGTGGTTCCCTGAACGTAAAGGGCTGATCTCCGCTTTCTCCATCGGTTCCTATGGTCTCGGCAGCCTGGGGTTCAAATTCATTGACTCCCATCTGCTGGCCACCGTCGGTCTGGAAAAAACCTTCGTCATCTGGGGCGCTATCGTGCTGGTGATGATTGTGTTTGGCGCGACCCTGATGAAAGATGCGCCGAATCATACGGCGACCACCGCGGCCAATGGCGTGGTAGAAAACGACTTCAGCCTGGCGGAATCAATGCGTAAACCGCAGTACTGGATGTTGGCAGTGATGTTCCTGACGGCCTGCATGAGCGGTCTGTACGTGATTGGCGTGGCGAAAGATATTGCCCAGGGGATGGTCCACTTGGATGTCGCCACGGCGGCAAACGCGGTCACGGTTATCTCGATTGCTAACCTTAGCGGCCGCCTGGTGTTAGGCATCCTGTCCGACAAAATCTCCCGCATTCGTGTAATTACCATCGGCCAGGTGGTGTCGCTGGTGGGGATGGCCGCGCTGCTGTTCGCCCCGCTGAATGCCATGACTTTCTTCGCCGCCATCGCCTGCGTCGCCTTTAACTTCGGCGGCACCATCACCGTCTTCCCGTCACTGGTGAGTGAGTTCTTTGGCCTGAACAATCTGGCGAAAAACTATGGTGTGATTTATCTGGGCTTTGGTATCGGCAGCATCTGCGGCTCTCTCATCGCTTCGCTGTTCGGCGGCTTCTACGTGACTTTCTGCGTGATCTTCGCCCTGCTGATTCTGTCGCTGGCGCTGTCCACCACCATTCGTCAGCCGAAAGGCAGAGTCTATAGCGAGGCGCATGCCTGAAACGCGCCCCTGGTTAATCCCCTAAGCAAATAGTGCCAATCCAGCCAAATGTTTTGTAAATGTTTGGCTGGATCACATTCCCTCCTGATACTTTTCCCGTTCCCTGTGGTCTACTTATCGCGCTTTGTAGAGGTTTCTGATAACCAACCCTAACGCACCCTATTAGCCTACTGACTCGTGCCACAGCGTCAGGCGGTGTTTTATTCTTCTTTTTCCAGGTTTGCTTGCATGAAATATATTAGAACGATGACGCAGCAGAAGCTTAGTTTTTGGCTGGCGCTGTACATCGGCTGGTTTATGAACGTCGCCGTTTTTTTCCGGCGTTTCGATGGTTATGCTCAAGAGTTCACTTTCTGGAAAGGGCTTTCCGGTGTCGTTGAACTGGTTGCCACGGTCTTTGTCACCTTCTTCCTGTTACGTCTGCTGTCACTGTTTGGCCGCCGCATCTGGCGCATTCTGGCGACGCTGATTGTTCTGTTTTCCGCCGCCGCCAGTTACTACATGACGTTCCTCAATGTGGTGATTGGCTACGGAATTATCGCCTCGGTGATGACCACCGATATCGACCTGTCGAAAGAGGTTATCGGCTGGCACCTGATCCTCTGGCTGGTGGTGGTGAGTGCGCCGCCGCTGCTGTTTATCTGGAGTAACCGCTGCCGCCATACTCTGCTGCGCCAATTGCGCACCCCAGGCCAGCGGGTTAAAAACGTGCTGATCGTGGTGCTGGCCGGACTCATTGTCTGGGGCCCCATCCGCCTGCTTGAGCTGCGTCAGCACGATGTGGAGCGCCATTCGGAAGTGGATATGCCGAGCTATGGCGGGGTGATCGCCAACTCCTACCTGCCATCAAACTGGCTGTCGGCGCTGGGGCTTTACGCCTGGGCGCAGGTGGATGAATCCTCGGATAATAAATCGCTGATTAACCCGGCGAAGAAGTTTACCTACGTCGCCCCGGAAGGTCTGGATGACACCTACGTGGTATTCATCATTGGCGAAACGACCCGCTGGGACCATATGGGCATCCTCGGCTATAGCCGCAACACCACGCCAGAGCTGGAGAAAGAGAAGAATCTCGTTGCCTTCCGCGGCTACTCCTGCGATACCGCCACCAAGCTGTCGTTACGCTGCATGTTTGTGCGTCAGGGCGGGGCGGAGGATAACCCGCAGCGGACGCTCAAAGAGCAGAACGTCTTTGCCGTGCTTCATCAGTTGGGCTTCAACGGCAATCTCTATGCCATGCAGAGCGAGATGTGGTTCTACAGCAACACGATGGCCAACAATATCGCCTACCGCGAGCAAATTGGCGCCGAGCCGCGCAACCGCGGCAAGAGCGTTGACGATATGCTGCTGGTGGAGGAGATGAAGCGCGGTATGGCGCAGGACAACGCCTCCGGTAAGCACCTGATCATTCTCCACACCAAAGGCTCTCATTTTAACTACACCCAACGCTACCCGCGCAGCTTTGCCCAGTGGAAGCCGGAGTGCGTCGGTGTCGACAACAAGTGCTCGAAAGCGGAGCTGATTAACTCCTACGATAACAGCGTGACCTACGTCGATCACTTTATCGTCAGCGTCCTCGACCAGCTGCGGGATAAGAAAGCGATTGTGTTCTATGCCGCCGATCATGGGGAGTCGATTAACGAGCGTGAACACCTGCACGGAACGCCGCGCAAGATGGCGCCGCCGGAGCAGTTCCGCGTGCCGATGATGGTGTGGATGTCGGATAAATACCTGGAGAATCCCGATCATGCCGCCGCGTTTGCCCATCTGCAGCAGCAGGCCGCGATGAAGGTGCCGCGCCGTCACGTCGAGCTGTACGACACCATTATGGGCTGCCTCGGCTATACCTCGCCGGATGGCGGGATCAATGAGAATAACAACTGGTGCCGCTGGAAAAAGTAAGGCACGGATTTTATTTTCAGATTCTCGGGTCTGTTTTCCCTTCCTGAGCCCAGGATAAGCTAATCCCTCGCCGGCTGACGTCGCGCGAGGGATTTTTTTCGCACAGTGGACGTGTCTGGCAGGTTGCCTCTTCTTCTTTGATTACCCTCCAGTTTCCTTGCTTCCCCTGTGCTCGAACTTTTCATGGAGAGAAAGGATGAAGGTAATAAAGGGGTTGGCCTTGCTGTGCCTGTTGATGCTCGCGGGCTGCCAGTCTGAGGAAGAGACCAGCCAGTTCCTGCTGGCCTGTAAATACGATGCGCCGGCGACGATCGAAGCCATGCTGAATAACGGCATTGATGTGGATGGTCAGGATAAAACCGGCTTAAGTGGCTTGATGGTCGCTGCCGCGGAAAATCGTCGCGATGTGGTGGCGTTACTGCTTAAGCGTCAGGCGAAGCCGAATCTCCAGACGCGCCAGGGCGTGACGGCGCTGATGTTGGCGGCGGCGCGAGGCAGCGATACCGCGATTATCGGCGATCTTCTCCAGGCGGGAGCGGCGGTGAATCAGACCACCATCGAGAAGAGCACGCCATTGATGTCCGCCATTGCCGACGGCGGGGACGTCAGAAACGACTATCAGCATATTCTGGCAATGAAAAAGCCCGATGCGCCTGTCGAGGAGGAGAGCGCGCTGGATAAAATTGTCGGCGCAACGGCGGCGAAATCGCTGGCGACGGGTAACCGCGCGCTGATGACCGAAGACATGGCGTTACAACTGGCACCCGGCGCCTTTAAGAAGAACGTCGACGAAATTGTGGCGCTGCTCCTCAAACACGGGGCGGACGTGAAGGCCGTCAATGCTTCAGGGGAATCGGCCTTTTTCCTCGCGGTCGATCACGCGCGTTCGGCGGAAACCATCACGACGCTGGCCAACGCCGGGGCGGACACCAGCCTGGCGGATAAATCCGGCACCACTCCGCTGATGCTGGCGGCGGCGGGGGATGATCCCAATCTGGTGCTGGCGCTGTCGGCCTCCGGTGTGGAGGTGGATAAGCCGAACCGTGAAGGGCTCACGGCGCTGCAGGTGGCGGCGGGTCAGGGGTCGCCTGCGGTGATCGCGGCGCTGGTGCAGCGCGGCGCAAAGGTGGACCAGCTCTCCGCCAACGACCTCAGCCCGCTGATGCTGGCGGTCAAAATGAATAATAAAGCCAGTGTCGAGGCGCTGCTTGAGGCTGGCGCCAGCGTCAATCTCAGCAATAAGGCCGGCTATACGGCGATTGGCTACAGCCGGGCCGGCGAGGTTCGCCAGCTGCTGCTGGCGCAGCATGCCGAGCTGAAGGGGCAGGCTGCGCATATGGCGCAAAGCGAACTCCAGTTTTGTGCCAATGCCTTTGCCGACAAGCTGGCATACAGCGACATCGCCCGCGCGGTAAATAACGATACCCGCCCGGATATCATGCGCCATCAGCAATCCTGTCCGGAGCTGGGGGAACTGACGATGCTGCTCGGGGAATTTAAATTCAACCCGGCGGGCTCGACCTATCTCGGTGAGCCGGTGACCTGTAAGGTATCCGAGTATCGCAAAGCGTTTGAGGTGACCTGCCGCTGAAAACGATGACCAACCGGCGATTCGCTGCTCAGGCTGCTGAGTTTCTCGCCGGTTGAGCGATTTTTTGAAAATAAGGCATTGACGGGTAGGCATCCCAGCAGTAAGATGCGCCCCGCATTCGGTGATTGGCGCAGCCTGGTAGCGCACTTCGTTCGGGACGAAGGGGTCGGAGGTTCGAATCCTCTATCACCGACCAAATTCGAAAAGCCTGCTCAATGAGCAGGCTTTTTTGCATCTGTATCCTGTGAGGATGAGAACCTCCGGGGGCAGAGGTTCGACTCGAGCGAAGCGAGAGAACGTTGCGACAGCAACGGCCCGCAGGGCGAGCCACGAAGTGGCGAGTCATCCTCTATCACCGACCAAATTCGAAAAGCCTGCTCAATGAGCAGGCTTTTTTGCATCTGTAGCCTGTGAGGATGAGAACCTCCGGGGGCAGAGGTTAGAGGTTAGAGGTTAGAGGTTCGGCTTGTGTTCCGTAGGCCCGCGCAAGCGTAGCGCCGCCGGGCATTATCCGTGTGCTACCGGCCAAAAATTCCACCAGAATCACAATTAACGTCTTTACCCACGTTTCAAGCCAGCTATTCGCTATTTTGTGACATCTTCCATTGCATTTTTTTATCGATGAACAGATCTTTTTTCGCGAAGCTTATGGCTAAATGTAGCATTTTCCGCTGTGCGCTTTAACGTTCGCGCTATTAATCGCTCACATATTGGTCACACAGCAAGAAATTTTTCTCATTTGTTGGAATTGTTTCCCTCTGCGTGTTGCAAATTATTAAGGTCTTTATTCTGCTTATCGGCCCGTAGCATAAATTTCTCTGCTGAAAATAGCGCCTTGAAGTTTTTTTAATCTTTGCCTGCCGTTTCTCACGCTGGATGTAAAACCCGGCTGGCTGTATTGACGTTTCCCCATTCTGTTGACAGATTGTAGGGCATGAGGGGCATTTCATGGAGAATCCGTACTGCAACTCAGTCGTTTTTGCGAAAGGAATCCCCATCTCTCTCTACGCCTTCGGGCACCACCGACTGGACCGGGTATATTCTAAATAGTTCGAGCTGCGGAAAGGCGGCAAGTGTACGAGCTCCCCTGAGCATAGATAACGATGTGACTGGGATGATCGAGCGCAGCCAACGCATCCGTCGTTTGAAATAGGACGAATAAAAATAAATAAAGGTCCGGCGGATATATGCAAACAACATCACAGTTTTGGAGCAGAATAATGAGTATTTCCTTGAAGAAATCAGGGATGCTGAAGCTTGGTCTGAGCCTGGTCGCCATGACCGTCGCCGCCAGCGTGCAAGCGAAAACCCTGGTTTATTGTTCTGAAGGCTCGCCGGAAGGCTTTAACCCACAGCTCTTCACCTCTGGCACCACCTATGACGCCAGTTCCGTACCGATCTATAACCGGCTGGTCGAATTTAAAACCGGTACGACGGAAGTTATTCCAGGGCTTGCTGAGAAATGGGAAGTCAGTCCTGATGGCAAAACCTATACTTTCCATCTGCGTCAGGGCGTGAAGTGGCAAGATAATAAAGACTTCAAACCAACCCGTGACCTGAACGCCGATGACATCGTGTTCTCCTTCGATCGCCAGAAGAATACCAATAACCCGTACCATAAAGTTTCTGGCGGCAGCTATGAATACTTTGAAGGGATGGGTCTGCAGGACCTGATTAGCGAAGTGAAGAAAGTGGACGATAAAACCGTCCAGTTCGTCCTGACTCGCCCGGAAGCGCCGTTCCTCGCTGACCTGGCCATGGACTTCGCCTCTATCCTCTCGAAAGAGTATGCCGATAACATGCTGAAAGCCGGCACGCCGGAAAAAGTGGACCTCAATCCTATCGGTACCGGCCCATTCCAGCTGCTGCAGTACCAGAAAGATTCCCGCATTCTGTATAAAGCCTTCCCGGGCTATTGGGGTACCAAGCCGAAGATTGATCGTCTGGTCTTCTCTATCACCCCGGATGCTTCCGTGCGCTATGCCAAGCTGCAGAAAAATGAGTGCCAGGTGATGCCGTACCCGAACCCGGCGGACATCGCGCGCATGAAGGAAGATAAGAACATTACCCTGCTGGAACAGCCGGGCCTGAACGTCGGTTATCTCTCCTTCAACACTGAGAAGAAACCGCTGGACGACGTCAAAGTTCGTCAGGCGCTGACCTACGCGGTTAACAAAGAAGCGATCATCAAAGCCGTTTACCAGGGCGCAGGCCAGGCGGCGAAGAACCTGATCCCGCCGACCATGTGGGGCTATAACGACGACGTTAAAGATTACACCTACGACCCGGAGAAGGCGAAGCAGCTGCTGAAAGAAGCGGGCCTGGAAAAAGGCTTCACTATCGACCTGTGGGCGATGCCGGTACAGCGTCCGTACAACCCGAATGCCCGCCGTATGGCTGAAATGATCCAGGCCGACTGGGCGAAAGTCGGCGTCCAGGCCAAGATTGTCACCTATGAGTGGGGTGAATATCTGAAGCGGGCGAAAGCGGGCGAGCACCAGACCGTAATGATGGGCTGGACCGGTGACAACGGGGATCCGGATAACTTCTTCGCGACCCTGTTCAGCTGCGCCGCGGCGAAAGACGGCTCCAACTACTCGCGCTGGTGCTATAAGCCGTTTGAAGATCTGATTCAGCCGGCCCGCGCTACCGACGACCACAACAAGCGTATTGAACTGTACAAACAGGCTCAGGTAGTGATGCATGACCAGGCTCCGGCGCTGATCATCGCTCACTCCACCGTCTATGAGCCGGTGCGTAAAGAAGTCAAAGGCTATGTGGTGGATCCGCTGGGCAAACACCACTTCGATAACGTCTCCGTCGAATAATAAGCACGATGCCTGACCCCCTCTCCCCGCGCGGGAGAGGAAGGGGGCGTATTCCCGCTATTCCGGGGAATGCTTTTGTGAGCAATACAGACGCCCTGTCGCCAGGCGGGGCGTCACTAGAGAGAATCCGGGTTATGTTGCAGTTTATTCTCCGACGTCTGGGACTAGTCATCCCGACATTTATCGGTATCACCCTTCTCACCTTTGCCTTCGTCCATATGATCCCCGGCGATCCGGTGATGATTATGGCGGGCGAACGTGGTATTTCCCCCGAGCGTCACGCGCAGCTGCTGGCCGAAATGGGCCTTGATAAGCCGCTGTGGCAGCAATATGCCCATTACATTTGGGGCGTACTGCACGGTGATTTAGGCATCTCGCTGAAAAGCCGCATTCCCGTGTGGCAAGAGTTTGTCCCGCGCTTTAAAGCCACCCTTGAACTGGGCGTTTGCGCGATGATTTTCGCCGTCGCCGTCGGTATTCCGGTGGGCGTGCTGGCTGCGGTAAAACGCGGCTCCATCTTTGACCATACCGCCGTGGGTCTGGCGCTGACTGGCTACTCCATGCCTATCTTCTGGTGGGGCATGATGTTGATTATGCTGGTTTCGGTGCAACTGAACCTGACCCCGGTCTCCGGGCGTATCAGCGATACGGTGTTCCTTGACGATACCTTGCCGCTGACCGGCTTTATGCTGATCGACACCGCCATCTGGGGTGAGCAGGGCGACTTTATCGATGCCTTAATGCATATGATCCTGCCGGCTATCGTGCTGGGCACTATCCCATTGGCGGTGATTGTGCGTATGACCCGCTCGTCGATGCTGGAAGTGCTCGGCGAAGACTACATTCGTACCGCGCGCGCCAAAGGGCTGACCCGGATGCGGGTGATTGTGGTCCATGCCCTGCGCAACGCGATGCTGCCGGTGGTCACGGTCATTGGCCTGCAGGTGGGCACGCTGCTGGCGGGCGCGATCCTGACGGAAACCATTTTCTCATGGCCTGGTTTAGGCCGCTGGCTGATTGACGCGCTGCAGCGTCGCGATTACCCGGTGGTGCAGGGCGGGGTACTGCTGGTGGCGACGATGATTATCCTCGTCAACCTGCTGGTCGACCTGCTGTATGGCGTGGTGAACCCGCGTATCCGGCATAAGAAGTAAGGGGCCATCATGTCACAAATTACTGAGAATAAAGCGATTGCTGCACCGGTGCCAATGACGCCGCTGCAGGAGTTCTGGCACTATTTCAAACGCAACAAAGGCGCGGTCGTCGGTCTGGTGTACGTGGCGGTGATGATTATCATCGCGGTGTTCGCCAACTTCCTCGCCCCGTATAACCCGGCGGATCAGTTCCGTGATTCGCTGCTGGCGCCGCCGTTCTGGCAGGATGGCGGCAGCCTGGCGCATCTGCTCGGCACCGACGACGTGGGCCGCGATATTCTGTCGCGTCTGATGTACGGCGCCCGCCTGTCGCTGCTGGTGGGCTGCCTGGTGGTGGTCCTGTCGCTGATCCTTGGCGTGGTGCTCGGCCTGGTGGCGGGCTATTTCGGCGGAGTGGTGGATTCCATCATCATGCGCGTCGTCGATATTATGCTGGCGCTGCCGAGCCTGCTGCTGGCGCTGGTGCTGGTGGCTATCTTCGGGCCATCTATCGTCAACGCGTCGCTGGCGCTGACCTTCGTGGCGCTCCCACACTATGTGCGTCTGACGCGTGCGGCGGTGCTGGTCGAGGTCAACCGCGACTACGTGACCGCTTCCCGCGTGGCGGGCGCCGGCGCGATGCGCCAGATGTTCGTCAATATTCTTCCCAACTGTCTCGCGCCGCTGATCGTTCAGGCGTCGCTGGGCTTTTCTAACGCCATTCTCGACATGGCAGCGCTGGGGTTCCTCGGCATGGGCGCACAGCCGCCGACGCCTGAGTGGGGCACCATGCTCTCCGACGTATTGCAGTTCGCGCAAAGCGCCTGGTGGGTGGTGACCTTCCCGGGTGTGGCGATCCTGCTGACGGTGCTGGCATTTAACCTGATGGGTGACGGTCTGCGTGACGCGCTCGATCCCAAACTGAAGCAGTAAGAGGTTCGAGATGGCGTTATTGAATGTAGATAAATTATCGGTGCATTTCGGCGATGAGAACGCGCCGTTCCGCGCCGTAGACCGCATCAGCTATAGCGTGAAGCAGGGTGAAGTGGTTGGCATCGTCGGTGAATCCGGCTCCGGTAAATCCGTCAGCTCGCTGGCGATTATGGGTCTGATTGACTATCCCGGCCGGGTGATGGCGGACAAACTGGAGTTCAACGGCCGCGACCTGCAGCGCATCTCTGAAAAAGAGCGGCGTCAGCTGGTGGGGGCGGAAGTGGCGATGATCTTCCAGGATCCGATGACCAGCCTCAATCCGTGCTATACCGTCGGCTACCAGATTATGGAAGCGATCAAAGTTCATCAGGGCGGCAATAAGCAAACACGCCGCCAGCGGGCCATCGACCTGCTGAACCTGGTGGGCATTCCCGATCCGGCGTCGCGGCTCGACGTTTACCCGCACCAGCTTTCCGGCGGGATGAGTCAGCGCGTGATGATCGCGATGGCGATTGCCTGTCGGCCAAAACTGCTGATTGCCGATGAACCCACCACTGCGCTGGATGTGACCATTCAGGCGCAGATCATCGAGTTGCTGCTGGAGTTGCAGCAGCAGGAAAATATGGCGCTGGTGCTGATCACCCACGACCTGGCGCTGGTGGCCGAGGCGGCGCATAAAATTATCGTCATGTATGCGGGTCAGGTGGTAGAGACCGGTGACGCGAAAGATATCTTCCGCGCGCCGCGCCATCCGTACACCCAGGCGCTGCTGCGCGCGCTGCCGGAGTTCGCTCAGGATAAGGCGCGTCTGGCGTCGCTGCCGGGCGTGGTGCCGGGGAAATATGACCGTCCTGTCGGCTGCCTGCTGAACCCACGCTGCCCCTATGCCACGGATAAATGCCGTAGCGAAGAGCCCGTACTGGCGGATCTCAATGGCGGCCGTCAGTCTAAATGCCACTACCCACTCGATGATGCCGGGAGGCCTGGATTATGAGTACGCAAAAGGCCACCACGCAACAACCGCTGTTGCAGGCCATTGATCTGAAAAAACACTATCCGGTGAAGAAGGGGATATTCGCCCCGGAACGGTTGGTGAAAGCGCTGGACGGCGTCTCCTTTACCCTTGAACGCGGTAAAACGCTGGCGGTGGTGGGGGAGTCGGGCTGTGGTAAATCGACGCTGGGCCGTCTGCTGACAATGATTGAGGTCCCGACCGGCGGTGAGCTGTACTATCAGGGTCAGGATCTGCTTAAGCACGACCCGCAGGCGCAGAAGCTGCGGCGGCAGAAAATCCAGATTGTGTTCCAGAACCCGTACGGTTCGCTGAACCCGCGTAAAAAAGTGGGGCAGATTCTGGAAGAGCCGCTGCTGATTAACAGCAGCCTGAGTAAAGATCAGCGCCGTGAAAAAGCGCTGGCGATGATGGCGAAGGTCGGTCTGAAAACCGAACATTACGATCGCTACCCGCATATGTTTTCCGGCGGTCAGCGCCAGCGTATCGCCATTGCCCGCGGGCTGATGCTGGATCCGGACGTGGTGATTGCCGATGAGCCGGTTTCCGCGCTGGACGTTTCGGTACGTGCCCAGGTGCTGAACCTGATGATGGATCTGCAGCAGGATTTAGGGCTGTCCTACGTGTTTATCTCCCACGACCTGTCAGTCGTCGAGCATATCGCTGATGAAGTGATGGTGATGTATCTCGGCCGCTGCGTGGAGAAGGGCACCAAAGACCAGATCTTCAACAATCCGCGCCATCCGTATACTCAGGCGCTGTTGTCGGCGACCCCGCGTCTGAACCCGGACGACCGTCGCGAGCGGATCAAGCTGACCGGCGAACTGCCGAGCCCGCTGAACCCGCCGCCGGGTTGCGCCTTTAATGCACGCTGCCGTCGACGCTTTGGTCCATGCACCCAGCTTCAGCCGCAGCTTAAGGATTACGGTGGCCAACTGGTGGCCTGCTTTGCCGTCGATCAGGATGAGAATCCGCAAAAACCCCACGCCTGATGGCGCGCTCCCGGTCCCCGGACCGGGAGTTTCTCTTCTGCCTGAGAGGAAACCTGGCAACAGCGTTCATTGTTGCAATTTCTGCCATACTCTCGGAGCATTCTTCGTAGATTATCCGAAAAAATAAGCCTTTCAGTCCATTTTTATAGAATTAAAGAGAAATTAAAATGGTTCAGGTTTATTATTTCATTTATCCAATGCCATGATTTTTTCATGGTTTAATATATTTATATGAAAACGGCCGGGAAGCGCGGTGGTACGCGGAGGTTAAGGATGAGCGCATACCTAAAAAATGGGGCTATCATTCTGAAAGGGAAGTGTTAGTGTAGTGATACTTCTGCCGTGGAATCACACCGAAAATCAAATTCTAAACTATTATATCCCTGTCAATCGTGTTGTATTGGTACGACTAAGCTGGCATTTATCTGCCATACAAGAAACGTCACGATGTTTTCTAATACCAAGAAAATAACAACAAACTTAATATGAAATTTTTAAAATCATGAGGTTATCAATGAACCATTATGATGATCTGCAGCGCTTTCAAGAAAAAACGCGGACCCAAAACCTCAAATTTCAGGATCTTTCTTCGCAAGCCGCCACGCGGGAACACGGCGACTGGGCGATCCTCAATCAGCTGAATCCCGACGCCGGGAAATCTTCTACTCTGGCGCTGGGAGGGTCGGTCTCCGCGCCGCTGCCGCAGCCCGTGCCCGCGGATCTCTTCCAGCGTGTCGACCCCGTGGTCGCGGCGCCAGCCTCACCTCCGGTTGCGCCAGTCCCCCCAGTTATTGCCCCGATCCCATTGCCGGTCGCAGAACCTGCAATGCCGGAACCTGTCGCTCCGGCGCCAACAATGACGACTGCGCCATTGGCCGCGGCGCCGGTACCTGAGCCGGTGGTGACCTCGCCGCCGAGAATGGCCCCGCGGCCTGCGCCGGGCGCCGACAACTATGCCCACCTGTTCGCGGCAAAAACCGCAGAGCCGGTGGCGAAAAATAAAGACCAGCCTTTGAAATCTCTTCTGGAAAGGATCGCAACATGCCGTTGATTTGCGTCTGTTCACCGAAAGGTGGCGTGGGGAAAACGACCCTTGCGGCCAATTTAGCTTATTCGCTGGCGCGAACGGGCAGCAAAGTCCTGGCGCTGGATTTTGACGTCCAGAATGCCCTCCGTTTGCATTTTGGCGTGCCGCTGAGCGATGAGCGGGGCTACGTGGCGAAAGCGCTGGAACTGCATGACTGGAGCCAGTGCGTGCTGAGCGCCGGCAGCAATATTTTCGTCCTGCCTTACGGCGAAGTGAGCGAAGCGCAGCGTCAGGCGTTTGATGAGCAACTGACCCACAATGACCATTTTCTCCAGCGCGGTCTGTCGGCGCTGCTCAACTATCCCGGGCTTATCACCATCGCCGATATGCCGCCCGGGCCTTCACCGGCGCTGAAGGCGTTGACGGGGCTGGCGGACCTGCATCTGATTCCACTGCTGGCAGATACCGCCTCGATGTCGACCCTGGCGCACGTGGAAAAACAGCGCCTGACCGGCGCGGCGCTGAATCATAAGCACGGGCACTATTTCGTCATTAACCAAAGCGATAGCCGTCGCCAGGTCAGCCGGGACGTCACCAGCCTGATGGAAGAGAAACTGGGCGAGCGACTGCTTGGGGTGATCCATCGTGATGAAAGCGTGGTGGAGGCCAATGCCTCGCAGAAGTCGGTCCTTGACTTTAACGCCTCCTCCGCAGCGGCCTTTGATATTGAAATTATTGCTAAAAAAATATCTTCGCTGTTGGGTATCCATATTGGCGATGGCACGGTGCACAGCCAGCCACGCATGTCAGGGCTTTAACTTATTGCAGGGCTGCTGAATGAAAAAATCTCTTTTTTGGTTGCTGGCGCTGGTGCTGTCTCCCGTTGCCGTGCTGGTGGTGATCACGCCGATGGACAGCCAAAAGCAGTATATTTTTGGTCTGCTAAGTATCGGTATTCTCTTTCTGATGGGCTTCAGTAAGCGCCGCAGCATATCGGTCATTATGGTCGTCACATCGCTGCTGATGTCCACGCGTTACATGTATTTTCGTCTCACGCAGACCCTGCACTTCAACTCGTCCATTGAAACCATTCTTGGAATGGGACTCTTTCTGGCGGAAGTCTATATCTGGGTGATGCTGTTACTTAACTATCTGCAGACGGTCTGGCCGCTGAAGCGCGGCATTGTTCCGCTGCCGGATGATATGAGTAAGTGGCCGACGGTCGATATCTATATTCCGAGCTATAACGAACCGCTGGAGGTGGTGCGCGATACCGTGCTGGCGGCACAATGCATTGATTATCCAAAAGATAAAATGAAGATTTATCTTCTGGATGACGGCAAACGCAGTGAGTTTGCCGTGTTCGCCGCCGACGTCGGCGTGGGCTATATCACCCGTAACGACAACAAGCACGCCAAAGCGGGGAACCTTAACCATGCGCTGACCCTGACCCACGGGGAGCTTATTTGCGTTTTCGACTGCGACCACGTCGCCACGCGCGTCTTCCTGCAGGCCACCGTCGGCGGCTTCCTGAAAGATCCGATGCTGGCTCTGGTGCAGACGCCGCACTACTTCTATTCCCCGGACCCGTTTGAACGTAACCTCTCCGTCGGGCGTAACATCCCGAACGAAGGGATGTTGTTCTATGGCCCGATTCAGCAGGGGAACGACAACTGGAACGCCACCTTTTTCTGCGGCTCCTGCGCAGTGATCCGCCGCGAGGCGCTGGCGCAGATTGGCGGTTTCGCCGTCGAAACGGTGACCGAAGATGCCCATACGGCGCTGAAGTTCCAGCGGCTGGGATGGAAATCGGCCTTTCTCGATATTCCGCTGGCGGCTGGTCTCGCCACTGAACGCCTGGTGGTGCACGTTATCCAGCGTACCCGCTGGGCACGCGGGATGACGCAGATCTTTCGCCTCGATAACCCGCTGTTTGGCCGCGGCCTGACCTTACAGCAGCGCTTCTGCTACCTCAGCGCCATGCTCTATTACCAGTTCGCGCTCCCGAGGGTGGTGTTTGTCACCGCCCCGCTGGCTTATCTGCTGTTTAACCTCAATATTATTTACTCTTCAGCGAGCCTGATTGTCTCCTATGCCCTGCCGCATCTGTTCCTCGCCATTTACGTCGGTTCGCGAATGAATGGCCGCTATCGCTACAGCTTCTGGGGGGAGATTTACGATATTGTGCTGGCCTTCCACCTGGTGCTGCCGACCCTGGTGACGATGATTTTCCCCAAACGCGGCAAATTCAACGTTACCGATAAGGGCGGGCTGCTTGACGTCGGTTACTTCGATTTCACCGTGGTGCGCCCGCATCTGGTGGTGGCCTGCCTGCTGGCCCTGGGGGTGGTCGTCGGTATCGTCCGGGCGATAGGCCATGACTACTTTGGCTCGGATCCCAACGTTATCGCCCTGAACGTCGGGTGGGGGATCTACAGTCTGATCTTCCTGCTGGCGGCTATCGCCGTGGCGCGCGAGACGCGGCAGGTGCGAAAAACGATTCGTATCGATGTCGATATTCCGGTGGTGATCCATTACGCCAGCGGTATCGTTTCCCGCAGCCATACCGCGGACCTGTCGATGGGTGGCTGCCGCGTGGCCGCGCCGGATATGCGTCATCTGGAGGATGACATCGAAGAGATTGAACTGATCCTGCAGTCCGGGGCTATCTCCATCCCGGCTCAGCTGGTCACCTCTGACGAGCGCTTCCTGCGCCTCAAGTTTGATGAGGATATTCCTCTCTCGCGCCGCCGTGAACTGGTGCGTGTGGTGCTGGCCCGCGCGGATGCCTGGATTAATCCGCCGCGTCCGCAGGATAACCCGTTCCGCTCCTTCTTCACCATTTTGCGCTGCGTGTTCGAACTGTTCTGGCTGACGTGGAAAACCCGTCGTAGCCAGCGCAACCGGACGCCAGTGGCGAAAACGGCGCAGGAGGATGGGACGTTATGAAGCGATTAACGACGCTGGCGCTGCTGGCAGGGATGTTCTCTGCGCCAGCGCTGCACAGTGAAGAGCCGGCTGCCGGCGCTTCAGCCCCGCTGAGTTTTCCGCAGCTCAACGGCGCGGCGGACAATGAGCCGGGTGACGAACCTCCGGCGGCCTCTCCGGAAGAGGGGACTCGCCCGGCAGCGCCCGCCACCGCAGGCGATGCGGCGGTGACGGCCCCTGCGCCAGAGATGCCCGCAGTAACCCCGCCGGTGAGTGAGGTGGCTACGCCCGATGTCATCCCGGTTGCCCCGGTCTGGGGAGGCGATCTGAATCTGGCGCAAATGGGGATGCCGGATGGCATTATCCTCAGCGGCGGCCAGCGGCAAGGGGGCGTTAGCTTTACGCTGCCTTCCGACCAGGTGGTGATCCATTCCCAGCTCAGCCTTGCCGTCCGCGTATCGCCGGAAATGGCGAGCCGCAACGCCACCCTGCAACTGATGCTCAACGGTCAGCCCCTCGGCACCCTGCCGCTGGGTGCCGATGGCGAGGATGTCTCCCATTACCAGCTGGATATTCCGCCCGCGCTGATGGTCTCCAGCAATAACCTGAGCGTGAAGATCAATGATGGCGATACCCTGCAGTGCCAGCGTGACATTCATGATTCGTCGCGGGTGACGGTGCTGCCCACGTCGCATTTCAGTTGGGAAAGCCAGCAACTGAACATCAGCGACGACCTGAGCCATTTCCCGCGTCCCTTCTTTGACAGCATGCAGATGACGCCGGCGGACATCGCGGTCGCCTATGGGGCGAAGCCGTCGGCTGACGTCTTCAGCGCCGCGGCGCTGGTCTCTTCATGGCTGGGTATCCAGGCGGACTATCGCGGCATCGCCTTCAGCGCCCTGCGCGATCGCCTGCCGGAACGCCATGGTATTGTGATTGGCCATCCGGGCGAGCAGGTGGGCGGCATGACGCTGCCGGAAACCGATAAACCGCTGCTACGCATCATCGCCAACCCCGCCAATCCGGCCTATAAGCTACTGTTGATTGTCGGCAAAAACGATACCGCGCTGCGCATGGCCGCCTGGCGGTTGACCCGCGGCAACTTCGCCCCGCAAACCGCGACGCAGGATGTCGAACCGCAGACCATCCCGGTTGGCAAAGCGTACGATGCTCCGCGCTGGATCCCCACCGATCGTCCGGTCAGGCTCAGCGAATTGCTGCGTAAGGATCAAAGCCCGACCGTCAGCGGCGTCTGGCATGAGCCTTTACGTATCGCCTTTCGCGCCGCGCCCGACCTCTATCTCTGGGATGGCGAGACGATCCCGCTGCAGGTTGGCTACCGCTTCCCGTCGGAAAGCTGGATTAATGAGGACAAGTCCCTGCTGAGCGTCACGCTCAACGGCACCTTCCTCAATAACCTGGCGATGAATAAGCAGGGGCCGCTGGAGAAAGTCTGGCGCCACCTCGGGGGCGATGCGCGCCAGGAGCGCTTTACCATCCCGCTGGCGCCTTACCTGATCTACGGCGATAACCAGCTGTCGATGTACTTCAATGTGGTGCCGAAGGATGATGTTCCGTGCTCGGTACTGCTGAATAACAATATCAAGAGCCGCATCACTGACGACTCCTGGATTGATTTGAGCAAAACGCGACACTTCTCGCTGCTGCCAAACCTCTCCTATTTCGTTGGCGCCTCATTCCCTTTCTCGCGGCTGGCGGACTATTCACAAACGACGCTCATGCTGCCGGCAGACCCGTCTGAGACCCAGGTGGCCACCCTGCTGAATCTGGCGGCGCGCTCCGGAAATGCGACCGGCACCGCGCTGGCGAATAACCGCGTCGTGCTCGGGATGCCGACCGGCGGCGCGGATCTGCAGTCGCTGCGCGAACGTGATGTGCTGGCGGTCACCGCTCTCGATCAGCAGGCCTTTAACCAGAGCCTGCTGGCTGATTCACCCTATCGTCCGGTGGATAACACGCTGAGCGTCCGCGAGCCTGACCTGTGGCAAAAAGTTCAACGTCGGCTGACCGGCGACTGGACCTCGGCCAGCCTCGATGCCGATCGCTACTTCTCATCCAGCAGCGCCTGGCGCGGGTTCATCAGCTATCGTTCGCCGTGGAACGCGACTCGCCTGGTGGTGGTGGCGATGGCCAGCAATGATGACCAGCTGGCGCGACTGAAGACCGATCTGGACTCGCCGCGCATCAACGCCGGGATCCGTGGCGATACCGCGGTGATCACCAGCGATAACGGGGTGCGCAGCTTCCAGGTCAGCACGCCGTTCCCCAGCGGTCAGATGCCGTGGTACATGATGGCCGTCTGGTATGCCAGCCAGCACTCTGGTTTCCTGGCCCTGCTGGGGCTGATTGCCACCTCGATAATGGGACTGGCGCTGACCGCGATGTTTAAACGTCACGCCCGTAAGCGTCTGGGTTCGGGGGATAACTAATGAAAAGAAAGATAACAATAACGATGAAAACCTCCCGCCGGCTTACGACGTTCTGCCTCACCGGCGCCTTAGCGCTTGGCGCTTCTGGCGGCGTGCTGGCGGCAGGTAACGACGCGGCGCTGCAGGCGCTGTTCGCCCAGGCCAACTACTGGCATGAGAAATCGCATGACGAACTGGCGATGGAGTCGCTGCAGAAGGTGCTTTCGGTCGATGCCAATAACACCCAGGCGCTGTATCTGATGGCGCTCTGGTCGCAGCAGGGTGGCGATATGCAGGCGGCGGCGCAGTGGCGCGCCCGGCTGGCGAAAGCGGCGCCGGACAGCCCTGGGCTGCAGGATTTAGACAACGCTAAAAAGATGTCGCAGGTGCCGCAGGGGCAGCTCAGCCTGGCCCGCCAGCAGGCGCGCGGCGGCAATATTCCCGGGGCGCTGGCGACCTGGCGCAGCATGTTTAATGGCAATACGCCGCCTGCCGGGCTGGCGGCGGAATATTACCTGACCATGGCCAGCGACAAATCGCTCTATCCGCAGGCTATCAGTGAACTGCGCCAGTATGTGGCCCAGCATCCGCAGGAGAACGCCCCGCGGGTGGCGCTGGGGAAAGCCTTAACCTGGCGGGAAGAGACCCGCCGGGAAGGGATCGCTATGCTGGAGCCGATGGCCAGCGGCAACAAAGAGGCGGACAGCGGCTTGCGTCAGGCGCTGCTCTGGCTGGGCCCGCAGGCCGGGGATGAGCAGTATTACGATACCTGGATGCAGCGGCATCCGCAGGATAGCGAAGTCCAGAATTACTTTCGCGAACGGCGCAGCGGTCAGGCGCGTGGCCAGGGCTACGCCAATCTGAACAGCGGCAATACCGCCGCCGCGAAGCAGCAATTTGAAGAGGTGCTGCAGACCAACCCGCAGGATGCCGATGCGCTGGCGGGCATGGGCTATATCGCGCAACGCAGCGGCGACTACCAGGCCGCGTCGCAGTATCTGAGCCGGGCGGCAGATCTCGGTGGTGACGCCTCGGCGACTCGTCGCCAGCAGGCGGCCGATGCGCTGTTCTACGGCCAGCTGGCGCAAGCTCAGCAGGCCTATAAGCAGGGCAATATTAGCCAGGCGCTGGCGCTCTCCGCGCCGCTGGCGCAGCAGAGCGGGGCGCGGGGCGCCTCGGCGAAGCTGTTCCGTGCCGATGTGCTACGGCATAACAAAGATTTACCCCAGGCAGAGCAAACGCTGCGCTCGCTGTTAAGCGACGATCCGCAGAACGCGGCGGCGCGGGAAAACCTCTATTACGTGCTGCGCGAGCAGAATAAATCCGCCGAGGCGCAGGCGATGCTGCAGACGCTCCCGCAGAGCCTGCAGCAAAAACTGCAGCCGCGGGTGGTGGCCGGTATGCCGGGCGATGCCGTGCGCCGTCAGGCCCAGGCGCAGGTCAGCAGCGGTAACCCAGGCGGCGCGATTGCCACTCTGCGCGAAGGCGTCGCCCGCTATCCGGACGATCCCTGGCTGCGCCTTGATCTGGCCCGGCTGTTGCAAAAATCGGGTAACGGCAGCGAGGCCTCTTCGCTGATGTCGGCGGCCTATCGCCCCGGCGCCAGCAACAATGCGCTGTATGCCGCCGCCCTGTTTGCCAGCGAAAACGGTGCCTGGCAGCAGGCGCAGACGCTGCTGGCGCGCATCCCCGGCGGCAGCCAGACCAGCGACATGCGCGATTTACGCCAGCGGGTGAACTACAACCTGCAGCTGGTGACCGCCGAAAACTATCTGGCGCAGGGCAACAGCACCGCCGCCAGCAATACCTTGCGGGCGATGGCCTCCACGCCGCCGAAAGCCCCGGCGGACGCCGGCAAGCTGGCGCGGCTACTGGCCGAGAGCGGCGACCTGACCACCGCGGTCTCGCTGGTGCGCAACAATATCAGCAGCGGCGTGTCCGGCAACGCCGGTGATTACGCCGATCAGATTGCGGTGCTGAACCAGGCCGGACTGACCGGCGAGGCGCAGAACCTGCTCAGCAATCCGCAGCTGCAGGCCAGCAGTACGCCGACGCAGCTGGCGAGTATTCGCAATGGCTATGTGATTAACGAAGCCGATCGCCTGCGTGAGCAGGGTAACTACGCCGCGGCGTATGACAAGCTGATCCGCGCCATGCAGAGCGATCCGCAGAATACCGATCTGATGTTCGCGATGGCGCGGCTGTACCAGAGCGGCAAAATGAACAAAGAGGCCGGGGTGGTCTATGACTACCTGATGACGCGCGATACGCCGAACCAGGATGCGCGCGCCGGGGCCATTGATGTGGCGCTGTCGGCGGGGAACAACGATCGCGCCGAGCAGCTGGCCGGTGGCTTACGTCAGGATAACTCCCCGGACCGCCTGCTGCTGCTGGCGAGAGTCGCAGAGGCGCAGGGCCATCATCAGCAGGCGATGACCTACCTGCGTAGCGCCCGCGGCAAACTGCTGGGTATGCAAAGCACCAACAGCAGCGAAACGCCAACCGTCGGCGGGGTGCTGGCGGCAGACAACCCCTTTATCGGCGTGTCGCAAACGTCGGCGCCGACGCGGACCGCTTCCACCTACGGGCAGTATATGCCGTGGCAGGTCGCCCAGTCGGCCGCCGCACCCGGTTCTTCGCTGCCGGGCATCCAGCGGCCCGATCTGCCGGTCGATACCGCCGAGACGCGCATGCTGCGCCAGGTGGACACCATGATGGAGTCGCTGCAGGAGAAAACCGGCAGCTGGCTGCAGGGCGGAATGGACGTGCGTGGACGCGACGGCGAATCGGGGACCAGCAAGCTGACGGAGATCCGGACGCCGCTGACCTGGTCCTCTTCGCCGTTTGGCGATTCGCGCTTTGACTTTACCGTCACTCCGGTGTCGTTGAACGCCGGGACCGCCAGCGGCGACGCCTGGCGTCGCTACGGCGCCAACCCGCTGGCTAACGCGGTCTCCAATATGGTGAGTACCGCCACCAGCGAGCAGGCGGCGATCGCCTCGATGACCGAGGCGGAGCGGACGGCCTATTATGCCAGCAATCCGGGGGCCGAGGCGTTAAGCGGCCTGGGTACCCTGAATGCGGCAGATTTCAATCCGACCACCAGCAGCGGGATGGAAAACCTGGCGAAGCTCGGGAGCTATGATTCGGGACAAGTCGCCAGCTATTTGGCCTCTTCCAGCCTTAAGCCGAACGTTGACCAGACCAGCGGCTCAACCGATTCGCAGAAGGCCAACGGCGTCGAGCTGGCGCTGGCGTTAAGCGGTGACGATTATCGCGTCGATATTGGCAGCACGCCGCTGGGCCAGGATCTCAATACCGTTGTCGGTGGGGTGAAATGGTCGCCTAAGCTGAGCAACTACCTGTCGCTGATCCTGACCGGCGAACGCCGCTCACTGACCGACAGCCTGCTTTCTTACGTTGGTCTGAAAGACGCCTATTCCGGTAAAACCTGGGGGCAGGTGACGAAAAACGGCGGCACCCTGCAGCTGAGCTATGACGACGGCGACGCGGGCTTCTATGTCGGCGGCGGCGGTTACAGCTACCTGGGGCAGAACGTCGCCAGCAACACCAGCATTAACGCCAATGCCGGGGTCTATCTGCGGCCCTATCATGACGAATACCGCCAGTTGCAGACCGGGTTGAGCATGAGCTATATGGATTATTCCAAGAACCTCAGCTACTTCACCTATGGCCAGGGGGGCTACTTTAGCCCGCAAAACTATGTCAGCGTGTCGCTGCCGGTCAGTCTGACGGAGAAATATGATAACTGGACCATGAAGCTTGGCGGCTCGGTGGGCTACCAGTCTTACAGTCAGGATAAGAGCGCCTATTTCCCGACCAATTCGGAGTGGCAGCAGACCCTGGAGACGGCGGTGAGCAATGGGTTTGCCAAGGAAGCCTACTATTCCGCGACCTCGAAGAGCGGCATCGGCTATACCCTGCGCGCCGGGGCGGACTACAAGGTTAACAAACAGATGACGCTGGGGGGCCAGATTGGCTATGACACCTTCGGGGATTATAACGAAAGCACCGCCGGGCTCTATATCCGCTATATGTTGGGAGATCATTGATGATGACGGAGAACAATAACCCGGTAGTCACGACCTGGTTCCAGCAGCAGCAGACGCCTGCCGGATGGTTCGATCTGTTGGTGATTATGGTCGAAGGTATGTTAAATAATGCCGGCGAGCTGGAAAGCCAGCCCTTCCTGCGTCAGATGGGCGCCTCGCTGGCGGAGACCCATCCGCTGCCGGCGTCGGAGACGGTGGGGGAGCTGGAGGCGAATATCAACCGGCTGCTGACCCATTTCCACTGGGGCGTGGTGACGATTGATGTCGGTGAGGATGGCCTGCGCCTGCGCCATCAGGCGTTGCCGGTCAGCCGGGACGACGCGGGACGCGTGCGCTGGTGCAACGCGTTCTGTGCCATACTCGAGGGGTTATATTCTCGCTGGCTGCAGAGTCAGGGAGGCAGCGCTCACGTCGTTTTACAACGCGAGCGGGTGTTCTCCGTCTCTGACGTTCAGTTTCTTTACTACCATCCATAATGAGTGAATTTATGCCCCTGCGTGCTTTAGTGGCGGTGATAGTGACAACGGCAGTGATGCTGGTGCCCCGGGCGTGGGCGGATACGGCCTGGGAGCGCTATAAGGCCCGTTTTATGATGCCGGACGGCCGTATCATTGATACCGCCAATGGCAATGTGTCGCATACGGAAGGTCAGGGTTTTGCCATGCTCCTGGCGGTGGCGAATAACGATCGCCCGGCGTTCGACAAGCTGTGGCAGTGGACGGACAGCACCCTGCGCGATAAGTCTAACGGGCTGTTTTACTGGCGCTATAACCCGGTGGCGCCGGACCCTATCGCCGATAAAAACAACGCCTCCGATGGCGATACCCTGATCGCTTGGGCGCTGTTGCGTGCGCAAAAGCAGTGGCAGGACAAGCGCTACGCGACGGCCTCCGATGCCATCACCGCCTCATTGCTGAAGTATACGGTGGTGACCTTCGCCGGTCGCCAGGTGATGCTCCCGGGCGTGAAAGGGTTCAATCTCAACGACCATCTGAACCTTAATCCCTCCTATTTCATCTTCCCGGCCTGGCGCGCCTTCGCGGAGCGGACGCATCTGACCGCCTGGCGGACATTGCAGACCGACGGGCAGGCGCTGCTGGGGCAGATGGGCTGGGGGAAATCACACCTGCCCAGCGACTGGGTGGCGCTGCGGGCGGATGGCAAGATGCTGCCAGCCAAAGAGTGGCCGCCGCGGATGAGTTTCGATGCGATTCGTATCCCGCTGTATCTCTCATGGGCCGATCCGCAAAGCGCTTTGCTCGCGCCGTGGAAGGCCTGGATGCAGAGTTACCCGCGTCTGCAAACCCCGGCGTGGATCAACGTCAGCACCAACGAGGTGGCCCCCTGGTATATGGCTGGTGGCCTGCTGGCGGTGCGCGATCTGACGCTGGGTGAACCGCAGGAGGCGCCGCAGATTGACGACAAGGATGATTATTACTCTGCCAGCCTCAAGCTGTTGGTCTGGCTGGCGAAACAGGATCAGCGTTAGAGACGGTGATTGATTTGCCGCCTTCCCCGCCCGTATGCATGCGGGTGGGGAAGGTTGAATGGGAACGTCTGACGATGTAAGGCCGCCAACATGGCGGCCTTTTCACTTATTGCGGATAAGGCACCCAGCTACCGCCATTCAGCTGGACATAAGGCTTGCCCTGATACTGGATGACGATGGCGTTGGCGTTTTCGGACACCGCCGCGCTCTGCGGCAGGTTCGCGACATACTGTTGCCAGTTGACGCTGTCCTCGCTGAACATTTTGCCGTCGAGGGCGCGCACCACCAGCTCCGACACCGCCAGGTAACTGCTGGGCTGATCGATGATAATCGGCGCCCCTTCATGCGGCGCCTTCATGCCGAAGAATTTCACCGCCGTCGGGACGTTCGTGATCGACGGGCTCGGGATATCCCGCAGGCCAGAGACCTGCATCTTATCGCCTTTCAGCGCGCCACCGTGTTCCGGCACCACCACCACCATCACTTTCCGCCCCGATTTCTCGAGCTCGGTGAAGAAGTTATCCAGGTCATCAAACAGCTTCTGCGCCCGCACTTTGTAGTCTGCGGTTTTGCTTTGCCCCGGGAAGTGGTTGCCGTCATGCAGCGGCAGGGTGTTATAGAAGGTGGCGCTCCGCGGATTGCTGCTGGCCTCTTCGGTCTTCAGCCAGCGGTTGAGGACCGCCAGATCCTCATACACCGGCGAGCCGTCAAACGCCTGCAGGCTGACCGGCAATCCGGTCTGGTCCATCAGGGGGCTCTGCATGCCGCCCAGCGAACGCAGCTCTTTCAGGAAGTCGCCGAACAGACCGTTATGGCCGAGCATCAGCTGCTGGTTAAAGCCGAGTTTCGCCAGATTTTCAAACAGGTAGCAATCGGCGCCGGACGGCTGATACAGGTTGGTATGCGACAACTGACCGCAGCTGGCGCGCAGCAGGCGCACCGCCGCCGGGCCGCTGTAGGAGGTTGCGGAGTTAAAGTTCTTGAAGACAATATCAAAATGCTTCCACAGCGGATGGTCCATCAGCCCGGCGGCTTCAATATCCGACCAGGAGAGAGAACAGATATTGATCACCAGCAGGTCAAACGGCTGCGCATCCGCCGGCAGCTGGTCCGGGAACGGTGTCTTGCGCTTCTGCTCGGCGGCATAGAAACCGTTCAGCCAGTTGGTGAGATTGGCCGATGTCGGCGGCTCGGTCTGCGGCGGAATATCGCTGCTGGCGGGGCTGGTCGCGGCGCCAGCGGCGGCGTTGGCCCCGGTATTGGCCGGCGCGGTCGTGGCGGCGGCCGTGTTCTGCTGACCGGCGGGCCACAGGGTAAAGGCCGGCAGCAGCGGGCTGACCGCCAGCCAGACGACCATCGCGGAGACAAACACAGTGACGCGCAGCCACTGGCTGATAAATAGCCACAGCACCAGTAAAACAAAGAAGGCGCCGACCATGCTCCAGTTGATAAAGCGGACGATCAGATCCCAGACATAGCTGGCGCTGAAGCCGGCGATTTGCGAGCCCTGACTAAAAAGCGTCTCCGGACCAGGCAGCCAGGTATCGTGCCAGAACAGCGCGAAGCCGAGCGGAATAGCGATCCAGTGGCGGATACGGTGCAGTTTTTCGCGCGGGATCGGCACCAGCAGAAAGGCGAGAAACACCAGATTCAACATCGGGTGGAAATTGAGATACCCGGCCCACAGCAGGGCAAACTTGACCAGAAAGTAGAAGTTCCAGCCGCCAAGTCCGCGCCAGTACTGCCAGAGCGGAAGCGGTGTCGCGGTCGGTTTAGTGTTTGTCATTTGTTCGCTTTGCCTTGCTTAACCGTTGTTCCCCGGCGTAATACGCCCGCCGGTTTCACGTAACGGGGTTTAAAGAACATCAATCTTAACGTCGTGCGAATACGGCGCTGGTAGTGGCGCGTCAGGTAGCCCAGCGGAAAAAACAGCAGGGCGCAGAGCACCACCAGTTGCAGAATATCGGCGATAGACATCATCAGGCTTGTTCCTCACGGGTGGTTAACCGGTGTGGTTCGGGGTAGCGTCGCCAGTGGCGTCCATCGTGGGTGGCGTTGATGGTTTCGTTTTTATCTATCGACAAGGGCAGCGGCGTGTTCCAGTGCGCGGGCTCGACGCCGCGCATGATCACGATTTCCGAGAGGATCTGCTTGTCTTCAAACCACACCATGCGGTTAGAAAAAATATCGCCGGTCGGCAGCGGGAAAATGTGGTTTAGCGCGGTATCGAGGTCATTGATCCGGCAAAACGACAAAAACAGCACCAGCCGGTTATTGCCGATAGTCATGATATCGCCCATCCGGTTGGGTTTGCATAACGTCAGCGCCTGCTCAACGCGCAGTCCCGGCGCCGGGCGCAGGGCCACCATCACGCCTTTGCTGTCGGCGGGCAGCAGGGTATTGGCCATCACGTTCTGTACCGCTTCGCAGAAGGCATCCCACTTCTGGTAGCCGCGCAGCTTTAACGGCTGGCTCCAGGTCAACAGCGTGGCGAAATCCTCTGGAATATGGCGGGAGAATTTTTGGTTCTGCACGCTTTCGATCAGCGTCAGGCAGCGGGAGAGCGACGCGCTGCTGGGGATCACCAGACTGGCGCCGCTGCTGAGCAGCAGGCGTTCATCGGTCGCGCGCAGGCTGGGCGTTTGTTCACGGACAATAATTTTCAGCGCCGTACCGCGCTGACGACGCAGGGTATGAATATAGCGTCCCAGCTGTTCAATTTGCGTATTCTGGGTAATGGAAAAGAGTAACGTGGCCGCTTGTGCGGTGCGCCCGGCGTTGAAGACGTCGTCGTTAGTATCAAACAGTCTCCAGTATTCCGACAGCGGCGGGGCGCCTTCCAGCACGCGCATATTGCTGAGGATCACCTTCTCATCGCTACGTGGCTGAACGCTGGTTTCAGCCTCCTGCGCCAGCCGCCAGCCGGCATCATCGCGTTGCACCATCAGTTGCTGCTGGGCGCTGATGCCTTTCTCGCTTCCCCACCAGGCAATATCAAAGAGATGTCGGTCACCCTGGTAACGAATACTTGCCAGGCCGGAAAGGGAACGGTACTCGCGTAATAATGGGGTGAGCTGCCGATCGATATCCTGGGCGGAATTGATCGCTAAGAAAGCGCAATGGTGATATTGCGCCCAGCGGCTGGTCTTTTCCACCCAGGCGCATAGCTTATCCTTATTTATATTTTGCCAGGTATTTTCAGCGCATAGCAGAATAAACAAGTAATTGCCAGGTTCGAGGGAGCAGACTAAATCACGATGTATTTCTTCAAGTGCTTCCGGACGATTCGGCAGGGTGAACAGCGCGATATTATCCGGGCCACCTTCATTATCTAATGAAATGATATTATTAGGTTTGTTTCCCATTACCAGCGCGGCGATCTTGCTGTTTTTCGCCTGCGCGGCCAGCGTCTGATTAAACAGACTGACGGCATCGGCATAACGGTCAACATTGAGCCACCATACCCCACCGACCGGCATATGGCACACTTCATCCCATAATGATGAAATACCCAAAGTAAATACACTATCCACGGCATCCCTCGTGCGCCCTGATTGACACTGGATAAGTTTACTAGCGAAACCGGCAGAGTAAACCTAACATTGAAATTAAAGGTCATCAGTTTTAGCATGTACACCTGCTTTTAAGGATGCGCTGTATTCGTCCTCTGGTTTAATAATAAATTTCGAACGGACAGAGATATGCCAGCAAAAGATCCTGCAGTACCCACGGACGCCACGCTGGGGTACACCTTTCAAAATGATTTTCTGGCGCTAAGCCGGGCATTTTCCCTGCCGGATATTGATTATCATGATATTTCCCGGCGCGAGCAGCTGAATGCGGCGCTGAAGCGCTGGCCGCTACTGGCAGAGTTTGCAGAGAAAAAATAAGGAAGCCGGAGATGGCTATTCTGGGATTACAGGGCGTGCGCGGGGGGACTGGCGTCACGTCCATTACGGCTGCACTCGCCTGGGCGCTGCAATTGCTCGGTGAAACGGTGCTGGCGATCGACGCCAGCCCGGATAATATGCTGCGCTTTTTTTTCAATACCGACGTCCATCATCAGGACGGCTGGGCGCGGGCGCTGCTCGACGGTCGGGACTGGCGCGACGCAGGACTGCGCTATACGCAACATATCGATCTGCTGCCGTTTGGCCAGCTCAGCGCCGGCGAAAGAGAAAATGCTGACCAGCTGCAGCCCGCGCTGGGGGTGATGGCGGAGGCTGTGCAGCAGCTGCAGAGCCAGTACTGCTGGCTACTGCTGGATCTGCCGAGCGGCTATTCGCCGTTGACCCGCGAGCTGCTGACGCTGTGCGATCGCACGCTGGTGGTGGTCCATCCCGACGCCAATAGCCATATCCGTCTACACCAGCAGCCCCTTCCGGCCAACAGCGACATTCTGATTAACGACCTGCGGGTCGGCAGCCAGCTGCAGGAAGATCTCTATCAGCTGTGGCTGGAGAGCCAGCCGCGCATCCTGCCGGTGACGATTCACCGCGACGAGGCGATGGCTGAGTGCCTGGCGGCGAAACAACCTCTCGGCGAGTATCGCCAGGACTCTCTGGCGGCGGAAGAGGTGCTGACCCTGGCGAACTGGTGCCTGATCCACTATACCGGCGGGAGGGCGGGATGATCCGCCTTAGCACGCTGCTGCTGGCTCCGCCGGTAGGGGAACGGCTGCGCGCGCGCTATGATGACTATCGGCAGCACGGGGCCTCCTGGCTCTCGGCGTCGCTTGGCTGTCTGTGGGCGTCGCTGGTCTGGGCGCTGATGCCGCTGGAGACTCCGCGCTGGCAGGCGATTCTGGCCCGCCATGAAACCTATTTTCCCCATATTAATCCGCATCGCCCGCGTCCGCTGGACCCGCTGCGCTATCTATTGCAATCCCTGTGGTTGCTGGCGACGCGCGTGCCGGAGCCGGAAAAAAAGGTCAACTGGCGCTCGCTGGCGGCTCTGGAAGGGGTGCACGGCCGCTATACGCAATGGCTGGAAAAATTGCCTGAACAGGTGAACGCCCGCACCGGCCATCTGGATAAACAGAAAGAGCTGGCGCACCTTAATCCGAAGCTGCGCCGGGCGATCCTTGGGGGGGTGACCTTCTGCTCGCTGGTGCTGGCGCTAATGTGTATTACGCAGCCCTTTAACCCGTTGTCGCAGTTTATCTTCCTGATGCTGCTGTGGGGCGTGGCGCTGCTGGTGCGCCGCATCCCGGGGCGTTTCTCGGCGCTGATGCTTATCGTGCTGTCGCTGACGGTGTCGTGCCGCTATATCTGGTGGCGCTATACCTCGACGCTCAACTGGAACGACCCGGTAAGCCTGGTGTGCGGGATCATTCTGCTGTTCGCAGAGACCTACGCCTGGGTGGTGCTGGTGCTGGGCTACTTCCAGGTGGTCTGGCCGCTGAACCGCCAGCCAGTGCCGCTGCCGGAGGACATGGATCTGTGGCCAACCGTGGACATCTTCGTCCCTACCTACAACGAAGATCTCAACGTGGTGAAAAACACCATTTACGCCTCACAGGGCATCGACTGGCCGAAGGATAAGCTGAACATCTGGATCCTCGACGATGGCGGACGGGAAGCGTTTCGCCAGTTTGCCAAAGATGTCGGGGTGCACTATATCGCCCGTACCAGCCACGAGCACGCCAAGGCCGGTAACATCAACAATGCGCTGAAATACGCTAAAGGGGAGTTCGTCTCGATCTTTGACTGCGACCATGTGCCGACGCGCTCGTTTCTGCAGATGACCATGGGCTGGTTCCTGAAAGAGAAAGAGCTGGCGATGATGCAGACCCCGCACCACTTCTTCTCGCCCGATCCCTTTGAGCGCAACCTTGGCCGCTTTCGCAAAACGCCGAACGAAGGGACGCTGTTCTACGGCCTGGTGCAGGACGGGAACGACATGTGGGACGCCACCTTCTTCTGCGGCTCCTGCGCCGTTATCCGTCGCGGCCCGCTGGATGAGATTGGCGGGATAGCCGTCGAAACGGTAACCGAAGATGCTCATACCTCCCTGCGACTGCACCGGCGGGGACACACCTCAGCCTATATGCGGATCCCGCAGGCGGCGGGGCTGGCGACGGAGAGTTTATCCGCGCATATCGGCCAGCGCATCCGCTGGGCGCGCGGGATGGTGCAGATTTTCCGTCTCGATAACCCGCTGTTTGGCAAAGGCCTGAAGCTGGCGCAGCGCGTCTGCTACGCCAACGCCATGCTCCACTTCCTCTCCGGTATTCCGCGCCTCATCTTCCTCACGGCGCCGCTGGCCTTTTTGCTGCTCCATGCCTATATCATTTATGCGCCTGCGCTGATGATCGCGCTGTTCGTGCTGCCGCACATGATCCACGCCAGCCTGACCAACTCGAAGATTCAGGGCAAATACCGCCATTCGTTCTGGAGTGAAATCTACGAGACGGTGCTGGCCTGGTATATCGCGCCGCCCACCTTTGTGGCGCTGATTAACCCGCATAAAGGTAAGTTCAACGTCACCGCGAAGGGCGGGCTGGTGGAAGAAGAGTATGTCGACTGGGTGATCTCCCGGCCCTATATCTACCTTGTACTGCTCAATCTGGTCGGCGTCGCGGTGGGGATCTGGCGATTTATGTATGGCCCGGAAAACGAAATTCTCACCGTCTGGGTGAGTATTGTCTGGGTGTTCTACAACCTGATTATTCTTGGCGGCGCGGTGGCGGTCTCGGTCGAAAGCAAGCAGGTTCGCCGTTCGCATCGTGTCGAAATGAGCATGCCGGCGGCGATTGCCCGCGAAGATGGCCATCTGTTCTCCTGCACGGTTCACGACTATTCCGACGGCGGGCTGGGGATCAAAATTCACGGCGACGCGCAGGTGCTGGAAGGCCAGAACGCCCGGCTGTTGCTCAAACGAGGACAGCAGGAATATGCCTTCCCGGTAAGGGTCGCGCGGGTCAACGGCAGCGAGGTGGGGCTCCAGCTGTTGCCGTTGACCAACCAACAGCATATCGATTTTGTGCAGTGTACGTTTGCCCGCGCTGATACGTGGGCGCTTTGGCAGGATAGCTTCCCGGAAGACAAGCCGATGGAAAGCCTGCTGGATATCCTCAAGCTGGGCTTCCGCGGCTATCGTCACCTGGCGGAGTTTTCACCGCCGTCGGTGAAGGTGGTTTTCCGCGCGCTCACTTCGCTGGTGGCCTGGATAGTGTCGTTTGTACCCCGACGCCCTGAACGCGCCGCGCCGACGCTCTCCGCAGACCCGGCAATGGCTCAACAATGATGATAATGCGATGAAAAGAAAACTTTCCTGGATGTGTGCAGTAGCGGTGGGCATGTGCAGCTGGTATCCGCTGGCCTCTTATGCGGCGCCGGCCGCCGTGGCGAACGCCGCCCCTGGCGTTCAGCCGCAGGTAGCGACCCCGGGCGCGCCGATCGTGGTGGGCGAGCCGACGGCGACCCTCGCCGAACCGACCGCTCCGGCGGTGGTGGCCGAGAACGTCCCGCAGCGGGAGGTGAAGCTAACCTTTGCCACCATCGCGCCGCCGCCCGGCAGCATCGTGCTGCGCGGCTCACGGCCTGACGCGTCGGTCGAATTCGGCATGCGCAGCGATGAGCTGGTCGCCAACGCGCTGCTCAATCTGGAATACACCCCATCGCCCTCGCTGCTGCCCGTGCAGTCGCAGCTGAAAGTCTATCTCAACGATGAGCTGATGGGCGTCCTGCCCGTGACCAAAGAGCAGCTGGGGAAAAAGATCCGCGCGCAGTTGCCGATTGACCCGCTGTACATCACCGACTTCAACCGCGTACGGCTGGAGTTTGTCGGCCACTACCGCGACGTCTGTGAAAACCCGGCCAGCAGCACGCTGTGGCTGGACGTTGGGCGCGAAAGCTATCTGGATCTCACCTATCAGTCGCTGAAGGTGCGTAACGATCTGTCTCACTTCCCGGTGCCGTTCTACGATCCGCGCGATAACCGCCCGCTGACGCTACCGATGATTTTCCCGGGCTCGCCAGCGGTGGCCCAGCAGCAGGCGGCGGCGATTGTCGCCTCCTGGTTCGGCAGCAAGGCCGGCTGGCGCGGCCAGCAGTTCCCGGTCTATTTCAACGAACTGCCGGATCGTAACGCCATCGTCTTCGCCACCAACGACAAGCGCCCGGACTTCCTGCGCGATCATCCGCCGGTCAAGGCGCCGACCATCGAAATGATCGACAACCCGAACGATCCTTACGTCAAGCTGCTGGTAATTTTCGGCCGCGATGATAACGACCTGCTGCTGGCGGCGAAGGGGATTGCCCAGGGCAATATTTTATTCCGCGGCAGCAGCGTCACCGTGGACGGCATCAAAACCCTGCAGCCGCGTCAGCCTTACGACGCGCCGAACTGGGTGCGCACCGACCGCTCGGTCACCTTTGCTGAGCTGAAAACCTATGAGCAACAGCTGCAGTCCAGCGGTCTGGTGCCGGATGCCATCACCGTGGCGCTTAACCTGCCGCCGGATCTCTATCTGCTGCGGGCCAACGGCATCGATATGGATCTGAAATATCGCTACACCATGCCGCCGGTGAAGGACAGCTCGCGGATGGATATCAGCCTCAACGACCAGTTCCTGCAGTCATTCAGCCTGAACAGTGCTCAGGACGTGAATAAACTGATCCTGCGTCTGCCGGTGCTGCAGGGGCTGCTGGACGGCAAATCAGAGGTCACCATCCCCGCGCTGCGTCTCGGGGCGGTCAACCAGCTGCGCTTTGACTTCCAGTACATGAACCCGATGCCGGGCGGCTCCATCGACAACTGTATTACCTTCCAGCCGGTGCAGAATCATGTGGTGATCGGTGACGATTCGACCATCGACTTCTCAAAGTATTATCACTTTATCGCCCTGCCGGACCTGCGCGTCTTCGCCAACGCGGGCTTCCCATATAGCCGTATGGCGGATCTCGCCGACACGCTGGTGGTGGTGCCGAAGGCGCCGACCCAGGGTCAAGTGGCGACGCTGCTGCAGGCGCTGGGCGGCATCGGTTCGCAGACCGGTCTGGCGGCGATTAATCTGCAGATGACCGACGATGGCACCCAGATCAAGGATAAAGACGCGGATCTGCTGCTGATCGGCGCGATCCCGTCGGCCCTCAAGGACGACACCAAAATCAACCTGCTGGTCGAGGCGACCAAAAGCTGGGTGAAAATGCCGATGCGCCACTATGACCTGGCGAGCATTTATCCCGACGATGAGGCCCGCACGCCCAACACGCGTACCGACATTACCTCCACCGGACCGATGGCGGCGGTGATTGGCTTCCAGTCGCCGTATAACGATCAGCGCAGCGTGGTGGCCCTGCTGGCCGACAGCCCGCGCGGTAATGAACTGCTGACCAACGCCCTTAACGACAGCGGTAAGCGGGCAGCAATGTTTGGGTCGGTGGCAGTGATCCGTGAGTCCGGCGTCAACAGCCTGCGAGTGGGCGACGTTTACTATGTCGGCCATCTGCCCTGGTTCGAGCGTATCTGGTTCGCGCTCTCTAACCACCCGATCCTGCTGGCGATCTTCGCCGCCATCAGTATCGTGCTGCTGGCGTGGGTGCTGTGGCGCATGCTGCGCATCATCAGCCGCCGCCGTCTTAGCCTGGATGATGAATAAATCATGATGAAAGTACTTTGTGGCGCGGTGCTCTCCGCGCTGCTGCTGGCGGCGGCCCCGGTGGGCGCCGCCTGCCAGTGGCCCGCCTGGGAGCAGTTTAAAAAAGCGTACGTCAGCCCGGAGGGTCGGGTGATTGACCCCAGCGATGCGCGCAAAATCTCCACCTCAGAAGGACAGAGCTATGGCCTGTTCTTCGCCCTGGCAGCCAACGATCGCGCAGGGTTCGACAAACTGCTGACCTGGACGCAGAACAACCTGGCGGAAGGTGACCTGCGACAACATCTGCCGGGCTGGCTGTGGGGGAAAAAGGACGACAAGCAGTGGACCCTGCTGGACAGCAACTCGGCATCCGACTCGGATCTGTGGATAGCCTGGGCGCTGCTGGAGGCGGGCCGCCTGTGGCAGCAGCCGCAGTATACCGAGACCGGAAAAGCGCTGCTGGCGCGGATTGTCGATGAAGAGACAGTGGCGGTGCCGGGCCTCGGCACGATGCTGCTGCCGGGAAAAGTCGGTTTTGCCGATGACAGCGGCTGGCGGTTTAACCCCAGCTATCTTCCACCGCAGCTGGCCACCTACTTTGTGCGTTTTGGCGCGCCGTGGCCTGCCCTGCGCGACAGCAATCTGCGCCTGCTGCTGGAGACCGCGCCGAAAGGCTTTACCCCGGACTGGGTGCGCTATGAGAAAGGGAAAGGCTGGCAGCTGAAAACCGAAAAGCCGCTGATCGGCAGCTATGACGCGATTCGCGTCTACCTGTGGGTGGGCATGCTCCATGATGGCGATAAGCAGAAAGCGCGCCTGTTGCAACGCTTTGCGCCGATGGCGGCGCAGACTACGGAGCAGGGGGTGCCCCCGGAGAAAGTGAATATTGCCACCGGCAAGACCAGCGGCCAGGGACCCGTGGGCTTCTCCGCGGTGATGCTACCGTTTTTACAGGACGACGAGGCCCGGTCGGTGCAACGCCAGCGCGTCGCCGATAACTATCCCGGCGCGGATGCCTACTATAGCGCGGTCCTGACGCTGTTCGGCCAGGGGTGGGATCAACACCGTTTTCGTTTCACCGCGGGTGGCGAATTACAACCTGACTGGAACCAGGAATGCGCAAGCTCTCACTAAGTTTACTCACGTTGTCCCTCGGCGTTGCGCTGCTGCCGTTAGCGCAGGCGGCGACGACGCCTGCCCAGGAGCATCTGCTGGAGCAGGTCCGCCTTGGCGAGGCCAGTAATCGTGAAGACCTGGTGCGCCAGTCGCTGTACCGCCTGGAGCTGATTGATCCCAACAACCCGGATCTGATTGCCGCGCGGATGCGCTACCTGCTGCGTCAGGGGGATGCCGCCGGGGCGCAAAAAGAGCTGGAACGGCTAACGAAGCTGGCGCCGGACTCCCCGGAACTGAAAGCATCGCGCAATGAGATGAAAAGCAACACCGGCGAGGGCCGGCAGGCGCTGCAGCAGGCGCGACTGCTGGGCGTGGCCGGGAAGGTCGATGAAGCCATCGCCGCCTATGAAAAACTGTACGGCGGCGTGCCGGATGACGTTGACGTCGCTATTGAATACTGGACGCTGGTGGCGCGCCTGCCGGCCCGCCATAGCGAAGGCGTCAGCCAGTTGAAAAAACTGAACGCCAGCACGCCGGGCAACGTCAGCCTGCTGACTTCGCTGGCGAAGCAGATGTTTGCCGATAACAAGCCGCAGGAAGGGTTCGCCTATCTGGCGGAGATGGCCCGCTCGGCCTCAGGACGCGGCATCGCCGCCGATATGTGGTTCAGTGAGGTGAAAAGCATGCCGGTGAGCAAGGCCAGCGTGCAGGCGTTGCAGCAATTTCTCCTGCAGTTTCCCACCGGCTCGGTGGCGGCCAACGCTCGCGTTCTGCTCGACCAGCAGCAGGCGCAGCTGCAGGATCCGACCTTCCGCGCCCGCTCGGAAGGGCTGGCGGCGGTCAAGTCCGGGAATGCCTCGCAGGCGGTCGCGGATCTGCAGAAAGCCGTTCAGGCCGACAGCCGCGACAGCGATGCGGTGGGTGCCCTCGGCCAGGCCTATTCCCAGCGCGGTGACCGCGCGCGAGCTGTGTCGCAGCTCAATAAAGCGATTGCCATGGACCCCGACAGCCCGAACCGCGGCAAATGGGACAGCCTGCTGCAAACCAACCGTTACTGGCTACTGATCAAGCAGGGGGATAACGCCCTGAAGGCCGGCCAGCTTTCGCAGGCGCAGAACTATTATGCCCAGGCGCAGCGGGTCGATCGCACCGACAGCTATGCCGTGCTGGGGCTGGGGGACGTCGCGGCGGCGCGCAAAGAGGCGGCGGCGGCGGAGCGCTATTACCAGCAGGCGTTGCGCCTGGATCGCGGCAATAACCTGGCGGTGCGCGGCCTGGCCAACCTCTATCGCGCCGAATCGCCGGAGAAAGCCAGCGCCTGGATCGCCGGCCTCCCTCCCGCTCAGCGGCGGAGCATCGATGATATTGAGCGCAGCCTGACCAACGACCGGCTGGAGAAACAGGCGCAGGCCCTGGAGAGCCAGGGCAACTGGGCGCAGGCGGCGGAAGTTCAGCGTCGGCGCCTGGCGCTGGATCCGGACAGCGTGTGGATAACCTACCGTCTGGCGCGCGATCTGGTGAGCGCCGGTGAACGCCAGGAGGCCGACGCGCTGATGCGGGCGATGGTCAACCGCCAGCCGCAGGACGCTGAACGGGTCTACGCCTCGGGGCTCTACCTGTCGGGGAACGACCAGGACGATCTGGCCCTGGCGCAAATCGCCGCTCTGCCGCGCAGCGCGTGGACGGATAACATTCGTGAACTTGAGGCGCGTCTGCAAAGCGACCGGGTGCTGCGCCAGGCCAACCAGCTGCGCGACAGCGGTGACGAAGCGCAGGCGATCGCCCTTATCCAACAGCAGCCCGCCTCGGTGCGTTATGACCTGACGCTGGCCGACTGGGCGCAGCAGCGCGGCGACAGCCAGACGGCGATTGCCGACTATCAGCGGGTGCTGCGCCAGGAGGCCGATAACGGCGATGCGCGCCTCGGCCTTGCGGAAGTCTACCTGGCCGAGGGCGATAAACAGGCCGCCCGGGCGCAGGTCATGCAGCTGAAAGGCGCAGAGACCGAATCCATGAATATGCAGCGTCGGGTCGCCCTGGCGCGAGCCGGCCTTGGCGATACCGTGGATGCCCAACAGATTTTTAACCAGATTGTGCCGCAGGCGAAGGCGCAGCCGCCCTCTATGGAGAGCGCGCTGGTGCTGCGCGATGCCGCGCGCTTTGCCACCCAGACCGGGGCACCGCAGCAGGCGCTGACGCACTACCGGGAGGCGATGGTGGCCTCCGGGATCACCCCCGCGCAGCCGCAGGACAACGATACCTTTACGCGGCTGACGCGCAACGACAGCCGGGATGACTGGCTGAAGCGCGGGATCCGCAGCGATGCCGCCGACCTTTATCGCCAGCAGGATCTGAACGTCACCCTGGAACACGATTTCTGGGGTTCCAGCGGCACCGGCGGCTATTCCGACCTGAAGGCGCATACCACCATGCTGCAGGTGGATGCTCCGCTGGCGGATGGCCGGATGTTCTTCCGCACCGATCTGGTCAATATGGATGCCGGCAGCTTTTCCACCCACAGCGACGGGAGCTATTCGCCCAGCTGGGGTACCTGCGGGGAGATCGCCTGTACCAGCGGCAGTAAAAACCAGACCGACAGCGGGGCCAGCGTGGCGGTCGGCTGGAAGAATGACACCTGGAGCGGCGATATCGGCACCACGCCGATGGGCTTCAATGTCGTCGATGTGGTGGGGGGGCTGAGCTACAGCAGCGATGTCGGGCCGGTGGGGTACACGGTCAACGTCCACCGGCGACCCATCTCCAGCTCGCTGCTCTCCTTTGGCGGGCAGAAAGACAGCAGCAGCCATACCGGCACCACCTGGGGCGGCGTCCGCGCCGACGGCGGCGGCCTGAGCCTCAGCTATGACCGGGGCGAAGCACACGGTATCTGGTCCTCGCTGGGGGCCGACTCGCTGACCGGTAAAAACGTGGCGGATAACTGGCGCGTGCGCTGGATGACCGGGTACTACTACAAAGTCATCAACGAGAATAATCGTCGCGTCACCGTCGGCCTCAACAATATGATCTGGCACTACGACAAAGATCTCAGCGGCTACACCCTCGGCCAGGGCGGCTACTACAGCCCGCAGGAATATCTCTCATTCGCCGTGCCGGTGACCTGGCGTCAGCGTACCGAGAACTGGTCCTGGGAGCTCGGCGGGTCGGTGTCATGGTCCCATTCGCGCACCCAGACGCAAGCCCGCTATCCGCTGCTGAACCTGATCCCGTCCGACTACCGCCAGCGCGCCAGCGAGCTGACGGAGCAGGGAAGCAGCAGCCAGGGATTTGGTTACACCGCCAGAGCGCTGGTGGAGCGGCGAGTGACCAGCAACTGGTTCGTCGGCGCCGCGGTCGATATTCAGCAGGCGAAGGATTATACCCCGAGCCATGCGCTGCTTTACGTCCGCTACTCGGCGGCCGGTTGGCAGGGGGATCTGGATATGCCGCCCCAGCCGCTGGTGCCCTACGCCGACTGGTAGCAGAATAGGCTGAATTACGTCACAGAGCGCCACTCCACGGCGCGCTTCGCGTATACTCGTGTGTCATTGCCCACCGCCGGCCGCCGGGGAGGCTTCTCCGGCGTCTGCGCTAGCGCGCGGAAATATCCCGCCACTTCATCCCTCGCGGGCGTGGGCGAAGGATTTAAGTATATAATCAGCCTGAAACGACCGGGATTGAAGGATTGATGCCGGGTATGCATTCAGTATCAGTGGAGAACACCGTTGCGCGTCAGCCGTTCACTTACAATCAAACAGATGGCGATGGTCGCGAGCGTGTCCATGGCATTTGTATTGGTTTTTTGCACTATTTTGCTGTTTCACTTTGTGCAACAGAGTCGCTTTACCACGGCCACGCAGTTAGAAAGTATCGCGCGATCCGTTCGCGAACCGTTATCTGCGGCTATTCTGAAAGCCGATATTCCGGAAGCGGAAGCCATTTTGAGCCGTATCCAGCCTGCTGGCATCGTCAGCCGGGCGGATGTGGTATTGCCGAACCAGTTCCAGGCGCTGCGGATGCGATTTATCCCCGAGCGGCCGGTGCCGGTGACCGTCACCCGGCTGTTTGAGCTGCCGGTGCAGATTTCGTTACCTATTTATTCACTGGAGCGGCCAGCCAACCCGCAGCCGCTGGCCTATCTGGTGCTGCAGGCCGACTCCTATCGCATGTATAAGTTTGTCATGAGCGCCCTTGCTACGTTAGTGACGGCTTACTTACTTTTGGTGCTAATGCTGACGGTGGCGCTGACCTGGTGTATCAACCGGCTGATGGTGCGCCCGTTGCGGCGTATCGCCCGTGAGCTGAACGATCTCTCTCAGCAGGAGCGTCTCGGCCATCAGCTAACGCTCCCGCGCCTGCACCATGACGACGAGATCGGTATGCTGGTGCGCAGCTATAACCGCAACCAGCAGAGCCTGGTGCGCCAGCATGATGAACTGTCCATCCAGTCGACCCGCTTCCCGGTCTCCGAGCTGCCGAATAAAGCCTTTTTGCTGGCGATGCTGGAGCAGACGGTGGCCCGCCCGCAGAGCGCCGCGCTGATCGTCGTCGCCTGCGAAACCCTGCAGGACGCCGCCGGCGTCCTCAAGGAGAGCCAGCGCGAAATGCTGCTCCTGACGCTGGTGGAGAAGCTGCGGGCCGCCATTCCGCCACAAATGGTGCTGGCTCAGGTGAGCGGGTATGACTTCGCGATTCTTGCCGATGGCCTTGCCGAACCGTGGCAGGCGGTGACGTTAAGTAAGCAAGTGCTCACTATTATTAATGAGCGTTTGCCGCTGCATGGTCTGCAGCTGCGCCCCTACGCCAGCGTCGGGATCGCCATGTTCCACGCCGGGCTCAGTGCCGAACAGTTTTACCGTCGCGCGGTGTCGGCCGCCGTCACCGCACGACGTAAAGGCAAAAACCAGATCGAGTTCTTCGATCCCGAGCAGATGGAAAAGGCTCAGCGTCGCCTGATGGAAGAGCACGACATTATGACTGCCCTCGACAACCAGCAGTTCGCTATCTGGCTGCAACCGCAGGTGGCCTGCACCAGCGGCGAGATCTGCGGCGCCGAGGTGCTGCTGCGCCAGCGGCAGGCGGATGGCAGCTGGTCGCTACCGCCGTCGCTGATTGAGCGTATTGAGTCCTGCGGGCTGATTATCCCGGTCGGCTACTGGGTGATGGAAGAGGCCTGTCGCCAGCTGGCGGCCTGGCAAAGCCAGGGGATTATGCTGCCGCTGTCGGTTAATGTTTCCCTGCTCCAGCTGCTGGAACACGATCGTGGTGAGGAGATGCTGAAGCTGATCGCCCGCTACCGCATCGCCCCTGGCACCCTCATCCTCGAGGTGACGGAGAGCTGCCGGATGGACGATCCGCAGGATGTGATGGCGCGGTTGCGACCGCTGCGCGAGGCCGGGGTGCAGATTGCGCTGGATGACTTTGGCATGGGTTATGCCGGGTTGCACCAGCTGCAGCAGATGAAGGCCCTGCCGGTGGATATTCTGAAAATCGATAAGGTATTCATCGATATGCTGCCGGAGGATGTCAGCATGGTGCCGGCGATGATCCAGCTTGCGCGCGGCCTGTCGCTGCGTATCGTGGCGGAAGGCGTGGAGAGCGACGCCCAGTACCGCTGGTTGCAAACCGCTGGCGTCGAGGTGCTCCAGGGCCATCTGTTCGGTTGCGCTTTGCCGCAGGAGGCATTCAGCGCGCGCTATTTATCTCCGGTCCAGGAGGATGCAAATTTGTAAATGTTTTGTTGACTTGTGCGAGTCAGCTCAAAGATTTTAACAATCGCGTTGCACTTTCGGCGTTAGTTATTTCTGAAATGTTTCCAGGGTGTTATTTTTAAGCCACAGACGTCAAATATCCCTTCTTGCTCTGTGGTTATTCCCAAAGGACACCCTATGAAAACCTCTATCTTTAAAAGCCTCTATGTCCAGGTTCTGACGGCCATAGCGATCGGTATTCTGCTGGGCCATTTTTACCCGGAACTGGGCGCGCAAATGAAACCCCTCGGCGACGCCTTCGTTAAGCTGATTAAAATGGTGATTGCTCCGGTTATCTTCTGTACCGTCGTGACGGGGATCGCCGGGATGGAGAGTATGAAAGCCGTCGGCCGTACCGGTGCGGTGGCGCTGCTCTATTTCGAAGTGGTCAGCACCATCGCGCTGATTATCGGTCTGATTATTGTCAACGTGGTGCAGCCGGGCGCTGGCATGAACGTTGACCCGTCGACGCTCGATGCGAAAGCGGTGGCGATGTACGCTGAGCAGGCGAAAGACCAGGGGGTGGTGGCCTTTTTACTGGATGTGATCCCGGGCAGCGTCATTGGCGCCTTCGCCAGCGGCAACATTCTGCAGGTGCTGCTGTTCGCCGTCCTGTTTGGTTTTGCTCTGCACCGTCTGGGCAGCAAAGGTCAGCTGATTTTCAACGTCATTGAAAGCTTCTCGCAGGTCATCTTCGGCATCATCAATATGATCATGCGCCTGGCGCCGATCGGTGCCTTCGGGGCCATGGCCTTTACCATTGGTAAATATGGCGTCGGCACCCTGGTGCAGCTGGGGCAGCTGATTATCTGCTTCTATATCACCTGTATCCTGTTTGTGGTAGTCGTGCTGGGCAGCATCGCCCGGGCCACCGGCTTTAGCATCTTCAAATTTATCCGCTATATCCGTGAGGAGCTGCTGATTGTGCTGGGGACCTCCTCGTCAGAATCGGCGCTGCCGAGAATGCTCGACAAAATGGAGAAGCTGGGCTGCCGCAAATCGGTGGTGGGCCTGGTGATCCCGACCGGCTATTCATTCAACCTCGATGGCACCTCTATCTATCTGACGATGGCCGCGGTCTTTATTGCCCAGGCGACCAACAGCCATATGGATATTTTCCACCAGATCACCCTGCTGGTGGTGCTGCTGCTCTCCTCGAAAGGGGCGGCGGGGGTGACCGGCAGCGGCTTCATCGTGCTGGCGGCGACCATCTCCGCCGTCGGGCATTTGCCGGTGGCTGGCCTGGCGCTGATCCTCGGTATCGACCGCTTTATGTCCGAAGCCCGTGCGCTGACCAACCTGGTGGGTAACGGCGTCGCTACGGTGGTGGTGGCCAAATGGGTCAAAGAACTCGATGCCAAACAGATGGATGATGTTCTGAATAACCGTGTTCCAGCGAACAAATCGCACGAATTATCCTCTTAAATCCTCCTCTTAGGCCCGTACTCCCTTGCTGGAGTACGGGCTCCTGCGCATAATTAGAGGTCATTTCCGCCCGGCGGAAATGACACGAAATGATTATTTTGCGTTGTCATGCGACATTTTCGTCTCCGTGTGGTCTAACCGACGTATTTCACTCTCACTTTTTTCGGCAGCCCGTCAGTGGGGTGCTGTTGTAACCAGGAATGTTCATCAGGGGTTCACATGCAGGGCACAACAATTAAACTCTTAACGGGCGGTTTGCTGATGGTAGCGGCGGCCGGTTATGTGCAGGCAGAAGCGCTCCAGCCTGATCCGGCCTGGCAACAAGGGACCTTAGCGAATGGTTTGACGTGGCAGGTGCTGGCCACGCCGCAGCGTCCCAGCGACCGTATTGAAGTCCGTCTGTCCGTGAATATTGGCTCGCTGAGCGAAAGCACTCAGCAGAGCGGTTTCAGCCGCTTTATTCCCCGCCTGGCGTTGACGCAAAGCGGTAGCCTGCCAACGATGCAGGCGCGCTCTTTATGGCAGCAGAGTATTGACCCGAAGCGTCCTCTGCCGCCGGCCATCGTCTCTTACGATTACACGATGTTTAATCTCAGTCTGCCCAATAACCGCAACGATCTGCTGAAAGAGGCGCTGAGCTGGCTGGCGGACGCCAGCGGTAAGCTGACCATTACGCCTGAATCGATCAATCATGCGCTGCAGGGCAGCGACATGGTGGCGACCTGGCCGCTGGATACCAAAGAGGGCTGGTGGCGCTACCGCCTGAAAGGGTCCACCATGCTGGGCCATGATCCCGCAGCGCCGCTGAAGCAGCCGATTGACGTGGCGCACCTGAAAGACTTTTATCATAAATGGTACACCCCCGACGCCATGACGCTGATTGTGGTCGGTAACGTCGACAGCCGCAGCGTCGCCGAGCAAATCAGTAAAACCTTCGGCGATCTGAAGGGCAAGCGGGAAACACCCGCGGCGGTGCCGACCTTATCACCACTGCCTACCGTGCCGGTCAGCATCATGACCAGCGCGGTGCGTCAGGACAAACTGTCCATCATGTGGGATGCGCCCTGGCAGCCAATCCGTGATTCCGCGGCGCTGCAGCGCTACTGGCGCGACGACCTCGCCCGCGAAGCGCTGTTCTGGCACGTGCAGCAGAGCCTGAGCAAAAATAACGTGAAGGATATTGGTCTTGGCTTTGACTGCCGGGTGCTCTATCAGCGCGCGCAGTGCGCCATCAACATCGAATCGCCGGGCGAGCGTCTGAACAACAACCTGAGCGTGGTTTCGCGCGAGCTGGCGAAAGTGCGGGACAACGGCCTGCCGCAGGAGGAGTTTGACGCGCTTATTGCCCAGAAAAGCCTTGAGCTGCAGAAGCTGTTTGCCACCTATGCGCGCACGGACACCGACATTCTGATGAGCCAGCGCATGCGCTCCCTGCAGAATCAGGTGGTGGATATCGCGCCGGAGCAATACCAGAAGCTGCGGCAGGAGTTCCTCAACTCCCTGACGGTCGACATGCTGAACCAGTACCTGCGTCAGCAGCTGTCTCAGGATATGGCGCTGGTGCTGCAGCAGCCGAAAGGCGAACCGGAATATAACATGAAGGAACTGCAGGCTACGTGGGAAAAACTGATGGCGCCGAATCCGGCGGCCGCGGCGGTCAGCGGTAGCGCTGATACGGTTGACGCTCACAGCGAGGCCAGCGACATCCCGCCAGGGCAGTAACCTAACGCCTCTCCGGCGCGCCAGCGGCGGCCGGAGAGCGCTTCCTGCGGAGAATTACTGTGGCATCGCTTCCCGTGGGATGATCGCCCCACGATACTGGATCACCGTGCTGGCGGTCAGGTGTCCGCGTTTGGCGGCGGATTCAGCATCACCACCGGTCAGGCGAACGGCCAGATAACCGGCGCTGAAGGAGTCTCCGGCGGCGGTGGTATCCACCACCTTTTCTTTGGCCAGCCTGACAGCCGGTACTTCCTGTAGCGGTTGCCCGCTAACCGAGACCAGGCAGGCATCCGCCCCGCGCTTCACCACCACCTCTTCCACGCCGGCGGCATGCGTGCGGGCGATCACCTCAGCAACCGGTTTTTCCCCCCACAGCGCGTCTTCATCATCGAGGGTCAGAAACGCGATATCGGTGCAGGCGAGCATCTCCTGATAGACCTGCTGCGTCTCCGCCTGGCTGGCCCACAGGCGTGGACGATAGTTGTTGTCGAAGATCACCTTGCCGCCGTTGGCGCGGCACTCACGCAGCAGTGTGAACAGCTTGTCGCGGCTGGCCGGGCTGAGAATGGCGAGACTGATGCCGCTCAGATAGAGATAGTCGAAAGTGGCCAGCTCTTCACAAATCGCCGCCGCGCGATCGCTCTCCAGCCAGAACTTTGCCGCCGCCTCGTTGCGCCAGTAGTAGAAGGTGCGCTCGCCGGTATCATCAGTTTCAATGTAATACAGCCCCGGCAGGCGGTCGGCCATCCGCTGGATCAGATCGGTGTTGACGTTTTCCTGCTGCCAGCTGTCGAGCATCTGCTGGCTGAAGGCATCGGTTCCCAGCGCGGTGACATAGTGGACGCTCAGCGCACTGGCATCGGTCTGCCTTGCGATATAGACCGAGGTGTTTAAGGTATCGCCGCCAAAGCCGCGGTTAACGGCCCCGTTCTTCTCTGACAGCTCAATCATGCATTCGCCAATGACGGCAATTTTTTTAGACATAGCCAGAACCTGCAATGGAATCGATATGAGCGCTAGTGTGCGCTGCGCTGTTTTACTGGTCAATCATATTAAAACATCGTTCCATTATTTTTTTGACCTGACGCGCGTAATGTGACGAAAAGCGCATTTCCAGGAGAAACGCCGCTTTTTGACTATATTCAGGACTGACGTGATGCAAAAGGAGCGGAGTAGGGATGAGCAGAACCCGTAAAACGTTGGTTATCATCACAGGAACGATACTGTTGCTGATCGTTCTTTTCTTTATCGTGCTGGCCACCTTTGACTGGAACCGGCTGAAGCCGACGATCAATCAGAAAGTGTCCGCTGAGCTTAACCGCCCGTTCGCCATCCGCGGCGATCTCGGTGTGGTCTGGGAGCGGCAGCCGGACGAGCGCGGCTGGCGCAGCTGGGTTCCGTGGCCGCATGTGCACGCGGAAGATATCGTGCTGGGCAACCCGCCGGCCATTCCCCAGGTGACCATGATCCACCTGCCGCGCGTGGAGGCGACCCTCGCCCCGCTGGCGCTGCTGAGCAAAACGGTGTACCTGCCGTGGATCAAGCTGGAACAGCCCGACGTGCGGCTGATCCGCCTGGCGGAAGACAACAATAACTGGACCTTTCAGCTGGCAGGCGATCAGCGTACGTCGGGCGATAGCGCCCCCTCCAGCTGGTCCTTCCGCCTTGATAACATTCTCTTTGATCGCGGGACTATCGCCATTGATGACAAGATCACCCGCAGCGATATCACCATCCTCGTCGATCCTCTCGGCAAACCGCTGCCGTTCAGCGAAGTGACCGGAGCCGACGATCGCCATACCGCGACGAAAGTGGGTGACTATGTCTTTGGCCTGTCGCTGAAGGGCCGCTACAAGGACCAGCCGGTCACCGGCAACGGTAAAATCGGCGGTATGCTGGCCCTGCGCAGCGCAAGCACCCCTTTCCCGCTGCAGGGCGACTTCCACTCCGGCAACACGCGGGTGGCGTTCAGCGGTACGGTCAGCGACCCGCTCAACGTCGGCGGCATCGACCTGCGGCTGAAATTCGCCGGCGACTCGCTGCGCGATCTCTACGACCTGACCGGCGTGCTGCTGCCGGAGACGCCATCGTTCTCTACCGACGGCCGCTTGCGCGCCGACTTTAAGCAGAAAAACAGCATGCGCTTTGACTATCAGGATTTTAATGGTCGGATCGGCGATAGCGACATTCATGGCTCCCTGACCTACACCACCGGCAAACCGCGGCCGAAACTCAGCGGCGATATGGAGTCGAAGCAGCTGCGGCTGGCGGACCTCGGGCCGTTAATCGGCGTCGACTCTGGCAAAGGGACGAAGAAAAGTGCTTCGCGCCAGGGGAGCGACCGGCCGCAGCCGGCGGGTAAAGTGCTGCCGGCAGACCGCTTTGAAACCGATAAATGGCAGGTGATGGATGCCGATGTACGTTTTAAGGGCCGGAGAATTGAGCACGGCGGCACCCTGCCGATCAGCGATCTGTCGACCCACGTGATCCTGGAAGATGGCGACCTGCGCCTGCAGCCGGTGCGCTTTGGCCTGGCCAATGGTTCGATTGCCGGCAGCGTACACCTGCAGGGTGATAAGAAGCCGCTGCAGGGTGAGGCCAATCTGCAGGCGCGACGCCTGAAGCTGAAGGCGCTGATGCCGAACGTCGAGATGATGCAGAAAACCCTCGGCGAGATGAATGGCGATGTCCAGCTGCGCGGCAGCGGTAACTCGGTGGCAGCCCTGCTCGGCAACAGTAATGGCAATCTGAAGCTACTGATGAACGACGGCCTGATCAGTCGCAACCTGATGGAAATTCTCGGCCTTAACGTCGGCAACTACTTGATAGGCCAGATTTTTGGCGATGAGGAGGTCCGGGTGAACTGTGCGGCGGCCAATATCGACGTGACCAACGGTGTCGCCCGGCCGCAGATTTTTGCCTTTGATACGGAAAACGCGCTGATCAATGTGACCGGGACCGCCAGCTTCGCCTCCGAGCAGCTGGACCTGACCATCGATCCGGAAAGTAAAGGCTTCCGGGTGATCACGCTGCGTTCACCGCTGTATGTTCGGGGCACCTTTAAATCGCCGCAGGCGGGGGTGAAGGCCGGGCCGCTGATTGTCCGCGGTGCGGTAGCGGCCGCGCTGGCAACCCTGGTGACGCCGGCCGCCGCGCTGCTGGCGCTGGTCTCCCCGGCGGAGGGCGATAGCAACCAGTGCCGGACCATTTTGTCGCAGATGAAAAAGTAGGGGAGAGCCCTGACGCCAGCGGCGTCAGGGCGAAGGATCACAACGACTGGTGGCGGGTCTCGTGGGTCAGCAGCAGGGCGATCAGCGTCAGCGCCGCCATCGCCGCCAGATAGGTGCCGACCGCCGCCAGGCCGTAGTTGCCCTGCAGCCAGGCGGCAATGTACGGTGCGACCGAGGCGCCGAGGATCGACGACACGTTATAGGAGAATGACGCGCCGGTGTAGCGCACTTCCGTCGGGAACAGCTCCGGGAGCAGCGCGCCCATTGGGCCAAAAGTCAGTCCCATCAGGCTTAAACCCAGCAGCAGGAAGGCGAACACCAGCAGCGGGTTACCGGAGCCCAGCAGCGGTTTAAAAGCGAACAGGGCGAACAAAATAATCATCGTAGTGATGACAATCATGCTCTTACGACGACCAAAGGCGTCCGCCAGCAGGCCGGCGACAGGTACCATCACGCCAAAGCCAATCACCGCCATCATCAACATCCACAGCACTTCGTTACGCGGCAGGCCCAGGCCATTCGGCGCGGCGCCGGTACTGAAGGTCATTGAGTAGACGGTCATGATGTAGAACAGGGTATACGTTGCCAGCATGATGAAGGTGCCCAGCACCGTCACGCGGACGTGTTTGGTCAACAGAGTACCCAGCGGGATTTTGACCTGTTTTTTCGCCGCCGCTACTTTGGCGAAGACCGGCGTTTCGTGCAGCGAGACGCGAACGTACAGACCGATGATCACCAGCACGGCGGAGAAGATAAACGGCACGCGCCAGCCCCACGCCATAAACTGCTGGTCGGTCAGCAGCCAGGAGAGCAGCAGGAAGGTGCCGTTGGCGAAGAAGAAGCCGATAGGCGCGCCCAACTGCGGGAAGGAGCCGTACAGGGCCCGCTTGCGCGGCGGGGCGTTTTCCGTAGCCAGCAGCGCTGCGCCGCCCCATTCCCCTCCGAGGCCAAGGCCTTGACCGAAACGCGCCAGCGCCAGCAGCATCGGCGCGACAATGCCAATGCTTTCATAGCCGGGCAGCAGGCCGATCACCACGGTGGAGATCCCCATGGTTAACAGTGAAGCCACGAGGGTGACCTTGCGGCCGACGCGATCGCCGAAGTGGCCAAACAGCGCGGAGCCGATCGGCCGGGCGACGAAGGCGATGGCGAAGGTGGCCAGCGACTGCAGGGTGGCCGCGGCGGGATCACCCTGCGGGAAAAAGATATGCGGGAAGACGATGACCGCGGCAGTGGCATAGATGTAGAAGTCGAAAAACTCAATGGCGGTGCCAATGAGCGAGGCGACAACGACTTTGTTGCGTGAGTTGACCGGGGCGGTTTCCTGCGAGTTTTCGAGTGTGGTGGCTGTGGCTTGCATAGATCTTTCTTATTTTTGCGCGAACGAAAAGCCATATAGCCACAGCCACAGGGACATTTCAATCTGTAACAAACGCCGAGAATGGGCAAAAAACAGGCAAAAAGCGGATAATTTTTACACCAGTGAAAATAGTTCTATGAAATGCTTCACACAATTAAAAAGATAGAGGATAAAACCAGTTTTTGGTTAAATAAAAGTTAATGGGTGGATTTATCTACTGAAATAAAGCGCGAGGATGAATTTTGCCTCTTCAATTCATCCTCGCAATGCGTTAACGGTGGGTTTTGCCCGGCATCCGCCGGTCGTCTTTATACTCCGCGGTGGCGATCCACGCGGCGCAGAATAGCGTCAGGCGGGCAAAGAAATAGAAAAAGGCCATCAGCCCCAGCACCGAACCGAATGCCGCCCCTGAGGGGGATTTCACCAGTGCCGGCAGCGTCCAGGTCATGACGATTTTGATGATTTCAAAGCCAATCGCTGCGATAAGCGTGCCGCGAAACAGGGCTTTGCGCCGTGGACGATGGCGCGGCAGACGCCAGAAGATCCAGAAAAAGAGCAGATAGTTGGCAAAAATCGAGATGGCGAGGCCGATCAGCCGCCAGGCGGGTTTCAGCCATTCAATGTTGTCGAGATACAGCGCGGAGATAATCAACTGCTGGGCGGAACCGGCGACAGAGGTGATCGACAGCGTAATGATCAGCGCCACCAGCAGACCGATTAGCGAGATAAGATCGCGGAAGTATTTTATCCAGATTTTCTCCTCGTCCTGCGGTCGGCGTTCCCAGACGTCGCGCGACTGGGCGCGGATCGCTTCACGCAGATTGCCCATCCAGTTAATACCGGAATAGAGCGCGACCAGCAGGCCGACCAGACCGACGGCGGTACGCTGTTGCACCGCGGTGTTGATGGTGTTTTTCAAGGTCGCCGCCAGCGTCGGGTCGCTGACGTTTTGCAGAATTTTATCGAAAATGTCCTGCAGCAGGGTCGGGTGCCAGGCCAGCACGAAGCCGGCGGCGGCAAAGGAGACCATCAGGATCGGGATCATCGACAGGAACGAGAAGTAGGTGATGGCCGCGCCGAACTGATTGCCCAGTCGGTCATTGAAACGTTCTGCGGCGCGTAACAGATGGGCAATCACCGGGTTGCGTTGTACCCTGGCCGCCGTTCCGGTGACGGTCTTCAGCGCCTGGCTGGCTTTTTGCCCGACGGCCGTGTCATTGAGGGCCTCGAGCGTACTTTTGTTTTTCTCCGGCTGTGTGTCCGGTTCCTGTGGTGGGCGTCGATCGTCGTTTTCCGGCGTCATACGTGATTTCTTCCTTTTTTACAGCGAGATTCAGCAAAAAGTATACCTTAAATGCCGTATCTTGCAGGAACCCATCTGCCCGCCACCCGTTCACCATCCGCGTGGATCAATCGACATAATCTTTCATCAACCCGCCCAGCCACTCCATAAACAGGTGCACGCGGCGGGAGAGATTGCGCCGATGAGGGTAGATAAGCGAGACCGGCAGCGGCTCGGCGCGGTACTGGGGCAGGATCTCAATCAGGTCGCCAGCGCGTAACGCCTCGCGCACGCCGGTACGCGGTACCTGAATGATCCCCAGCCCGGCGATACAGGCCGCCTGGTAGGTTTCCGTGCTGTTGACCGTCAAAATCCCGCCGGTTTTTACCCAGCGCACCGCGCCGTCGAGCATGACCTCAAAGCCGGGGGGACGGACCCCGAGGGTGCTGGCGTAGTGGATCAGGGCATGATCCGCCAGATCCTCAAGGGATTGCGGATAGCCAAATCGCGCAAGGTAGTCCGGGCTGGCGCAGTTAATTTGCGTCAGTTTGCCCAGTGGGCGGGCGATAAGCCCCGAGTCTTTGAGCGCGCCGACGCGCACCACGCAGTCAAACCCCTCGCGGATCACGTCCACCAGCCGATCGCTGCTGCTCAGCTCCAGCTCGATGCCCGGATACTGCTGTAAAAAAGTCGGCAGATGGGGGATCACCAGTTTTTTAGCAAAACCGACCGGCATATCCACCCGCAGCCGGCCGCTGATGCTCGCCGGATCGTGCTGGAACATGCCGTCCAGTTCATCGAGGTTGCTCAGCAGATCCTTTGCCCGCTCGTAGTAGACCATCCCATCCTGGGTGAGCTGAACCCGGCGGGTGGTACGGTGCAGGAGCCGCACGCCAAGATGGCTTTCCAGGGCCTGGATCTGCCGCGAGACGCTACCTTTAGGTAGCGCAAGGGTCTCGGCGGCGCGGGAAAAACTCTCCAGATCCGCTACGCGAATGAATAACTGCATTGCATGAATTTTATCCATGCCGATCGCCTATTGTTGTTATGGATGAAACAGTAAAACGTAATGTAGCGTATTTATTGTTGCACTGGCAGTTAATAAGCTAGAACACAATCACAACGCAACCTGAAAGGGGTCTTCTGATGACACAACGTATCGCTTTAGTGACCGGCGGCAGCCGCGGTCTGGGTAAAAACGCCGCGTTGAAGCTGGCGGCGAAGGGAACCGATATTCTTCTGACTTACCACAGCAACCGCCAGGCGGCCCTCGACGTGGTAGCAGAAATAGAGCAAAAAGGGGTCAAAGCGGCAGCATTAGCGCTGAACGTCGGGGATACCTCAAGTTTTGACACTTTCGCTAGCGAGGTGGTGCAGGTGCTGGCGCAGAAGTGGGGGCGCACCACCTTTGATTATTTACTGAACAACGCCGGGATTGGCCTCAACGTGCCCTTCGCCGAGACCAGCGAAGCGCAGTTTGACGAGCTGATGAACATCCAGTTCAAAGGACCGTTTTTCCTGACCCAGCGTCTGCTGCCTCTCCTGGAGGACGGGGGGCGGATCCTCAATGTTTCCAGCGGCCTGGCGCGCTTTGCCCTGCCGGGCTATGCGGCTTACGCCGCGATGAAGGGGGCGATGGAGGTCCTGACCCGCTATCAGGCGAAAGAGCTGGGTGGGCGCGGTATTTCGGTGAATATCATCGCGCCGGGGGCCATCGAGACCGACTTTGGCGGCGGCGTGGTGCGCGATAACGCCGAGGTGAATCAGCATATCGCCGCCCAGACCGCGCTGGGGCGGGTTGGGCTGCCGGATGATATCGGCGACGCCATCGCCGCCCTGCTCAGCGATGAGCTGGCGTGGATGAACGCGCAGCGTGTGGAAGTCTCGGGCGGGATGTTCCTCTGATCCTGACTGCCCCCAGCCTGTGACCGGCGGTGCGCTACGGCGCATCGCCCTCCCCACGTAGCCGACCGAACAGCCAGTCGTTGTGCCAGCGCCCGTTCAGCCAGTAGTTTTCCCGCAGCTCCCCTTCCAGCCGGAAGCCGGCTTTGAGCAGTAACTGCTTAGACGCCTCGTTGCCGGCGGTGACGCTGGCGGTCAGGCGGCGGACGCCGCCGGTGGTAAAGGCGTAGTCGCACAGCGCGCGCAGCGATTCGTAGCCGTAGCCCCGACCCTGCGCCGACGGAGCGAAGAGAAAGCCAACCTCGGCAATGTCGCGGTGATGATGTTGGTAACCGGTCAGGCCGAGCGGGGCATGGGTGAGCCTGTCGCGCACCACCAAACACAGCCAGTGTTCGTCCCCCGGCGCCCACGGCGGCAGGCGCGAATCAAACGCCTCGCGGATGGCCGCCTGCGGCCGGGGATCGGCGACGTAGAGCATGACCTGCGGATCCTGCTGCAGGGAAAGAAAAAACGACCAGTCATCCAGCTGCAGCGGTGAGCAGCGCAGGCGCGGCGTCAGGAGTTCAGGCATAAGCGTCCTTCCGGGCGGGGCGAATCCTCTGAACATAGCAGGAGAAAGCCGCCGGGAACAGCCCGACTAGGTTGGCTCACCGTACAGGCCAATCAGTCGGCGCACCACGCCGTTGGTCCAGCCAAAGCCATCCTGCAGGGGATACTCCCCGCCGCCACCCTCATGCGGGACGCCGGTGGCAATATGGTATTTCTCAATCAGCTTGTGATGCTGCTTGTAAAAGTGGTTGACCGTCTGCAGCCAGCTCCAGGCAATCTCATCCCCCAGCGGATCCTGGCCGTAACGTTTAAATCCCTGGATCGCCATCCACTGCAGCGGCGCCCAGCCGTTAGGTTTATCCCACTGCTCACCGCTTTCATATTCGGTGGCCATGATCCCCCCGGGGGTGAGCAGGCGGGCCCGCACCGCATCGGCAAGGCGTTCTGCCTGCTCGTGAGTCGCCAGGCCGACGTAAAGGGTGACGATGCTGGCGGCGGAAAACAGCGCCAGCTGTTCGCGGCGCCAGTCATAATCGCGGAAACAGCCATTCTCATCGTCCCACAGATAGCGGTTGACCGCCGCCCGCCGATCCTGGGCCTTCTGGCGGAAGGCCGCCTCTGTCTCGCGATCGCCCTTCAGGCCGGAGAGGTTGGCGATGGTCGTCTCCAGCTTGAACAGGAAGGCGTTCAGGTCGATGGGGATAAACTGCGTCGTGCGGATACTGGCCAGCCGCGTGATATCCCGCAGCCAGCGGCTGGAGTAGTCCCAGCCGGACGCGGCGCCCGCCCGCAGGTCGCGGTACACTTCATTGGCGGGCCGCCCGGAGTGTCGGGCGGTCTCCACGTCCTCGCGCCAGGACTCATCCCGCGGCGTGTCCCGGTCGTCCCAGTAGCGATTGAGCAGGGAGCCATCCGGCATGCGCACCACGTGGCGATACGCCTGGTGCGGGATCAACGACTCGGCGCCGTCCATCCAGAAGGCGTGCTCCATCTTCAGATGGTCCAGATAGCGCTTCGCGCCGCGCACGCCGTCCTCTTCAAAGAGTTCGACCATCAGGGCAAATACCGGCGGCTGCGAACGGCTGAGGTAGTAGGTACGGTTGCCGTTCGGAATGTGGCCGTAGGTTTCAATCAGCCAGGCAAAGTTATCGGCCATGCATTTCAGCAGATCTTCCCGGCCGCTCTCCGCCAGCCCCAGCATGGTGAAATAAGAGTCCCAGTAATAGGTTTCGCTAAACCGACCGCCGGGCACAATATAGGCCTGCGGCAGCGCCAGCAGTGAAGACCAGGGGATATGATCCTGAGGCTCGCGGGTCAGCACCGGCCACAGCTTATCGATGTGCTCTTTCAGCGTCAGGCTGGGGTCCGAGGTGTAGACGTCGGTCTGGTTCTCCGGCAGCCAGAAGTTGTCTTCAACGAACTGGCGCAGGTCGAAGTCGGGTTGACGTTTGACCTTCCGGTAGTGCCGCAGGATGTCCAGCGGATCGTGTTTCGGCGCGCAGTCGGGGAAGGTTTTGCTGTCGGCAAAGATGCGTGATTTCTGCACGTTGGTAAACAGCTCAAGATAGCGATCCGCCGGGGTAAGGGCATCGGACGCCGGAAGCCCCTCGATCACCTCAGGCTCCGGTTCAGCGTCAATCATTTCATCCAGCTTTAATTCGTACGGATCGGCTTCGTAGCAGGGATCGATGTCGATCCTTAACTCGTCGTCTTCAACGTGGCGTAATTTCTGGCTGAACATAGCGATACGGACCTCCGGATAGCGTGAGTTCGGGGCCGGGCATACCCGGCCTTGTCTATTAAGCGTAGACAGTCGCTTCGGTGAGTGTGAAGTAAACTGTGCGTTAGATCACGCTTTCCCGCCGAGAAGAAAAGCCGTTATCTTAAAGTAACGAATTGATAAATAACTAAAAGTTATCTATTCGGGCACAGATGAAATTCGGAGCATTCATTATGCAACAAAATTTTATCCCGGCGCGCTCACTCCCACGCCGCCTCCAGCATCTCCAGCAGCTGTTCGCTGCTCAGACTGACCGGGTTGGCCTTCATCGATGAGGAGGTGCTGGCGGCCAGCGCCGCCGGTTCCAGCGCATCGCGCGCCACGCCGAGGTCGCGCAGGGTGCCAAGACCGGCGCGATGGCTCCATTCCCGCAGACTGTCCCAGACCTGTTCCACAGGGACGTCCAGCCCGTCGGCCAGCCAGCGGCGAACGTCGTTGAAGCGCTGGCGCAGGGCAGGGTCGCTTATCTGCGACTCATTGAGCGCCAGCCCAAACGGCAGCAGGCTGCCGCATAAGGCGCCGTGCGAGGCGCGGCTCAGGCCGCCCAGCGGGCCGGCGAGGCCGTGGATCACCCCCAGCCCGGCGTTCGCCAGCGCCAGTCCGCCACACAGGCTGACCCATGCCATCTCGTCGCGGCTGGCCGGACACTCTTTTTCCATCAGGATCTTTAGCGCGCGGATGCCCCGCGGGATCGCCTGCTGGCAGAGGGCATCGGTGAAGGGAGTGGCCCGGCTGCAGAGCCAGGGCTCGATCACCTGGGTCAGGGCATCGAGGCCGGAGCTCAGGGTGATGCTCCGCGGCGCGTTGTCGGTCAGCGCCGGGTCGACAATCGCCAGGTCAGGCAGCATTCGGTCGTCGCGCAGGCTCACTTTTCGCTGTTGTTCCGGGACGTTGATCACCGCATTTTTGGTGACTTCCGCGCCCGTCCCGGCTGTGGTCGGGATCGCCACGAACGGCAGCGGACTGGCTTCCAGCTGACGACCCGTTCCCACCACCTCCAGATAGTCGACCAGCGGGCCGGCGGCGGGCACCAGCGCCGCAATCGCCTTACCGGCGTCAATCACCGCGCCGCCGCCGAGGCTGACCACTGCCCGGACGCCTTTCTCGCGCGCCAGCTGGACGCCCTGCTCGATATCGCTAAGCCAGGGTTCGCGGCTTATCGCCAGCGTCGTGACCGCCAGCTGCAGCGCCTCCAGCTGATGGAGCAGAAACGCCGCCCGCTGCGGGCTGGCGCCATGCACCAGCAGAATGGGGCCGCCCTGCTGCGCCAGCCAGGGGGCAGCGCTCAGGGCCTGACCACGGCCAAAACGAATATTTGCGGGCATCAAAACGGTAAAAGGGGTCAACATGTCGGGTTCCTTTTCGGCAAACAGGCTGGAATCAACTATACACATTATCCACTACTCTGCCTTGTTGCTGGCTGGCAAGGCTGACAATAGAGTAGAGTGAAAGATCTCTCTTTTATGGCTGAGGAATCGCTGACAATGCTAACAATTCTGGGCAAACGCTCTTCAATCAATGTACGGAAAGTGTTGTGGACCTGCGAGGAAGCCGGGCTGGCGTACCAGCAGGAGGATTACGGCAGCGGATTTAAGCCTCTGGATACGCCTGAGTTTCAGCGCCTGAATCCTAACAGCCTGGTGCCGGTGCTGCTGGACGGCGACTTTGTGCTCTGGGAGTCGAACAGTATCTGCCGCTATCTGGCGCGGAAAGCGGAGCGCTGGGATCTGCTGCCCACCGAGCCACAGCCCGCCGCCGAGGTGGAGCACTGGATGGACTGGCAGGCGACCGAGTTTAACACTGCCTGGCGCCATGCCTTTATGGGTCTGGTGCGCAAAGATCCGCGCTTTCAGGATCCGGCGGCAATTAAAGAGAGTATTGCCACCTGGACCCAGTGCGTGCGCATTGTCGAAGCACAACTGCAGCGTACCGGGGCGTGGATAGCCGGCGAGCGCTTCACCCTCGCCGATATCGTGCTGGGGCTGTCGGTGCATCGCTGGAAGATGACCCCTTTTGCCCATCCGGAGATGCCGGCCGTGGAGCGCTGGTATATGGCGCTCAATCAGCGCCCGGCGTTTATGCGCCATGGCAATAACGGCGTGGCCTGAGCATAAAAAAAGAAGCCCCTGGGGCTTCTTTTTATCATCCGGCGACCGCGTCTTAGCGCATGGTGACGAACTCTTCTGCCGCTGTCGGGTGAATGGCGACGGTGTTGTCGAAGTCTTTTTTGGTGGCGCCCATCTTCAGGGCCACCGCAAAGCCCTGCAGCATCTCATCCATCCCGAAGCCGATGCCGTGGATCCCGACAATCTTCTCTTCCGGGCCGACGCACACCAGCTTCATGCGGCACGGCTGGCGGTGAGAGGTGACGGCGGTGTACATCGCGGTGAAAGAAGATTTGTAGACCTTCACGGCGTCGTCGCCGTACTGCTCGCGCGCCTGCGGCTCGGTTAAACCGACGGTGCCGATAGGCGGGTGGCTGAAGACCACGGTCGGGATGTTGCTGTAGTCCAGGTGCTCTTCCGGCTTGTTGTTAAACAGGCGCTCGGAGAGGCGACGGCCTGCGGCAACCGCTACCGGAGTCAGCTCGACGGCGCCGGTATTATCGCCCACCGCGTAGATGCCCGGCACGTTGGTGTTCTGGAATTTATCAACGATGATGTAGCCTTTATCGTTGGTTTTCACGCCGGTAGCCGCCAGATTGAAGTTATCGGTCGCCGGTTCGCGGCCAATCGCCCAAATCAGGCAATCTATGGTCTGGCTGCCGCCATCTTCCAGCTCCAGCGTCAGGCTGCCGTCGGCATTCTTCACCACCGCTTTCGGGATGGCGTTGGTATGCAGCTGCGGGCCTTCGGCGTTCATCACTTCCACCAGCGTCTCCACGATCAGCGGATCGAAGCTGCGCAGCGGCGCGTGTTTACGCACGAACAGGTGGGTTTCGGCGCCGAGGCCGTTAATCACCCCCGCCAGCTCAACGGCGATATAGCCAGCGCCGACCACCGCCACGCGCTTCGGTAGCGCCGGCAGTTCAAAGAAACCGTCGGAATCAATACCGTATTCGACGCCCGGAATATTCGGGTGGCTTGGACGGCCGCCGGTGGCGATCAGGATATGGTCAGCGGTGATCGTCTCGCCGTTCACTTCCACGGTGTGGGCATCGATAAAGCGCGCGAAGCCTTTGATCACGTCGACGTTGTTCTTACCCAGCACGTTGTCGTAGGAGGTATGGATGCGGTCGATGTAGGCGCTACGGCTGGCGACCAGCTTCTCCCAGTCGAAATGGTTGATGGTGGTATCGAAACCGTAGTCCGGGCCGTAAAGATGAATCGCTTCGCGGATCTGCGCCGCATGCCACATTACTTTTTTCGGCACGCAGCCGACGTTGACGCAGGTGCCGCCCAGTTCTTTGGCTTCAATCAGCGCGCACTTCTGGCCGTACATGGCCGCGCGGTTAATCGAGGCGATACCGCCGCTACCGCCGCCGATGGCGAGGTAATCATAATGTTTGCTCATGCCCATATGTCCTTAATCGTTGATTGCCGCGATTGTAGCGCGAGGCTTAAAAGGTTCCACCGATGGTTGCGATTACTCCGGTACGATCCAACTGACGGTGGCGTGGCCGGTGCCGGCCGGAACCAGCTTGCTGTGCAGCCACGGCAGCACATTGTTCATCTGCTGCTCCAGCTTCCACGGCGGGTTGATGACGATCATCCCGGAGGCGGTCATGCCGCGCTGGTCGCTGTCCGGACGCACCGCCAGCTCGATTTGCAGAATTTTGCGAATGCCGGTGGCTTCTAACTCTTTGATCATGCGTTTGATCTGTGCGCGCAGCACTACCGGATACCACAGGGCGTAGGTGCCGGTGGCGAAGCGTTTGTAGCCTTCGTGGATCCCGGTCACCACCGCCTGATAGTCGGTTTTAATTTCATACGGCGGGTCGATCAGAATCAGACCACGGCGTGAAACCGGCGGCAGTTTGGCTTTCAGCTGCTGGTAGCCATCGGCTTTATCGACGCGCGCGCGGCTGTCTTTCTGGAACTCGGCGCGCAGCAGCGGGAAGTCGCTCGGGTGCAGCTCGGTCATCTGCAGGCTGTCCTGCTCGCGCAGCAGCTGGCGGGCGATCAGCGGAGAGCCCGGGTAGTAGCGCAGCTGGCCATTACGGTTGAAGTGTTCGACCACGGAAATATACGGCTCCAGCTCTGCCGGCAGGTCGTCCTGCTGCCAGATGCGGGCGATGCCTTCGAGATACTCGCCGGTACGCTCGGCGTGCTCGCCGCTCAGCTGATAGCGGCCCGCGCCAGCGTGGGTGTCCAGGTAGAGAAACGGTTTTTCTTTCTCTTTCAGCGCTTCGATGATCAGGCTCTGAACAGTGTGTTTGAGGACGTCGGCGTGGTTGCCTGCGTGAAAGCTGTGGCGATAACTGAGCATGGATACAGAGATTCCGGGAAGTAAACAAGTTAACCGATAGTTTACCGCAGATCGGCCGAGATTACCGCTGCGCCGCCGTGCTGTTTCATTTGTGCCAAAAGCGTTGCAAAACATAACGCTGTCATAAAAACGTCAAACGGCCGCGCTAGCGTCGGGTACAGGCAAGGTAATTATTTGAATAAAAGGAAAAATAATGAAAAGGCAACTCTCACTGCTGGCCGTCGCGCTGCTGCTGGCGCAACCGGTTCTGGCCAAAGACATCCCGCTGGACAGGGCGGCGGCCCTCGCCAATAGCGTGACGCCGGCTGCCTCCAGCCAGGCGTATGACGATCTTGAGCAACAGGCGCTGACGCAGCTACGTCACGCTCTGCAGGGGGATGCCGCCACGCTGACCCGCGATCGGCTGGCGCACACGAAACAAAATAAAACCCAGGCCGATACCGCCTGGCTGAAGGCCAGCGGCTATGACTTCCAGACCCGGGCCAACCAGCAGGCGGGTATTGCGCTGTTGTCGGCGTTCAGCACCCTGCCGGAGACCGTCGTGAAGCAGAATCTGGCGACGGTGACCGCCATCAATCGCGATGCCGTGCAGACGACACGCCGTCAGGCGCTGGCCGATGCGGAAGGGATTAGCTACCTCTACTTCCTCAGCGATGCGCTGGGGCCGCGGCTTGGCAAAGCGTTTCTGGCCGCCTATGACCAGGGCGCGCTGGGGAAGGCGGCAGCATTGATCAAAGCCTCGGAAGTCAGCACCGGTGAGGCGAAAAAGCACTTCAACAATCCGCGGCCGTTTCTGGTTCAGGGCAACACCATTCACCTGGTGCCTGACGATGTGGTGGTGAAGGATAATCAGCCCTACACCGCCGACGGCGGCTCGTTCCCCAGCGGCCACACCAACACCGGCTATACCGATGCGCTGCTGCTGGCGGCGATGATCCCGGAGCGCTACGACGCGCTGGTAACCCGCGGCGCCCGCTATGGCTACTCGCGCATCGTGCTGGGCGTCCACTATCCGCTGGACGTGATCGGCTCGCGGATGGTGGCCGAGCGCAACGTGGCCCATTATCTTAACGATCCGCACTACCGGGTATTATTTAACGAAGCCCGCGATCAGCTGCGCGCCGCGCTGGCGAAAGCCTGCGGCACATCGCTTGCTGAGTGCGCGAAGAGCAGCGTGAAAGACGATCCCTGGCGCGATCCGGCGATGCGTGATTTCTCTCGTTTCACCATGACCTACGATCTGCCGCAGCAGAAGGGGCCGCAGCCGCGTCTGCAGGTGCCTGAGGGGGCGGAAGTGTTACTGGAGGCTGCCCTGCCGCAGCTGTCAGCGGCCCAGCGTCGGGCGTTGATGGTCAACACCGCGCTGCCGGCGGGTTACCCCCTTTCCGGCGCCACCCCCGAACAACAATTCTGGCAGCGGTTGAATCTGTCGGCGGCCTGGGAGATGGCGCAAAAAAGGCATTAATGCGGTTTCCGGCACGCTGCACCGCGTGTCGGCCTTTTCCCGCAACGGGCGGACTTATCGCAGCAATACCCAGGATGACGCACCGCCCGTCATTGAAATTCCCCCAACTATCCCCCATTCTAGATCTCATGCATAAGCGCCGGACGCGCGCTTCATTCACCCTTTTCAACAGGACAGCGCATATGACCAATCCATTACTGACGCCTTTTTCCCTGCCGCCTTTTTCTGCGATCAAACCGGAACACGTGGTCCCTGCGGTCACCAAAGCGCTGGATGATTGCCGGGCCGCGGTGGAAAGCGCGGTGGCGCACGGCGCGCCGTATAGCTGGGAAAATCTTTGCCAGCCGCTGGCGGAAGTGGACGATGTGCTGGGACGCATCTTCTCGCCAGTCAGCCATCTGAATTCGGTAAAAAACAGCCCGGAACTGCGTGAAGCTTACGAACAGACCCTGCCGCTGCTCTCCGAGTACAGCACCTGGGTCGGCCAGCACGAAGGCCTGTATAAAGCCTACCGCGACCTGCGCGATGGCGATAACTACGCCACGCTGAATACCGCGCAGAAAAAAGCGGTCGACAACGCGCTGCGCGATTTTGAATTATCCGGTATTGGCCTGCCGCCGGAGGCGCAAAAACGCTACGGTGAAATCGCCGCGCGCCTCTCTGAGCTGGGCAACCAGTACAGCAACAACGTCCTCGACGCCACCATGGGCTGGAACAAGCTGGTGACCGACGTCGCCGATCTGGCCGGTATGCCGGAAAGCGCGCTGGCCGCCGCTCAGGCTCAGGCCCAGGCGAAAGAGCAGGAAGGGTATCTGCTGACCCTGGATATCCCGAGCTACCTGCCGGTGATGACCTACTGCGACAACCAGGCGCTGCGCGAAGAGATGTACCGTGCTTACTCCACGCGTGCCTCCGATCAGGGCCCGAACGCCGGTAAATGGGATAACAGCCCGGTGATGGCGGAGATCCTCGCCCTGCGCCACGAGCTGGCGCAACTGCTGGGCTTTGACAGCTATGCGTTTAAATCCCTCGCCACCAAAATGGCGGAGGATCCCCAGCAGGTGCTCGACTTCCTCACCGACCTGGCCAAACGCGCCCGTCCGCAGGGCGAAAAAGAGCTGGCCCAGCTGCGCGCCTTCGCCAAAGCCGAGTTCGGCGTCGATGAGCTGCAGCCGTGGGACATTGCCTACTACAGCGAAAAACAGAAACAACATCTCTACAGCATCAGCGATGAGCAGCTGCGCCCCTATTTCCCGGAAAACAAAGCCGTTAACGGCCTGTTCGAAGTGGTGAAGCGCATTTACGGCATTACTGCCAAAGAGCGTACCGATGTCGATGTGTGGCATCCGGAAGTGCGTTTCTTCGAGCTGTATGACGAAAATAACGAGCTGCGCGGCAGCTTCTATCTTGACCTGTATGCTCGTGAACATAAACGCGGCGGGGCGTGGATGGACGATTGCGTCGGCCAGATGCGTAAACTGGATGGTTCCCTGCAGAAGCCGGTCGCCTACCTGACCTGTAACTTCAACCGCCCGGTCAACGGCAAACCGGCGCTGTTCACCCACGATGAAGTGATCACCCTGTTCCACGAGTTTGGCCATGGTCTGCACCACATGCTGACCCGCATTGATACCGCCGGCGTTTCCGGTATCAGCGGGGTGCCATGGGATGCCGTCGAGCTGCCGAGCCAGTTTATGGAAAACTGGTGCTGGGAGCCGGAAGCGCTGGCGTTCATCTCAGGCCATTATGAAACCGGTGAACCGCTGCCGCAGGAACTGCTGGAGAAAATGCTGGCGGCGAAAAACTACCAGGCGGCGATGTTTATTCTGCGCCAGCTGGAGTTCGGCCTGTTCGATTTCCGCCTGCACGCGGAGTACAAGCCGGAGCAGGGGGCGAAAATTCTTGAGACCCTGGCCGAGATTAAAAAGCAGGTCGCTGTGGTGCCGGGCCCAACCTGGGGCCGCTTCCCGCACGCCTTCAGCCACATCTTCGCGGGCGGCTACGCGGCGGGCTACTACAGCTACCTGTGGGCCGACGTGCTGGCGGCGGACGCCTTCTCACGCTTCGAAGAAGAGGGGATTTTCAACCGCGAAACCGGTCAGTCGTTCCTCGACAATATCCTGAGCCGTGGCGGTTCCGAAGAGCCGATGGTGCTGTTCAAACGCTTCCGCGGGCGTGAGCCGCAGCTGGACGCGATGTTGGAGCACTACGGGATCAAGGGTTAAGTCTGCGGTGAAGATCTGCTTAATTGATGAAACAGGCGCCGGAGACGGCGCCTTATCTGTTTTAGCCGCCCGCTGGGGGCTGGAGCAGGATGACGATAACCTGATGGCGCTGGTGCTGACGACGGAGCATCTGGAGCTGCGTAAACGCGATGAGCCCAAACTTGGCGGCATCTTCGTCGACTTTGTCGGCGGGGCGATGGCCCACCGGCGCAAGTTTGGCGGCGGCCGCGGTGAAGCGGTCGCCAAAGCGGTGGGTATTAAAGGTGATTACCTGCCGGATGTCGTCGACGCCACCGCCGGGCTGGGACGCGATGCCTTCGTGCTGGCGTCGGTCGGCTGCCGCGTGCGAATGCTGGAGCGTAATCCGGTGGTCGCCGCGCTGCTCGACGATGGCCTGGCGCGCGGCTATGCCGATGCGGAAATTGGCGGCTGGCTGCAGGAGCGGCTACATCTGATCCACGCCTCCAGCCTGACGGCGCTGACCGATATTACCCCGCGTCCGCAGGTGGTGTATCTCGATCCAATGTTCCCGCATAAGCAGAAAAGCGCGCTGGTAAAAAAAGAGATGCGCGTCTTTCAGTCGCTGGTGGGGCCTGATTTAGACGCCGATGGCCTGCTGGCCCCGGCGCGCCAGCTGGCGACCAAACGGGTGGTGGTAAAGCGCCCGGATTATGCGCCGCCGCTGGCGGAGGTCGCCACGCCGAACGCGGTAGTGACCAAAGGGCATCGGTTTGATATTTACACCGGTACGCCGGAGTAATATTACGCCGTGGTGGTATCTCCCGGATAGCGGCGCAATGCGCCTTATCCAGGCTACCGAATCGTAGCCCGGCTCAGCGTAGCGCAAGCCGGGAACCGCAATATCTGAACAAACGGCGCCAGTGCGGATCGGCCATCCTAAGCGGTTACTCGGCGCCAGCCGGGGTATTAATCATCCGGTTCAACCACGGCACCATCAGCGCCATCACCACCGTGACCGCCAGCGTCACGAGGCCAATTTTACTGAACACATCGGTATAGACCGGCAGCGTCTGCAGCGGGTCGGTGATGTTTTCCGGCACCGCGGTAAAGGTCGCCACATAGCCGCCCAGCAGGAACGCGGCGGCCTGGGTCAGAAACCACATCCCCAGAATAAAGCCCATCAGATGCTGCGGCACCAGTGCGGCAACCATCGCCAGCCCCAGGGCGCTGATCAGCAGTTCGCCCAGGCTCTGGAACAGATAGACCAGCACAATAAACCACGGCGAGGTTAATCCCTCAGCGTCGGCGAACCACATCCCGGCGGCCGCGGCGGTCAGGAAGCCCAGCGCGCAGAGCAACATCCCGAGGGTAAATTTCACCGGCATGGTCAGGTCTTTGCCTTTGTGACCGAGATGGGTGTAGATCGCTGCCAGCACCGGACTGGCAACCACCACCCAGAAGGGATTGAGCGCCTGGAAGCTGACCGGGTTGATGGTAAAGCCCAGGATCTCATGATGGACGTTGTTGATGGCGAAGAAGTTCAGCGAGGTCGGCATCTGGGCATACAGAATGTAGAACAACACCGCCTCGATCATCAGGATAAAGGCGACGAACATTTTGTTGCGCCCGGTTTTATCGAGGCGAAACGCTTCGCGGAAAAAGAACGCAATGACCACGACCGACAGGACAATCAGCACCAGGTTGGCGACCATCACGTTATGCATCAGCCAGGCGCAGAGAAAAATCATCACTACGGTACCGGCCAGCACCAGCGCCAGATTGCGCAGGCTGAGGGGACGGTGATCCGGCTCGGAGCCGATATCTTTCACCATCCCGCGGCAGGCGACGTAGACCAGCAGCGCGATAATCAGTCCCGCGCCGCACAGGTTGTAGGTCACGGCATAGCCAAACTTTTCCGCGATCACCGGCGCCAGCGAGAGCGACAGCAGTGAACCGATGTTTATCGACATATAAAACAGGGTGAATGCCCCGTCGAGACGGGCGTCCTTCGGTGGATAGCATTTTGACAACAGGCTCGCCGGGTTGGCTTTAAACAAGCCGTTGCCGACGGCGATGGTGCCGAGGGCGATAAAGATCAGCTGCGGTTTCAGCAGCGACATCCCGGTCATAAAGTAGCCGATCGCCAGCACAATCGCGCCGAGCACCATCGTGCGTTTGGTCCCCAGCAGATGGTCGCCCACGTAGCCGCCGATGGAGATCAGCCCGTAAACCAGCGCCGCGAAGGCGCCGAAGGTGATAAAGGCCTGTTCCTGAGAGAAGCCCAGCTGTTTGACAAAGAAGACCGCCAGGATCCCCTGAACGCCGTAATAGCCAAAACGTTCCCAGAGCTCCACAAAGAAGATCATGAAGAACGGACGAGGTTGCTGCAGCAAGCCCGTAGGTGCAGTTGTATTCATATTCCTTCGCCTTGTTTTACTTTCCCAAAAAGTATGAACGCGTATGCCAGAACGCGCTGAAAATGTCTGATAACTCGCCATGCTGCGGTTATTGGCTTAATGAATAGATTATTATATAGATGTTTTGGCGAATAACTGGTTGATCACACTAATTGAATGGCTTGTTTATGGATTGAAGCTCTGTTGTGGGCGGCGGAGGGCTGAAATAAAAAACGCCCGCATCGGCGGGCGTCTTGGGTGTGGAAAAAGCGAAGGTTATTCGTCTTCTTCGTCGCGCAGCGGAACGATCAGCATGTCGACATGGACGGTGTTGATCAACTGGCGGGCAGAGGACATCAGCTTGCTCCAGAAGTCCTGATGGTGGCCGCAGACCACCAGATCCATATCATATTTTTTGATCGCATCGACCAGCACCTGACCCAGGTCGCCGCTGCCGCTCAGGGTCTCGGTGATCGGGTAGCCCGCGTTGGTCGAGAGCTCGGTCAGCGCGTGATGGGTCTCTTCGGAGATGCGTTTTTGCATGTCGCCGAGGTTAACGTCAATCAGCCCGGTGTAGAGGTCGGAGTAATTCACATCCACGTGGATCAGGGACACTTTCGCGTTATACGGGCGGGCCATAGAAACGGCTTTTTCAACCAGTACTTTACTCTCCGGGGACAGGTCTACTGCAATAAGAATATGTTTGTAAGCCATAGTGTTACTCCTTCCATAAGTTTGTCGATGACCATTGGACCTGGCAGCTGGCGCTGCCGTTTCGCCCGCGTCCTGCGTGCTACATTCGCGGGAGGGTAGCCTTTAAGGACTTCATTGTAGAAGATATTTCCTACCTTATAGCGCCCCCCGCACTCCGTCAATGCACTGGGTTCACCTAAAAGTTAAACAAATTTATCCGTCTTACGTATTGATAACGAATAACCTTGTGGTAAAAAAATTAATGGATCTCCTACACTATTTAATGAGCCGGTCGGAAAAATAAATGTGATCGGAATCGCACTCTTTACGGTATCGTCGTGGGTTATTTGGGGAGCGGTAGCCGCGGAGGATTTCTCCGTGGGCGGGTCGCCGGGGAGGAGGTATGATCAGCACTATTGCGCTGTTTTGGGCCCTGTGTGTCGTTTGTGTGGTGAATATGGCACGCTACTTCTCATCGTTGCGTGCATTATTAGTGGTGCTACGTGGTTGCGATCCCTTGCTCTATCAGTATGTTGATGGCGGTGGTTTTTTTACCTCGCATGGGCAGCCCAGCAAACAGATGCGGCTGGTCTGGTATATCTATGCCCAGCGTTACCGTGACCATCACGATGATGAATTTATTCGTCGCTGCGAACGTGTCCGTCGTCAGTTTATCCTGACCAGCGCGCTGTGCGGTCTGGTGGTGGTGAGCCTGATTGCGCTGATGATCTGGCACTAACGACATCTTCGGGATAAAAAAACGGGCCAGCAAGCTGACCCGTTTTGATCGAATGACGTTTAAATCAGTTTCAGGGAGAGCCAGTAAAGGACGCCTGAAAGGATAATCGCTGCCGGAAGGGTCAACACCCAGGCCATCAGGATGCTGGTTACGGTCTTTTTCTGCAGACCACCGCCATCCACCAGCATTGTCCCCGCCACTGAGGAGGACAGCACGTGGGTGGTGGAAACCGGCATCCCGGTGTAGCTCGCCAGGCCGATAGAAACCGCCGCGGTCATCTGAGCCGACATACCTTGTGCGTAGGTCATGCCCTTCTTACCAATTTTCTCACCGATAGTGGTCGCCACGCGGCGCCAGCCGATCATGGTGCCGATACCTAACGCCAGCGCGACCGCCATAATAATCCAGATTGGCGCGTACTCAATGGTGCTCAGCATATCGGTTTTCAGTTTCTTCAGCAGACGCTGGTCGTCATTGCTGACGTCCGGCAGCTTCGCCACTTTATCGGTGGTATCGGAGATGCAGAGCATAATGCGACGCAGCTGACCGCGCTGATCCGGTGACAGTGAATCGTAGGTTTCAACGCCGGTCAGCATAGTCTTCACGCGGTCAAGCGCGTTGATGGTATTTGCTGGATGGCAATGAAACTCACCGTTGGCCGCGGTATTGGTATCCGGAGACGGAACCAACTGGTCAACGCCGGTGGCTTTCTTCAGCAGGTCAGGGCGCTGCTGGAAGAAGGTTTCGACGTTGTTGACCGCATCGCGGGTACGGGTGATTTCGTAACCGGAGGCGTTCATATTCACCACGAAGCCCGCCGGGGCGACGCCAATCAGCACCAGCATCACCAGACCAATGCCTTTCTGCCCATCGTTGGCGCCGTGGGAGAACGACACGCCGATAGCGGACAGGATCAGGGCGATACGGGTCCAGAACGGCGGTTTTTTCTTACCGTCTTTCTTTTCACGCTCTGCGGGGGTCAGGTGAATACGCGCGCGTTTCTTGGTACCGCTCCAGTAGCGACGGAGAATGAAAATCAGGCCGCCCGCAATCACCAGACCGACGATCGGCGAGATGATAAGCGAAGCAAAAATACCAATCACTTTCGGGATATTCAGCGCATCAACCACTGAAGTACCGGTCATCAGCGCATTGGTTAAACCAATACCGATGATGGCGCCAATCAGAGTGTGAGAACTGGAGGCCGGGAGGCCGAAATACCAGGTGCCGAGGTTCCAGATGATCGCCGCCAGCAGCATTGAGAACACCATGGCGAGGCCATGCGCGGAACCCATGTTAAGCAGCAGATCGGTCGGCAGCATATGCACAATGGCATAGGCTACGCTGAGACCGCCCAGCAGAACGCCGAAAAAGTTGAAGAGCGCCGCCATCGCCACAGCGAGCTGCGACCGCATTGCGCGAGTGTAGATAACCGTAGCCACCGCGTTTGCGGTATCATGGAAACCGTTAATCGCTTCGTAAAACAGTACAAAAGCTAAAGCAAGCAATAATAATAGTCCGGTATGTAAATCCAGACCGGCAAATAAATGTAGCATAGGACGTTACGCCATTTTGAGGACATGAACGCGGCGCATTATCAGTGACTTTAGCGGCGCGGGCAAAGTGAAATATAGACTTTTTTTGATTTTCTTCCTGTCTGGTTTCTACCCGGTTGAGAGTAATCCTATATCTTTCAAAGACGTAACTGAATGCTGTTTTTATCGTGCTGGTGCGACCAGAGTGAAATATTTACAATTCCCGACAATTGGGGAATGAGGAAAGTTGAGTGGAAAGGTTTGATGCCATTGTGATCGGCGCCGGTGCGGCGGGAATGTTTTGTGCAGCGCAGGCAGGGCAGTTGGGCTGCCGCGTCCTGCTGCTCGATAATGGCAAAAAGCCGGGACGAAAAATTCTGATGTCCGGCGGCGGCCGCTGCAACTTTACCAACATGTATGTTGAGCCGGCGGCCTATTTGAGCCAAAACCCGCATTTTTGCAAATCTGCGCTGGCGCGCTATACCCAGTGGGATTTTATCGAGCTGGTCGGCAAATATGGCATCGCCTGGCATGAGAAGACCCTCGGCCAGCTGTTTTGCGATGATTCGGCGGAGCAGATCGTCAATCTGCTGCTCGCGGAATGCGAAAAGGGCGACGTGCAGATCCGCCTGCGCAGCGAAATCCTCAGCGTCGAGCGAGATGAACAAGGCTACCGGCTACAGGTGAACGGCGAAACGCTGATGACCAAAAAGCTGGTGATTGCCTCCGGCGGTCTGTCGATGCCGGGGCTCGGCGCCTCGCCGTTTGGCTACAAGGTGGCCGAGCAGTTCGGCCTGAAGGTGCTGCCGACCCGCGCCGGGCTGGTGCCGTTTACCCTGCATAAGCCGCTGCTCGAGCAGCTGCAGGTGCTCTCCGGCGTCTCAGTGCCTTCTACCATTACCGCCGAGGATGGCACCCTGTTCCGCGAAAATCTGCTGTTTACCCATCGCGGCCTTTCCGGGCCGGCGGTGCTGCAGATTTCCAGCTACTGGCAGCCCGGCGAGTTCGTCACCGTCAATCTGCTGCCGGACTGTCATCTTGACGAATTCCTGAACGAGCAGCGCAGCGCGCATCCCAACCAAAGTCTGAAGAACACCCTGGCGATGCAGCTGCCGAAGCGGCTGGTCGAATGTTTACAGCAGCTTGGGCAGATACCTGATGTGACACTGAAGCAACTGAACGTTCGCGATCAGCAGTCGCTGGTGGAGACGTTAACCGCCTGGCGCGTGCAGCCGAACGGCACCGAAGGCTATCGGACGGCGGAAGTGACGCTCGGCGGCGTCGACACTAACGAACTCTCATCACGTACCATGGAGGCGCGTAAGGCGCCGGGTCTCTACTTTATCGGCGAAGTGATGGACGTCACCGGCTGGCTCGGGGGGTATAACTTCCAGTGGGCGTGGTCAAGCGCCTGGGCCTGCGCGCAGGCGCTGGTGGAAGCCTAATTAACGTGCCCGGGCACTCTGGCGCCCGGGCCTACTTGATCAGTTCAACCCAAGAAAATACTGGGCGATTTTGAAATAGATAATCAGCCCGGTGCCATCAATCAGCGTGGCGATAAACGGCGCGGAAACCACCGCCGGGTCGATGCCGATCCGCTTAAGCACCATCGGAATGATCGACGAGACAATCGCGCTCCACAGGGTAATGCAAACCAGCGTCAGGCTGACGATCAGCGTGATTTCCATGCCTATCCCCATCATCCAGGCGCGCAGGCAGCCCGCCAGCCCCAGGGTCAGGGCAATCAGAAACGAGGTCGACACCTCTTTGCGGATCACACGCCCCATATCGCGCAGCCGCACTTCCCCCAGCGCCATCGAGCGCACCAGCGTCGAGGTGATTTGCGTTCCGCTGTTGCCGCCGGTGCCGATCAAGAGTGGTATAAAGAAGGCCAGCGCGATGGCCGATTCCAGCGCCTCTTCGAAATGCTGTAGCACGCTGCTGGTGTAGGCTTCGGCCACGAACAGCAGCAGCAGCCACACCGAGCGCTTCTTCCACAGCGTCCAGGGGCTGATCTCGAGGTACGGTTTTTCCAGCGGCAGCGTCGCCCCCTGCAACTGGGCGTCTTCGGTGACGTCATCCTCCAGCAGATGGGCGATCTCCTTTTCCATCAGGCAGCCGACCAGCTCGCCTTTATCGACGACCGGTACCAGGTCGAGGCCGCGCTCGCTGAGCTCGGCAATCACCTGCGGGCGCTCGTCGTCAGGTTTGACGCGAAACAGGCAGCTGTCCATCAGGTAGCGGATAGACTGCCCGACATCCCCTTCCTGCAGGAGCTTTTTGACCGACAGGCTGCCGCGCAGTTTCCTGCCGGCAACGACAAACACCTGGCCGGGAATATCATCGCTGTCCAGCTGGGAGATAAAGTGTTCGCGCGCCTCATGGACGCTGAGATGTTCCTGCAGCGTAATAAAATCGGTACGCATGTACTGGGCGATCGCATCGCCGTCGAAGCCAGAGGTTGCCTGATGGGCGGCGCAGAGTTGAATGGAAGACATGATTAAAATCCCTATAAAAAATCACTCATAGGGGCGAACAAGACAGGGTTAGCGCAGGCAGATCCCTACGTCCTGGTTTTAGCACTGCATAACGTATCTGAACGGTCATGACCGCCAGAAGTTACCTTGGCAACACCTTGATTCGATGGAAGCCTGTATTTCCCTGAGTGGTCTCTCTCGATACCAACAGGGCGGTAACTTGTATTTATGCAGGAGCCTCGCCATAACGAGATCGTTAAATGAGGCGCCATTATTGGCGAAGAGGGATAATTAACAAAGCGTATAGTTTATGTGGTTTATCAACTGTTGATAAACAAAGTTCATCAGGATACGGCTTGACTTCATCTTGTGCTATCATTAGCTTGACTTCAATGGATGAAATCATGGGGCAGGGCGATGGACCAGCAGGTTTTATCTTTACGTAATAAACAGCGCCACACGCTGGAGCAACTGTTTAAAATCCCTGTCCCACAGGGCATTAAATGGGCCGACATTGAATCGCTAATTAAAGCGTTGGGCGGGGAGATTAAAGAAGGACGCGGCTCGCGCTGTAAATTTTTGTTGAACCACAGCATTGCCAGCTTTCACAGGCCTCACCCTTCGCCGGATACCGACAAAGGCGCCGTGGAGAGCGTGCGCGATTGGTTAATCACTATAGGGGTAAAACCATGATCAAACCTAAAACGCCAAACTCAATGGAGATTGCCGGCCAGCCTGCCGTTATCAATTACGTGCCTGAGCTCAATGCATTCCGTGGTAAGTTCCTGGGATTATCAGGATATTGCGATTTTGTTTCCGATAGCATTCAAGGGTTACAACAGGAGGGCGAGATATCATTACAGGAATATCTCGCAGATTGTCATGAAGCGGGGATTGAGCCTTATGCTCACCCGGAAAAGCTGAAAACCTTCACGCTGCGCTATCCTGAGTCATTTGGTGAGCGTCTTAGCTCCGCCGCTGCGGAGGAACAGGTTTCCGTAAATACCTGGATCCTCGAGACGCTCAATGAACGTCTCAAACAGGCTTAAAACAGTCTGCAGCAGCTCGCCATCGTTTTAATTTTCATCCGCTAAACACTGCAAATGCCCATGGCGCACGCCGCGCTGGGCAATCACGTCGTCGGCAAAATGCTGTACTTCGGCCATGTCTCCTTTCAGCACCGCAATCTCCAGGCAGTCGTCATGACTGATATGTACATGCAGCGTGGCGACGGAGAGATCGTGATGATGATGCTGGGTGGCCACCAGCCGGCTCGCCAGTTCGCGTTTCTCATGTTCATACACATACGACAGGACGGCATATCCGCGCCGTGATTCCGGCGACGCAGGATCCTGGTTGAGGGCGTCGCGCAGAATATCGCGTACCGCCTCCGAGCGATTGTGGTAGCCACGGCGGGCGCTGAGCGCATCGAGGGCGGCCAGCAGGTCATCATCAAGGGTCAGGGTTACGCGCTGCATGGCATGGCCTCGTTTAGCAGAGTGGCAGGAAAAGGGGGGAGCACCGCTTGCTGGAGCGCCTGTCCGGCAGGGGAGTGCAGGCGCAGCGGTAAGCTGACCGTCGCGGTTTCGACGATGCGCCCGTGCTCCATCACCAGCACTCGCTGGCAAAAGCGCTCGACCAGCCGCAGGTCGTGGGTGATAAACAGGCAGGCGGTGTCAAACTGCGCCTGCAGGCGCTTCAGCAGGGCGATAATTTCCGCCTGCAGCAGCAGATCAAGATTCGAAACCGCTTCATCCAGGATCAACAGCTGCGGCCGCACCGCCAGGGCGCGTGCCAGGCAGACGCGCTGCAGTTGTCCGCCGCTGAGCTGCGCCGGGCGCTTATCGAGCAGCGACGGCGCGAGGTCGACGGCCAGCAGCATCTCTTCCACCCGCCGCGCACGCGCCTCACGCGACAAGCGTAACAGATGGCGTAGCGGCTCGCTGACGATCTCGCGCACCGTTTTGCGCGGATTCACCGCGCTAAAGGCATCCTGAAACACCAGCTGAATGTCACGACGGAAGGCACCGATGGCCTCGCCCTTCAGGGCGGGCAGCGGCGTGCCGCGCCAGGCAATATCGCCGTGCTGCGGTGTTTCCAGACCCACCAGCATCCGCGCCAGGGTGCTTTTCCCACAGCCGCTGCGTCCGAGCAGGGCCACCGTTTCGCCGGGGGCGATGGCGAGTTGGATCTCGTGCAGGACCCTGCCGTGGTGGGGGTAATCGTGACTCACCCCGGTAGCGCTGAGTAAATTCATGGTGTTTTCTCCAGCCCGTACAGCGCCAGATGCGCGGCCAGCAGGCGCTGGCTGAGCGGGTGCCGCGGGGCGCTGAATAGCGTATTCACATCGCAGTGTTCAACGAGGCGACCGTTCTCCATGACCGTCACGTGATGCGCCAGCCGCGCTACGACGCCCATGTCATGCGTCACCAGCAGCAGCCCCAGACCGCGTCTGGCGACGATATCCGCCAGCAGATCGAGGATGCGCGCCTGGGCGATGGCATCGAGATCGGTCGTCGGCTCGTCGGCGATGATAAAGGGCGCGCGGCTGAGCAGGGCGAGAGCGACCATCATCCGCTGCAGCATGCCGCCGCTCATCTCAAAGGGGTAGCGCTTCAGCAACGCCCGCGGGTTGTCCAGACCCACTTCTTCCATCGCTGCCAGCAGCACGGCGTCATTCGCTTCGCGACCCGCTGCCCGGCAGGTTTCCCGGGCGTGCGCGGCCATGGTCTGCAGTGGATTAAAGGCGCTGCGTGGGTTTTGCATGATGGTGGCAATAGTTGTGCCGCGCAGCTGTTCGCCGTGCACCGGAATGCCGTCGAGCAGCACGCGTCCGGCGGTTTGCCTGACGCCGGGCGGCAACATGCCCAGCGCGGCGGCGCAGGTCAGCGATTTTCCGCAGCCACTGCTGCCGAGCAGCGCCAGCACCTGCCCGCGGCGTAGGGTGAAGGAAACGTCGCTGACCAGCGGTCGGTCGGCGGCAAGCGAGATCTGTTCCAGTTGGATCTTCTGCGGCATCAGTGGCTATGCTCCGCGATCAGGTGGGGATCGAGACGATCGCGCAGCGCGTCGCCCAGCAGGTTAAAAGCCATCACGCTGATGAACAGCGCCAGCCCCGGCCAGACCATTTGCAGCGGCTGGGTCCAGATATACTGTCGGGCGTCGTTGATCATTACCCCCCATTCCGCCGTCGGCGCGCTGACGCCGAGACCGAGGAACGACATGCCGGCCACGTGAAGCATCATATGGCCGATATCCAGCGAGGCGAGCACCAGCAGCGAGGGGATCACCGCCCCGGCCAGATGGTCGCTGAACAGCCGCCACTGGCTGGCGCCGCTCAGTCGGGCGGCGAGGATAAATTCGCGCTGGCGCAGGGAAACCACCAGGTTACGCACCATTCTGGCATACCAGGCCCAGTGCGACAGCGCAATGGCGAGGATCACGTTGGTCAACCCGGTACCCAGCACCCCCACCATAAAGAAAGACAGGATCGAGGTCGGAAAGGTCATAAACAGTTCGGCGAGGCGCATCAGGCCGCGGTCGGCACGGCCGCCCAGCAGCCCGGCGCTGCCGCCGACCGCCAGACCGATCAGCAGCACCAGCAGCAGACAAGCCATCACCGCCCCCAGCGAAACGCGGGTGGCGGCCAGCAGGCGTGAGAAAATATCCCGGCCGAGATGATCGGTGCCAAGCCAGTGCGCTTCACCCGGCGGCAGCAGCCGCTGCTGAAGGTCAATCGCCGCTGGATCCCAGGGCAGCCACCAGCCGCTGCCGATAGCGATGACTGCCAACAGCGCGATAACCAGCATGGCCAGTTTTACCGGCCAGCGAAAACTTCGTAGCCATCTCATGCGCTCACCTCCTCGTGGCGGCGCAGGCGCGGGTCGAGCGCCGCGTTAAGCACATCCACCGCCAGATTGGCCAGCACGAACACCGTCACCATCATCAGGGTAAAGCACTGGATCACCGGGTAATCGCGATTGAAAATGGCGGAAACCGCGTAGCGGCCAACACCGGGCCAGGCAAAGATATTTTCGATAATCATGGTGCCGCCGATCAGCTCGCCAATGTGCATGCCCATGGCGGTCACCACCGGCAAGGTGGCGTTGCGCAGGATATGCCGCCGTTCCACCTGGCGATCGCTTAATCCGCGCAGGCGCGCCCACATCACGTGACGCTGGCTGGAAGCGTCCAGCATGCTGGCGCGCAGCAGGCGGGCGTTGATCGCCAACGACATAAAGGCGATGGAGACGGCGGGCAATATCAGGTGCTGCCAGTCGCCATACCCCATCGCCGGGAGCCACTGCAGATGCACGGAAAAGAGCATCACCAGCAGAAAGGCCAGCCAGAAGTTCGGCATTGAGACGCCGAGAAAAGCAATCAACCGTACGACATAGTCCGGCAGGCGATCGCGATGGCGCGCCGCCCAGATGCCCAGCGGCAGGGAAGTGACGAGGATCAGCGCCAGCGCCGCGCCGGTGAGCAGCAGGGTGGCAGGCAGGAAGTGCAGCAGGTCATCCAGGACCGGACGCTGGGTGGCATAGGAGAGACCGAAATCCAGGTGCAGCGCCCGCCACAGCCAGTGCAGATATTGCATAGCGAGCGGCTGGTTGAGCCCCAGCAGCTCGCGGGTCGAGGCAACCATCTCTTCAGTGGGCGGCAGGTTCGACAGGCGTAAATAATCCAGCGCTGGGTCGCCGGTGCCGAGCCGAAGCAGCAGAAAGATGATGGCGGAGGCGGCGAGCAGCAGCGGGATCAGCAGCAGCAGGCGGCGTAAAATATAGCGTAGCATTATGGCGTTACCGGGTTAATCTGATCGAAAGGGATCTCGGTGGTCACCGGGGCGAACGGGATCTCCCCGACCTCCTGGTGCGCAACCGACATCAGCGAGACATAGCTGATGGGCAGATACACCGCGTCCTGATGCAGGCGGGTCAGCACATCGTGGTACAGTTTTCTCCGCTGTGCTTCGTCCCCTGTGGTCAGCACCTCGCTAATCTCTTTATCAATCAGCGCCTTATCCGGCAGCCCTCGCTGGGCCTGGTAATCCGCATGCGACGGCACGCGCATCGAGCTTAAAAAGGCATGCGGATCGTAGGGCGCGCCCCAGGTGCGATTGAAGATCATGCCGAAGCGGCCTTCGCGCTGGCGCGCGTAGATGCTGCTCTCCTCCTCACCCACCAGGGTGACCTGGACGCCAACCTGCCGCAGATTGGCCTGAATAATTTCGGCCATCGATTTGGCCAGCGCGTCGGTGCCGATAAACGCCAGCTCAATCGCCAGCGGTTGCCCGGCTTTTTGTCGCCAGGGCTGGCCATCCGGCTGCTGCCAGCCAGCCTGCTCCAGCAGGGCGCGGGCTTTTGCCGGGTCGTAACGGCGCGGCGTCAGATCCTGCGGCGCGTAGGGGACCGAGGGGGCAAACAGAGTGTCGGCAACCTGCTGGGTGCCATACAACACGCTATCGACGAGGGTCTGTTTATCGACGGCGTAGTTGAGCGCCTCGCGAACCGCCTGCTCGCGGGTCGGGCCCTGGCTGGCGTTCAGCGCCAGCATCACCGTTTCCACCGGGGCGGACAGACGAGCCACGTAGCCGGGGTGATGACGAAAGCGTTCGAAGGTATCCAGCGGCAGCAGCCCTTCGTCACCGTACAGCATGTCGATTTCCCCGGTTTCGAACGCCACCGCCCGGCTGGTGGCATCGGGGATCACCTTGATGGTGATTTGCTGCAGTGCCGGTTTGCTACCCCAGTAGCGCTCATTGCGTACCAGCACATCGCGCTGATTGAGCTGCGAGCTTGCCAGCCGCCACGGTCCGGTGCCGATCGGGGCTTTTATGCCCCTGGCAGTGCCGCCATCGATAAACTGCGAGGGGGCGATAAAGCGGAACGGACGGGGCAGGGCCAGCTCTTGGAGTAAAGGCGCGTAGGCGCTTTTCAGGGTGATCTGCAACTCAGTGGCGCTGAGCGCCCGCACGTCGGTGATCTGGTTGGCGAGCTCAAGCCAGGCATGGCGTTGGCGGTTGGCCAGCACCGCCTGGAAATTGGCCGCCGCGGCCTGGGCGTTAAACGGTTCGCCATTGGAGAACGTCACATCGTCGCGCAGGGTGAACCACCAGGTTTTGCCATCGGCGGCGTGACGCCAACGGGTCGCCAGCCAGGGCTGTACGCTGCCGTCAGCCTGATACTTCACCAGCGGTTCATAGACCATGCTTTGGGCAAACATCTGGTTGGGCGTATAGAGATGCGGATTCAGCGGACCGACGTTAACCGGCCAGGCGGTGGTGAACTGGTGCGGCGTGGCCTGAGCCAGCAGAGGGACGCAGGCGACCAGCGCCAGCAGGGTGAGGCGGATAATAGACAAGACAGCGATCTCAGCGACAGGAAAGTATGACGATTTTAGTGATTCATCATACTTTGGGAGTAACCTGGATCAATATTGCGCCGGAAAGTATAAGAAAATCGTATCATTACGCGCAGGCGGTAAACGCCGCCTGCGCCTCTCAGGGCGCCCGGAATAAGCCCAGCAGCGTGGCCACCTGTTCGTCGATCGGCGCCAGGTCCCGCTTGACGATCAGATGCAGCGGCGTCGCGCGGCGCGCGCCGTGGCTGAGGGGCAGCCGCTTCAGCACGCCCTGGTCGAGATGGGAACGAATGCGCTCCTCCGGCAGCCAGCCGAACCCGACCTGATACATCACCGCATCAATGGCGGCGTCAATGGTGGAGAAGGTCCAGGCGTCACGCGTCGCCTGGCCATCGCCGGTCTGATCGGCAATGCGCACCAGCGGCCACGGCGCCAGCGCGCTATCCTCCAGCGGCCCATCGAGCGCGGCAAGAGGGTGGTCGCGGTGGGCGACGGCAATGAAATCAATATTCATCAGCCACTCTCCGCGGCCGGTAATATCCTGGCGGCGGGTCAGCACCATCACATCGGCTTCCGTCCGCGCCGCGCGCTCGTCATCAAGGTTTTCCAGCACTTCGGTGAGTCTGACCTGGGTCTGCGGATAGCGCTGCTGAAACTGGCGCAGAATGGCGAACAGTCGCTGGCGAGGGAAAATGCTGTCGACCACCAGATCCAGACGAGTGCGCGCCCCGTTGCGCAGAGTGGCGGCGTGCGTCTCGACGTAGGCAAAGGCCTGCAGGAGCGGTTTGACCTGATTCAGCAGTAGTTCACCCGCGGGGGTGAGTACCGCCCGCCGGCCGGACGGCGCCAGTAGCGCCACACCTAAGCGCTCCTGCAGCAGCGCGAGATTATAGCTCACCGAAGACTGACTGCGGTTGGTCTCCTCCGCCGCTCTGGCAAAGCTCCCCAATTCCACTACCTTTTCGAGTAACGCCCACTGCTCCAGGGTTGTCTTGTGCATAATCAATCTAAAATTTGGATATATTTAATCCAAACATAGCGTTATTCATTCATTTTTTAAAGACGTATGCTGTCCTCAACGAAACAGAGGAGAATAAATGATGAGCACTTTCGACAAACATGACCTCAGCGGCTTTATCGGTAAACATCTGGTCTACACCTACGACAACGGCTGGAACTACGAGATTTACGTCAAAAATGGCCACACCCTCGACTACCGTATTCACAGCGGCATCGTCGGCAATCGTTGGGTGAAAGATCAGGAAGCGTACATTGTGCGGGTGGGGGAAAGTATCTACAAAATCTCCTGGACCGAACCGACCGGCACCGACGTCAGCCTGATCGTCAACCTGGGCGACAAACTGTTCCACGGCACCATTTTCTTCCCGCGCTGGATCATGAATAACCCGGAAAAAACCGTCTGCTTCCAGAACGACCATATTCCGCTGATGAATTCGTACCGTGATGCCGGCCCGGCCTACCCGACGGAAGTGATTGACGAGTTCGCCACCATCACCTTCATTCGCGACTGTGGTGCCGATAATGACGAGGTCATTAATTGCCCGGCAAGTGAATTGCCAGCTGATTTCCCTGCAAATTTGTAATTCAGCAGAAATAAATTTGTGATCTGCGCTAACTTTTTGTCATTAAGCGTGACGATCGCTAATTAAAGTATTGTGTATTGGTTTAATCTCCGTTTACTTTCTGCTATTGCGTTCCTGTTTGTCCCCGCTAACAGGAACGCTTTTCTGTCATACCCCTGCCATAAAAAAATCCTATCATACTGTTTAATAATGAGTTATTACTTGTGTTGGGAAAATATTAATTTCTTAATATTATCCTAAGCAAGGTCGACTACATTAATAGTGGTCGAAATACCCTGAAATGGAATGCCGCGCTGAACTCACTTCATTTTAATTTCGTTTAAGTCCGCAGGCGCAGGATATTTTATTCTAACGACCCTGATTTGTGCGTGGGTCATCTACAGAACAGGATGATGATGAGCGATTTTTTGCCGTTTTCGCGCCCGTCGATGGGCGACGCAGAGCTGGCTGCGCTGCGTGAAGTTTTAGCGTCGGGCTGGATCACCACCGGACCGAAGAATCAGGCACTCGAAGCGGCATTCTGCCAGCTGACCGGCAACCGCCACGCGATTGCCGTCAGTTCAGCGACCGGCGGGATGCATGTGACCCTGATGGCGCTGGGTATTGGCCCCGGCGATGAAGTCATTACCCCTTCCCAGACCTGGGTCTCTACTCTCAATATGATCTGCCTGCTGGGCGCCACGCCGGTGATGATCGATGTCGATAACGACAATCTGATGATTACCCCGCAGGCTGTGGAAGCGGCGATCACCTCGCGTACCAAAGCGATAATTCCTGTGCACTATGCGGGCGCGCCAGCCGACATCGACGCCATTCGCGCGGTGGGCGAGCGCCATGGCGTTCCGGTGATCGAAGATGCCGCCCATGCGGCGGGCACCCATTATAAAGGCCGCCACATTGGCTGGCAGGGGACCGCCATTTTCTCGTTCCACGCGATCAAAAACATGACCTGCGCCGAAGGCGGGCTGATTGTCACCGACGACGACGAGCTGGCTTCCCGCATCCGCAGTCTGAAATTCCATGGTCTGGGCGTGGACGCTTATGATCGTCAGACCCACGGCCGCGCGCCGCAGGCGGAGGTGATCACCCCGGGCTTTAAGTACAACCTTGCCGATATCAACGCCGCTCTGGCGCTGGTCCAGCTGGAAAAACTGAGCCACGCCAATCAGCGCCGGACGGAGATTGCCCAGCGCTACCTGCGCGAGCTGGCGGACACGCCGTTTAAACCGCTGACCGTCCCGGCATGGGATCACCAGCACGCCTGGCACTTGTTTATCATCCGTGTCGATGAGGCCGCATGCGGCATCAGCCGCGACGCGCTGATGGAAAAACTGAAGGCGATGGGTATCGGTACGGGTCTGCATTTCCGTGCGGCTCATACGCAAAAATATTACCGCGAGCGCTTCCCTGAGGTTTCCCTGCCGAATACCGAATGGAACAGCGCCCGCATCTGTTCTCTCCCGTTGTTCCCGGACATGACCGATGACGATGTCACTCGCGTTATTTCCGCACTGCGCCAGCTGTCAGGACGTTGATATGCTTACATACCCTCCCGTGAAGAAGGTTTCGGTGGTTATCCCGGTTTATAACGAACAGGATAGCCTGCCGGAACTGCTTCGTCGTACGGATACTGCTTGCGCCACGCTGGGGCGGCAATATGAAATTCTGCTGATCGACGATGGCAGCAGCGACGATTCCGCGCGCATGCTGACCGAAGCCGCTGAGGCGGAAGGCAGTCACGTCGTCGCTGTACTGTTAAACCGTAACTACGGCCAGCACTCGGCGATCATGGCCGGCTTCAGCCATGTGACGGGCGATCTGATTATTACCCTTGATGCCGATCTGCAAAACCCGCCGGAGGAAATTCCGCGGTTGGTAGAGAAGGCTGATGAAGGCTACGACGTGGTGGGCACCGTCCGCCAGAACCGTCAGGACAGCATCTTCCGCAAAAGCGCCTCGAAGATGATTAACCGCCTGATCCAGCGCACCACCGGCAAAGCGATGGGCGACTACGGCTGCATGCTGCGCGCTTACCGCCGCCACATTATCGACGCGATGCTCAACTGCCACGAGCGCAGCACCTTTATCCCGATCCTGGCGAATACCTTCGCCCGGCGCGCGGTCGAGATCCCGGTGATGCATGCCGAGCGCGAATTCGGCGACTCCAAATACAGCTTTATGCGCCTGATTAACCTGATGTACGACCTGGTGACCTGTCTGACCACCACACCGCTGCGTCTGCTCAGTATTTTCGGCAGCGTGATTGCCCTGCTGGGCTTCGCCTTCGGCCTGATGCTGGTAGTACTGCGTCTGGCCTTTGGCCCGCAGTGGGCGGCGGAAGGGGTGTTTATGCTCTTCGCCGTGCTGTTTATGTTCATCGGCGCCCAGTTTATCGGTATGGGCCTGCTCGGCGAGTATATCGGACGCATCTATAACGACGTTCGCGCTCGTCCCCGCTACTTTATTCAACGTGTTGTTCGCCAGCCGGAAACGGCATCTAAAGAGGAAGATCGTTCATGAAAGCCGTAGTCTTCGCTTATCACGATATGGGTTGCACAGGTATCCAGTCCCTGCTGGACGCTGGGTATGATATCGCTGCTATTTTCACCCACCCGGATAACCCTGGCGAAAACCATTTCTTTGGCTCCGTGGCGCGCCTTGCCGCCGAGCAGGGCATTCCGGTGTGGGCGCCGGAAGACGTGAACCATCCGCTGTGGATTGAGCGTATCCGCGAGATGAAGCCGGACGTGCTGTTCTCGTTCTACTACCGCAACCTGTTGGGCGATGAGATCCTCAATCTGGCGCCGAAAGGGGCATTTAACCTGCACGGTTCGCTGCTGCCGAAATATCGTGGCCGTGCGCCGCTGAACTGGGTGCTGGTCAATGGCGAAAGCGAAACCGGCGTGACCCTGCACCGCATGGTGAACCGCGCGGATGCCGGCGATATCGTCGCCCAGCAAACCGTGGCGATTGGCCCGGATGACGCCGCCCTGGCGCTGCATCGTAAGCTGTGCACCGCTGCCACTGAACTGCTGGGCCAGGCGCTGCCGGCTATCCTTGAAGGAAAAACTACAGAGCGCCCGCAGGATCACAGCCAGGCGACCTACGTGGGGCGTCGTACCCCGGAAGATGGCCGCCTCGACTGGGAGCAGCCGGCGCAGACGCTGCACAATCTGGTGCGTGCCGTCTCTGACCCGTGGCCGGGCGCGTTCGGCTACGCCGGCGCAAACAAATTTATTGTCTGGAAATCCCGTGTACGCCGCGATCTGCCGGCAGCCAAACCGGGCACCGTTATCTCCGTTGCGCCGCTGATCGTGGCGTGTCAGGACGGGGCGCTGGAAATTGTCACCGGCCAGACCGAACGCGGTGTGTACATGCAGGGCACTCAGCTGGCGCAGGCGCTTGGCCTGGTGTCCGGGGCAGTGATCAGCAGCAAACCGGTGGTGGCGATTAAGCGTCGCACCCGCGTGCTGATCCTCGGCGTCAATGGCTTTATCGGTAACCATTTGACCGAGCGCCTGCTGCAGGACGACAACTATGAAATTTACGGCCTGGATATCGGCTCCGACGCCATCAGCCGTTTCCTTGAGAGCCCACGTTTCCACTTCGTGGAAGGCGATATCAGCATTCACTCCGAGTGGATCGAATATCACATTAAGAAATGCGACGTGGTGCTGCCGCTGGTGGCCATCGCGACCCCGATCGAATACACCCGTAACCCGCTGCGCGTGTTCGAGCTGGATTTCGAAGAGAACCTGAAGATCATCCGCGACTGCGTGAAATACAATAAGCGCATCATCTTCCCGTCGACCTCTGAAGTGTACGGCATGTGCACCGACAAAAACTTCGACGAAGATACCTCCAACCTGGTGGTCGGGCCGATCAACAAACAGCGCTGGATCTACTCGGTTTCCAAGCAGCTGCTGGATCGCGTGATCTGGGCCTACGGCGATAAGTACGATCTCAAGTTCACCCTGTTCCGTCCGTTCAACTGGATGGGTCCGCGCCTGGATAACCTCAACGCCGCGCGTATCGGTAGTTCCCGCGCCATCACCCAGCTGATCCTCAACCTGGTGGAAGGGTCGCCGATCAAGCTCATCGAAGGCGGCAAGCAGAAGCGCTGCTTTACCGATATCAGCGATGGTATCGAAGCGTTGTTCCGCATCATCGAGAACAAAGACGGCCGCTGCGACGGGCAGATCATCAACATCGGTAACCCGGAAAACGAAGCGAGTATCAAAGAGCTGGCCGAAATGCTGCTCGCCTGCTTCGAACGCCATCCGCTGCGCGATCGCTTCCCGCCGTTTGCCGGCTTCCGTGAAGTGGAAAGCAGCGATTACTACGGGAAGGGCTACCAGGATGTTGAGCATCGTAAGCCGAGCATTCGCAACGCCAAACGCTGCCTGAACTGGGAACCGACCGTCGAGATGGAAGAGACCGTTGAGCATACGCTGGACTTCTTCCTGCGCACGGTTGAACTGGTGGACGATAAAAATCCATGAAACAGGTCGGCTTACGCATAGATGTCGATACCTTTCGCGGAACGCGGGACGGCGTTCCGCGGCTGCTGGACCTGCTGGGCCAGCACGGGATTCAGGCAAGCTTCTTCTTCAGCGTCGGGCCGGACAATATGGGGCGCCATCTGTGGCGCCTGATAAAACCGAAGTTTCTGTGGAAGATGCTGCGTTCCAGAGCGGCTTCGCTGTACGGCTGGGATATTCTGCTGGCCGGCACCGCCTGGCCGGGACGCCGCATCGGCGCGGGTAACGAAGCGGTGATCCGCGCGACCGCCGAGTCTCATGAAGTCGGGCTGCATGCCTGGGATCATTACAGCTGGCAGGCGTGGAGCGGCGTCTGGCCGCCCGAGCGGTTAACGCTGGAGGTTGAGCGCGGTCTGCTGGAGCTCGAGCGCATTATCGGCCGTCCGGTCACCTGCTCGGCTGTCGCCGGCTGGCGCGCCGATCAGCGGGTAGTCAAAGCCAAAGAATCCTTCGATTTTCTCTACAACAGCGACTGTCGCGGCACGCGGCCGTTTCTGCCCCAGCTCGGTAGCGGCACGTCCGGTACGGTGCAGATCCCAGTCACGCTGCCGACCTGGGACGAGGCGGTGGGCACGGCGGTCGATATCGCTGGCTTTAACCGCTACCTGCTGGATTGCATCCATCGCGACACGGGCGTGCCGGTCTATACCATTCACGCCGAAGTGGAAGGTATTGCCTACGCCGATCAGTTCGATGAACTGCTGACCATGGCGGCGGAAGAAGAAATTCAGTTTTGCCCACTGAGCCAGCTGCTGCCCGCTGACTTTAGCGAGCTGCCGTCTGGCAAAGTGGTTCGGGGTGAACTGGCTGGCCGGGAAGGCTGGCTCGGACGTGAACAATTACTGACTTCGGGTGTTTGATGAAAAGCATTCGCTATGGCGTCTCTCTGATTGCGCTGTTTGCGCTGTATTACCTGCTGCCGCTCAATTTCCGTTTGCTCTGGCAACCCGATGAAACCCGCTACGCGGAGATCAGTCGTGAAATGCTGGCCACCGGTGACTGGGTGGTGCCGCATTTTCTCGGATTGCGCTACTTCGAAAAGCCGATTGCCGGTTACTGGATCAACAGTATCGGTCAGTGGCTGTTTGGCCATAATAACTTCGGCGTACGCTTTGGGTCGGTCTTCGCCATCACCATGACCGCTGTGCTGGTGGCCTGGCTGGCGTGGCGGATCTTTCGCGATAAGCGGGTAGCCGTCCTGTCGCCGGTTATCTTCCTTACCGCCCTGCTGGTCTACGGCATCGGCACCTATGCGGTGCTGGACCCGATGATCACCCTGTGGCTGGCGCTGGCGATGTGCAGCTTCTGGGGCGCGACGCAGGCGCAGACCCGCAACGGCAAAATACTGGGCTACGTGCTGCTGGGCGTCGCCTGCGGTATGGGGGTGATGACCAAGGGCTTCCTTGCGCTGGCGGTGCCGGTGGTGGGCGTTCTGCCGTGGGTGATCGCCCGTAAACGCTGGCGTGAAGTGCTGACCTACGGTTGGCTGGCGGTGGTCGTTTGTACGCTGGTGGTGCTGCCCTGGGGGCTGGCTATCGCCCAGCGTGAGCCGGACTTCTGGCGCTACTTCTTCTGGGTCGAGCATATTCAGCGTTTTGCCGAAAAAGATGCCCAGCACAAAGCGCCGTTCTGGTACTACATCCCGTTCCTGATTGCCGGCAGCCTGCCGTGGCTGGCCTTGCTGCCGGGGGCGCTGAAGCGCGGCTGGCGCGAGCGCGATGAGGCGCGAGGGGCGCTATACCTGCTGGGCTGGGTGGCAATGCCGTTCCTGTTCTTCAGTATCGCCAAAGGCAAACTGCCGACCTATATCTTGCCGTGCTTTGTGCCGCTGTCGATTCTGATGGCCCGCTACGCGCTGGAGGCGGCGAAAACCGGCGCGAAAGCGCTGCGCATCAACGGTATGATCAACCTGGGATTTGGCCTGCTGGGGCTGGTCGCCGTGCTGGTAGTCTCTCCCTGGGGCGTGATGCACAAGCCGGTGTGGAGCAAGATTGAGCTGTATAAATGTCTGCTGGCGGCGATCGCCTTCGCCGTCTGGGCGCTGATGGGCTGGCTGGCGATGAAAAACCCTGGCCGCCGCTGGAGCCTCGCCGCGCTCTGTCCGCTCGGCCTGGCGCTGCTGGTGGGCTTCGCTATCCCGGACCGGGTTATCGACAGCAAACAGCCGCAGTTCCTCGTGGATATTGTGAGCGAGTCCCTGCAGCCCAGCCGTTACGTCCTGACCAACAACGTTGGGATCGCCGGTGGCCTGGCCTGGGAGCTGAAGCGCAGCGATATTATTATGTTCGACAAACAGGGTGAGCTGAAGTACGGTCTCGACTGGCCGGACGCTCAGGGAAGCTTTGTCAGCCAGGCCGGGTTCACTGACTGGTTGGCCACGCATCGTCAGCAGGGGCCGGTCTCGCTGGTGCTGTTGATGGATAAAGGAGAGAGTATGGTCGACTTACCGTTACCGAAACCGGATAACGCCTACGAGCTGGGTCGGGTGGTCTTCCTTCAGTACCTGCCGCAATGAGTGTCTGGATCTGTCTGGTGTTCGCCAGCCTGCTGAGCTGCGCCGGACAACTCTGCCAGAAACAGGCGACCCGCCCGTCCCGTCGCGGACGGCGGAGTCGCCATATACTCTTCTGGCTGGGGATGGCGCTGTTATGCCTCGGCTGCGGCATGCTGCTGTGGCTGAGCGTCCTGCAGTCTATTCCGGTCAGCATCGCCTACCCAATGCTGAGCCTGAACTTCGTTTGGGTTACCCTGGCGGGCTGGGGTATCTGGCATGAGCCGGTCGCCCGTCGTCACTGGTTTGGCGTCGGGTTGATCGTCGTGGGCATCGTCATTCTGGGGACCAGCGTCTGATGGGCTTTCTCTGGGCATTATTCAGTGTCGGCCTCGTCAGCGCCGCGCAGCTCCTGCTGCGCAGCGCCATGGTGGCCCTGCCGCCGCTGACCGATATTCTGGTATTTATCCAACATCTGCTGCATTTTCAGCCAGGTACCTTCGGCCTGTTTTTCGGCCTGCTGGGCTACCTGCTGTCGATGGTCTGCTGGTACTTTGCCCTGCATCGCCTGCCGCTGTCGAAAGCGTATGCGCTGCTGAGCCTGAGCTATATCCTCGTGTGGGCCGCCGCCATCTGGCTGCCCGGCTGGCATGAGCCGTTCTACTGGCAATCGCTGCTGGGCGTGGCGATCATCGTCGCCGGCGTATTAACGATCTTCTGGCCGGTCAAACGCCGCTAGCCGGGGAGCCGGCTTTTGGGACGCCCCGGGCCGAGCAGGAGCGCCAGCTTGCTGCCCCCGACGGTGGTCTCCATCCAGATTTTACAGACGCTGGTTAACGGCACCGAGAGCAGCATCCCCACCGGCCCCAGCAGCCAGCCCCAGACCAGCAACGACAGGAACACCACCAGGGTCGACATCCCCAGCCGGTGGCCCATCATGCGCGGCTCCACCATGTTGCCCAGCACCATATGCACCACCAGAAACAGCGCCCCGACCAACAGGCACTCATAAATGCCGCTAAACAGCAGCGCCTGCAGCATAGGGGGGATAGCGGAGATGGCGGAGCCAATGTTCGGCACATAGTTCAGCAGAAACGCCAGCACCCCCCACATCAGGGCGAACTGTACCCCCATCGCCAGCAGCCCCAGCCAGACAATCAGCCCGGTCCACAGGCTAATCAGCGTCTTCAGCGCCAGATAATGGGTGACGCCTTTCAGCGCCCGGTGCAGTCCGGCGATATGCAGGCGAGGATTATTGAGGGCAAAGCGCAGTTTGTAGGGCAGGTGGCGAACCTCAAACAGCATAAAGATCACCGTCATCACCAGCAGCACGATGCTGGCCATCGCCCCGGAAAGCTGGGTCATTAGCGTCGTGGCCCAGGTCATCAGCCGTTCTGAATCCATGCGCCGCAGCATGCGCTCCGGATTGATATGCAGGTTAAGGAAGGGGAGATACTCCTGGAGCTGGAGGATCTTGCGCGTCAGGGCGCGGTTGAAATCGGGCAGCATGGCGACAAAGTCATTGAGCGACGCCGCCAGTACGCCAAGCAGCGCGGTGAGCATCACCAGCATCGCCGTTACCACCAGGGTAATGGCGAACGGACGGCGCACCCCGCGGCGAATGAACCAGGTGACCAGCGGGTTGAGGACAATAGCGAAAAACAGCGCCAGCAGCAGCTGCACCAGAATATCGGCGGCGGCGTGGATCCCGGCGAGGATAATCACCAGCGCTGCCAGCTTAAGTAGAATATGGAGCCCGGCTTTATCAGCCTGCGGAGAGGACATAGGGATTCCTTTTATGAGTCGCGCCAGATAAGTGTAGCGGTTCGCCGACTGCCAATATTCCGAAAGGAGGGCTGCTTTTCCGCCGACAGCGTGGTAATAGTGAAAGCTGGTTGTCGAAATCTGGTGGAACCTGATGACCGAACCCGTCGCCGAACCGGCGCTCAATGGACTGCGCCTCAATCTGCGGATTGTCTCTGTCGTCATCTTTAACTTTGCCAGCTATCTCACCATCGGCCTGCCGCTGGCGGTGCTGCCCGGCTATGTTCATGATGTCATGGGCTTTAGCGCTTTCTGGGCCGGGCTGGTGATTAGTCTGCAATATTTCGCCACGCTGCTCAGCCGCCCGCACGCCGGGCGCTACGCCGACCTGCTGGGGCCCAAAAAGATTGTTGTCTTCGGTCTCTGTGGCTGTTTTTTGAGCGGTCTGAGCTATCTGCTGGCGGCATGCAGCAGCGGCTGGCCACTGATTAGCCTGCTGCTGTTATGCCTCGGGCGGGTGATCCTTGGAATCGGTCAGAGCTTTGCCGGCACCGGGTCGACGCTGTGGGGCGTCGGCGTGGTCGGTTCGCTGCATATCGGCCGGGTGATTTCGTGGAACGGGATTGTGACCTACGGGGCGATGGCGATGGGCGCGCCGCTCGGCGTGCTGTGCTATTCGCATATTGGCCTCAGCGGCCTGGCGGTGGTCATTATGGCGGTGGCGCTGGTGGCGATCCTCTGTGCGCTGCCCCGCGCGGCGGTGAAGGCAGCCAAAGGTAAAGCGATGTCGTTTCGCGCGGTGCTTGGTCGGGTCTGGCCCTACGGTGTGGCGCTGGCGCTGGCCTCCGCCGGCTTCGGGGTGATCGCCACCTTTATCACGCTGTTTTATGACGCCAAAGGCTGGGACGGCGCGGCTTTTGCTCTGACGTTATTCAGCTGCGCGTTCGTTGGCACGCGGCTGCTGTTTCCTAACGGTATTCATCGCCTCGGTGGACTGAACGTGGCGATGCTCTGCTTTAGCGTGGAGATTATCGGACTGTTGCTGGTTGGCATTGCCGATACGCCGCTGTTGGCGAAGATCGGTACCTTCCTTACCGGGGCGGGGTTCTCGCTGGTCTTCCCGGCGCTGGGGGTGGTGGCAGTCAAAGCGGTGCCGCAGCACAATCAGGGGTCGGCGCTGGCGACCTATACCGTGTTTATGGATTTGTCGTTGGGCGTTACCGGGCCGCTGGCCGGATTGCTGATGGCGTGGACCGGGATCTCGATGATTTATCTCGCCGCGGCGGGGCTGGTGATGGCGGCGCTGCTGTTGGGCTGGCGGCTAAAAAAACGGCCCCCGGTTAGCGAACCGGAGGCCATCGCACCAGGCCAGTAATTACTGAATGGTGAGGGTGTTGATGATGCTTTCTGCTTCGGTCTGTGCCTGCTGCTGGTTGTCCGCCGGCAGGGTCACCTGCAGGGTCAGCAGTTTGTCATCCACTTTGCCAAGCAGTACGGAAGACCACGCGGTCTGCCCCTTGGCGGAGATGATGCTGTCCAGCTGCTGCAGGGTATGGCCTTTAATCTCCAGCGATTTATTGCTCACCACCTGTAGCTGCGGGTCGCGGCTACGCTGCTGATCTTCCAGACGTTTCGCCAGCACCGCCAGATCTTCATTGGTGCTGTCGCCGACGATGACGATGACCGCTTTCTGGCCGGTAGCGTCAGAGTAGACGTGCATGTTGTTCGCCTGGGTACCCAGTTTGCCGCTCTGGTCGGCCATGCCCGCAGGCAGGGTGAAGCTCAGCTTGCCATCCAGCAGGCTGATTGCCTGGCCGCTGGCATTGCTCTCCGCTGCTGCGCCAACGGTTGGCGCTTTTGAATCGCTGTTATCGCAGGCGGCAAGCCCCATCACCAGCAGGCCAATACCGACATATTTAACCAAATTGCGCATTGACATCTTCCTTTCGATAAACGGCCACTAATGGCTCATCCGGCTATCTTAACACATCAGCCCGCGAGTACCTTTAACTCGGCTGCAATGCCGACAAATCAGATTTATCCGCCAGTCTTTTCAACAGCATATTTAACAACACGCCGTACATCGGCAGGAAGAAAATGATGCTGATAAGCACTTTAAAGCTGTAGTCGACGAGGGCGATTTCCCCCCAGTGGGCGGCCATAAATGGGTCCGGGCTGCGCCAGAAAGCGATAAAGAAGAATGCGACGGTATCGCTAATGTTGCCGAACAGCGTTGAGGCGGTGGGGGCCAGCCACCAGTGGCGGCTCTGCCGCAGGCGGTTAAAGACGTGGACGTCGAGGATCTGCCCCAGCGCATAGGCCATAAAGCTGGCGATGGCGATACGCGCGACGAAGAGATTAAAAGTGCCCAGCGCGGCAAAGCCCTGCCACTCGCCCATGTAAAACAGGGCGGAGACACCGTAGGAAATGACCAGCGCCGGGACCATCACCGCGAAAATGATGCGTCGCGCCAGCGGTGCGCCAAAAATGCGTACCGTCAGATCGGTGGCGAGGAAGATAAACGGAAAACTAAACGCGCCCCAGGTGGTATGGAAACCAAAAATGGAGATCGGCAGCTGAACCAGATAGTTGCTGGAGGTGATCACCAGCAGATGAAATAGCGAAAGCCAGACGAGCGCTTTTTTGCGCTGTACGGTAGTAAACGGATTCATATTGTGACCTTTTTATGCCCGTCATGCTTCAGGTTAAGGAGCAATCGGCAGCGGAACGTTGGGGTGAGGGAACCCAATAAAAAACGGCTGCATGATACTGCGTTACCGGCGTAATGCAATGGTTGTTTTTCGCGCAAACGTTAACCTGGCTTGCGTACTGGCGAACTGGGGGTAAACTAGGGCCGTTTTGTTGACGTGAGACTAAAATGAGCGAACTTTTCTCCACTCCTGACCATACCCTGGATGCTCTGGGGCTCCGCTGCCCGGAGCCGGTCATGATGGTGCGTAAAACCGTGCGGACGATGCCGGTCGGCGAGACGCTGCTGATTATTGCTGACGATCCGGCCACCACCCGCGATATCCCGGGATTCTGCCGCTTTATGGAGCATGAGCTGGTGGCCCAGGAAACCGAAGCCCTGCCGTACCGCTATCTGATCCGCAAAAGCCGCTGAGCTTTTCCCGGATAGCGGCGCGTTGCGCCTTATCCGGGCTACCCGACGGTCCGGAATCGTAGCCCTGCTAAGCGCAGCGCGAGCAGGGAATACCCCGGATGGCGGCGCGTAGCGCCTTATCCGGGCTACCCGACGGTCCGGAATCGTAGCCCTGCTAAGCGCAGCGCGAGCAGGGAATACCCCGGATGGCGGCGCGTTGCGTCTTATCCGGGCTACCCGACGGTCCGGAACCGTAGCCCTGCTAAGCGTAGCGCGAGCAGGGAATATCCCGGATGGCGGCGCGTTGCGCCTTATCCGGGCTACCCACGGTCCGGAACCGTAGCCCTGCTAAGCGTAGCGCGAGCAGGGAAGTCGGTATCTATGCTACAACTTCTTACGCAATAACCGCACCGCGTTAGCCGTTACCAGCACGGTGGCGCCGGTATCCGCCAGCACCGCCAGCCACAGGCCGGTCAGGCCGAGCAGGGTGGTGACGAGGAAAATCCCCTTCAGCCCTAAGGCAATCGCGATGTTCTGGCGAATATTGGCATGGGTGGCGCGCGCCAGGGAAATCATCTGCGCCAGGCCGATCAGACGATTATGGGTCAGCGCGGCGTCGGCGGTTTCCAGTGCCACGTCGGTGCCGCTGCCCATGGCGATGCCGATGGTGGCTGCTTTCATCGCCGGAGCGTCGTTGATGCCGTCCCCGACCATCGCCAGCGGCGCATCGGCATTCAGCGTCATGACGGCTTTCACTTTGTCCTCCGGCAGCAGACCCGCGCGGAATTCCAGCCCCAGTTCGCTGGCGATGGCCGCCGCGGCGCGCGGGTTATCTCCGGTGAGGATCACCCCCTGCACCCCTAACTGGTGTAAGGCATCCACCGCCTGACGCGCGTCATCGCGCAGAGTGTCGCGCAGCGCCAGGATGCCGAGCAGCGTCTCGCCGCGCATCACCAGCACCACCGTTTGCCCGGCGCTCTCCAGCTGCTGGATCTGCGCCTCATGCTCTGCCGGGGAGGCTTTGCTGGCGGCGCAGATCAAGATGCGGCTGCCGTTCACCTCGGCTTCGATACCAGAGCCCGCCAGCGCCCGCTGGCCGCTGGCAAGCGGAATACTCAGCTGACGCCGCTGTGCTTCACGGACGATGGCCTGCGCCAGTGGGTGGCTGGAGCCTTGCTCCACCGCCGCCGCCAGCGCCAGCAGCGCGTTGTCGTCAACCTCAGCTGTGGCGACAACCGAAGTCACCTGCGGCTGGCCGACGGTCAGGGTGCCGGTTTTATCGAACGCCACCTGCCGCACCTGGCCCAGCTGTTCCAGCGCCGCACCGCCTTTGATTAGCGCCCCGCGGCGGGCGGCGACCGCCAGGCCGGAGGTGATGGCCGCCGGCGTGGAGATGACCAGCGCACACGGACAGCCGATCAGCAGCAGCGTCAGTCCTTTATAAATCCACGGCAGCCAGGCGCTGGCGAAGAACAGCGGCGGGACAATGGCGACCAACAAGGCTACGACCATAATGGCCGGGGTGTAGATCCGGCTGAAGCGGTCGATGAAGCGCTCGATCGGCGCCCGACGCTCCTCTGCCTCTTCAATCAGCTTCAGGATGCGGTCGATGGCGCTGTCGCCCGGTTCGGATATCACGGTAAGCTGCACCAGGCGATCGACGCTGGTGGCGCCCGCCGCTACCCGTTCCCCGGTCTGACGCTCCACTGGTACCGACTCGCCGGTCAGGGCGCTTTCATCAAAGCTGGCAAACGGCGACAGCAGCTGGCCATCCGCCGGCAGACGCCCGCCGGCGGCCACTTCAATCACATCTCCGGGACGCAGGTCGCGCTGGGCGACGGTTTCCCGCACGCCGTTGCGCAGACGGATGGCGGTGTCGGGCTTCAGCGCCATCAGCGCGCTCACCCCCTGCCGTGCGCGGCTGGCGGCCCAGCCTTCGAGACGCTCGCCGATCAGGAACAGCAACAGCACCATCGCCGCTTCCGCAGTGGCGCCGATAAACAGCGCCCCGATGGCGGCGACGCTCATCAGCGTTTCAATGGCGAACCAGCTCCCGCTCTTGATCAGGCGCAGCGCCTGGCGAGCAACCGGCCACAGGCCGACCAGGGTGGTAGCAACAAAGGCCAACTGACCGGCGGGGTGGTTGGCCTGCTCCAGCCCCCAGCTCAGGGCCATCATGATAACCAGCGTCAGTAACGGCAGATTGTCGCGCAGCAGCGACCCTCGGGTTTTCTCTGTTGCGGGAGCATCGGCATCGCGCAGCGTATAGCCCGCCTGGCGGACCGCGTTCTCAACCTGAGCGCGGATATCGCCCTCGGCGTTAACCAGCAGCTTTTCTGTGGCGAACAGCACCTGAACCTGACTGACGCCGGGCACCTGGCGAACCGCGGTTTCCACCTTGCGGGCGCAGGCGGCGCAGTCCATGCCATCAACCTGCCAGCTATAGCGGGCGTCGCTGAGTGCTTCGGCGGCAGGGGCGGATTCTGTGGCGCAGGCGTGGTCTGTGCAGCAGCTCTCCGCCGGCGCAGTCGCTGGCCGCATGGTGAATGACGAGAATTGTGGAACTTTTTTATCCTGCGCGTCTGGAGTCGACATGGCACCCTCCGGGAAATGATAATTTTCTCATTAGCCGTAGGATACACTCTGGAGTCGACTCCAGAGTCAAGGACTAAATTACAGGTACAATGCGCGCACGATCAGGAAGTGGCCGGCAAAGTAGAACGCGGCGGCAATGGCGTTATCGGCGCGGAAGCGGCGACGGTAGTGGCTCACCAGCCACACGGCATTGCTCAGTAGCAGCAGGGCCGCGCCGGCGAAACCAGACAGCGCGGTGTTGGTGGGGCGGGCAAACCACAGCTCACCGGCCAGCCAGACCATCACCAGCGTCATTCCGATAAAGGTCAGCACCGGCATTTTCATCTCTTCCAGCCGACTCCAGATCACCGCCATCAGCAGGGCGCCGAATACCAGCAGCACCAGCGGCAGCGGCCAGAAGAACGACAGCGTCAGCTGGCTGGCGAACCAAATGGTATACAGCAGATGTGACAGGAAGAAAGCGCCCACCGCGTACATCACCCGCTGGCGCGGCAGCAGGGTCAGGGCGTCGCCGAGCAGCGAGGCGCACAGGCCAGCCAGCACCAGATAGCTGATGGCATTGAACATCGGCGCCTGCCAGGCCAGAAACAGCAACAGAATCAGGGTGACTGGTTTAAATACCCAGCGTCGCCAGGCCGGCCCACGATAGGATGCATCGACATAAAGCCATGCGGAGAAACAGACAGCAATAAATGACCAAAGCATAGTAAGTCCCTGTATCTGTTATCATAAAGAAAGTTACGGATGCGTGATGCTACAACTCAGTGTAGTGGTTTGGCGTAGCAGATGACAATGTTATTCCCGACGCAGTATGCTGATTCTTGATATTTTTTATGGGTAACCTTAATGAGTAAAATGCCCCTCTTTTTTGTTCTGGTTGTCGCGGTGATTGTGGTGGCGGCTTCGTTTCGCTATGTACAGCAGCGCCGTGAGAAACAGGCGAATGACGCCGCGCCGTTGCTGCAAAAGCGGGTTATCGTCAGCAATAAACGGGAAAAAGTGATTAACGATCGGCGCTCGCGGCAGCAGACGGTGACGCCTGCAGGCAGTGAGATGCGCTATGAAGCGAGCTTTCGCCCCGAAAATGGTGGGCTGGAGGTGGTGTTTCGCCTTGAAGCGCCGCAATATCATGCGCTGAGCGTGGGCGATCGCGGGATGTTGAGTTATAAGGGCACAGCGTTCGTGGCGTTTACGCCCGATCACTGAGCCCTTTTCAGGACTACTTTTTCAGCGTCGCCTTCAGTTTTTTCTGCCAGGCGACGAGCTCAAACACGCCGAAGATAAAAATGCGGATTTGCTCAAAGCGGCTTAGCGGCGGCGCCTCTTTCGGCTGCGTCGCCTTCAGCAGCGTCAACTGCAGCCCGTGCATCAGGATCATGAAAATCAGCGCGACGTTGACGAAGATATTCAGCGGCTTCGGGAAGGGCTGAAACAGATTCAATAACAGAAAGGCCCAGACGCACAGCATCAGCAGGCGGCCTAAATTAATCAGCATGGTGCTCTCCTTGGGCCTCACGTTGGTAAAGACGGTAGGCGACCTGTCCGGCCACTTTTTCACGATACAGCTGCCAGTTAGCTGGCACCGGCGGTAAGCCATTTTCGACTTCGCTTTCGACATACACCAGGGCCTCATCGGCCAGCCAGCCTTGTGTCTCCAGCAGACGTAGCGTCTCCTCCAGCAGCCCCTGACGGAACGGCGGGTCGACGAACACGATCTGGTGCGGTGTCCCCGGCAGGCTCAGGAAGCTGAGGGTGTTGGTGGTGATCACCTTGCCGCGATCCGCTTTCAGGGTGGCGAGATTTTTTTGCAACTGCTGGGCTACGCCGCGCTCCATCTCCAGTAGTGTGGTGCTGGCCGCATAGCGGGACAGCGCCTCCAGCCCCAGCGCGCCGCTGCCGGCAAAGCAGTCGAGGCAGTGCGCGTCAACGATGGACGGCGCCAGCCAGTTAAAAAGGGTTTCGCGAACCCGGTCGGTGGTCGGCCGCAGGCCCGGGCTCTCCGGCACCGGTAATTTACGGCCGCGCCATTGCCCACCGATAATGCGGATCTGGCCGCTGCCCGCGTGGTTTGGTTTTTTCATCTCTCTGCTCAAGTCTCAACTTCCGGCCTGCTATTCTAGCGATCGACGGCGGTTGACGAAACCTTAATCCGGGGGCGGTGCTGCGAGTTAAGTTAAGTGATAGACTATCCGACTAATTTCATCATTTTTTCAGCTTCTGATGAAGCTGCGCCATGAATAAAACAGCGAGGAGTGTGGTCGCAAATGGCAAAAGAGAAAAAACGTGGCTTCTTTTCCTGGCTGGGCTTTGGACAGAAAGAACAGGCACAGGAAACCGAGACTGAACAAAAAGTAGAAGAACAACAAGCGGTTGCCGATGAGACGCCGGTAGCGGAAACCCCTGCTGAGCCGAGCGCGCCGAAAGCAGACCCGGAAGCGTTTGCCGAAGACGTCGTTGAAGTGACCGAGACGGTAGTCGAAAGCGAAAAAGCGCACCTCGCGGAGCCTGCCAGCGTGCAGGAAGAAGAGGGGGTGGAAACGCCTGCTCTGGCCGAAGACGCGCCTGTTGTTGAACCGGAGCCCGCGATCAGCGAACCGCCTGAACAGCCTGCGGTGGTTGAGCCGCTGGCGGAAGAGGTTATCGCCGAACCGGTGGTGGCGGAAGCCGTAGCAGAGCAGCCTGTGGCAGACGTTATCGCCGAGCCGCAGGAGACGGATGTCCCTGAAGAGGACGCCCCGTTAAGCGATGAAGAGCTGGAAGCACTGGCGCTGGCGGCCGAGGCGGCAGAAGAGGCGGCGGTCGTGGTGCCGGAGCCCGAGGACGAGGCGCCGGTGGAAGCGCTGGCTCAGGAGCAGGAAAAGCCGACGAAAGAAGGCTTTTTCGCCCGCCTCAAGCGTAGCCTGCTGAAAACCAAAGAGAACCTCGGTTCCGGATTTATCAGTCTGTTCCGCGGCAAGAAGATCGACGATGATCTGTTTGAAGAGCTGGAAGAGCAACTGCTGATCGCCGACGTCGGGGTGGAAACCACCCGCAAGATCATTACCAACCTGACGGAAGGCGCCAGCCGTAAGCAACTGCGCGATGCGGAAGCGCTGTACGGCCTGCTGAAAGAAGAGATGGGCGAGATTCTCGCCAAAGTGGATGAGCCGCTGAACGTTGAAGGCAAAACGCCGTTTGTTATTCTGATGGTCGGCGTAAACGGGGTGGGGAAAACCACCACCATCGGCAAGCTGGCGCGTCAGTTTGAGCAGCAGGGTAAATCGGTGATGCTGGCGGCGGGGGATACCTTCCGTGCGGCGGCGGTGGAACAGTTGCAGGTCTGGGGTCAGCGTAACAATATCCCGGTGATCGCCCAGCATACCGGCGCGGACTCCGCCTCGGTGATTTTCGACGCCATTCAGGCGGCGAAGGCGCGCCATGTTGACGTACTGATTGCCGACACCGCCGGGCGTCTGCAGAATAAATCGCACCTGATGGAAGAGCTGAAGAAGATTGTCCGGGTGATGAAAAAACTGGACGTCGACGCGCCGCATGAGGTGATGTTAACTATTGACGCCAGCACCGGGCAGAATGCCATTAGCCAGGCCAAACTGTTCCATGAAGCGGTAGGATTGACCGGGATCACCCTGACCAAGCTGGACGGCACCGCCAAAGGCGGCGTGATCTTCTCGGTGGCCGATCAGTTCGGTATTCCGATTCGCTATATTGGCGTCGGCGAGCGTATTGAGGATCTGCGTCCGTTTAATGCGGGCGACTTTATTGAGGCACTTTTTGCCCGAGAGGATTAAGAATGATTCGCTTTGAACAAGTCAGCAAAGCCTATCTCGGTGGGAGACAAGCGCTGCAGGGGGTGACCTTCCACCTGCAGCCGGGCGAGATGGCGTTTCTGACCGGCCATTCCGGCGCAGGGAAGAGTACTCTGCTGAAGCTTATCTGTGGTATCGAACGGCCCAGCGCCGGGAAAATCTTCTTCAGCGGTCATGAAATCAGCCGTCTGAAGAGCCGTGAGGTGCCGTTCCTGCGCCGCCAGATCGGCATGATTTTCCAGGACCACCATTTGCTGATGGATCGTACCGTGTATGACAACGTGGCGATCCCGCTGATTATCGCCGGTGCCAGCGGCGATGACATTCGTCGCCGCGTCTCGGCGGCGCTGGACAAGGTCGGCCTGCTGGACAAAGCGAAGAACTTTCCGATTCAGCTCTCCGGCGGTGAGCAGCAGCGCGTGGGTATTGCCCGCGCGGTGGTCAACAAGCCGGCGGTGCTGCTGGCGGATGAACCGACCGGTAACCTCGACGAGGCGCTCTCGGAGGGGATTTTACGTCTGTTTGAAGAGTTTAACCGCGTTGGGGTGACGGTACTGATGGCGACGCACGATCTGGGACTTATCTCCAGTCGTCCGTACCGCGTGCTGTCGCTCAGCGACGGCCATCTGCATGGAGGCATTCGGGGTGAATAAGCGCGACGCAATGAACCAGATTCGCCAGTTCGGCAGTAAGTTCGATCGCCTGCGCAACGCGGCGGGCGGCAGCGGCGGCGGGCGCAATGCGCCAAAACGGCCGAAAGCGGCGCCTAACCCGGCCTCGCGTAAGAGTAACGTGTTCAACGAACAGGTGCGCTATGCCTGGCACGGCGCGTTGCAGGATCTAAAAAGCACGCCGCTGGCGACCTTCCTGACGGTGATGGTCATCGCCATTTCGTTGACCCTGCCAAGCGTCTGCTACATGGTCTACAAAAACGTTAGCAGCGCGGCGTCACAGTACTATCCATCGCCGCAGATCACCGTTTATCTGGAAAAAACGCTGGATGACGACGCCGCGGCGCGGGTGGTGGGCCAACTGCAGGCGGAGCAGGGCGTCGACAAGGTAAACTATTTGTCCCGTGACGAGGCGCTGGGCGAATTCCGTAACTGGTCAGGCTTTGGCGGCGCACTGGATATGCTGGAAGAGAACCCGCTGCCGGCGGTCGCCATCGTGGTACCGAAGCTGGATTTCCAGAGCACGGAAGCGCTGAATACCCTGCGCGAACGGGTATCGCGGATCCAGGGGGTGGATGAGGTGCGGATGGACGACAGCTGGTTTGCCCGTCTCTCCTCGCTTACCGGGCTGGTAGGCCGCGTGTCGGCGATGATCGGCGTGCTGATGGTGGCGGCGGTGTTCCTGGTGATCGGCAACAGCGTGCGTCTGAGCATCTTCGCCCGCCGCGATACCATTAACGTGCAGAAGCTAATCGGCGCCACCGACGGCTTTATCCTGCGTCCGTTCCTCTATGGTGGGGCGATGCTGGGCTTCTCCGGCGCGTTTTTATCGCTGATCCTGTCGGAGATTCTGGTGATGCGCCTCTCGTCGGCGGTGACCGAAGTGGCGAAAGTGTTCGGTACCCAGTTTGAGCTGAGCGGCCTGGGCTTCGACGAGTGCCTGTTGATGCTGATTGTCTGCTCGATGATCGGTTGGGTCGCCGCCTGGCTGGCGACAGTGCAACATTTACGTCACTTTACTCCCGATTAAAAAAAGCGTGATATAATCTTTCCCTGCTGCAATGAGTTCCTGTTCGCAGGGAAAGATACCGCAAGCTTGTTCTCCTTTTCCTGCCCTCACTTGTTCATCGTGGTGTCACATTTTGTGCGTAATTTATTCACACCGTTGCATGGAACTTGTGGATAAAATCACTGTCTGATACTAATGTGAGTGATATTCTCGTTGCTCATGAATGCTGGCATGCTTGTTGCCTGATGGGGACAAGAACGCGTCAGAAGATATCAATTGAGAGGATTTGAATGACCAAAGAAATGCAAACTTTAGCTTTAGCCCCCGTTGGTAACCTGGAATCGTACATCCGGGCCGCTAACACTTGGCCGATGCTGTCGGCTGATGAAGAGCGGGAGCTTGCTGAAAAGCTGCATTACCAGGGCGATCTGGAAGCAGCGAAAAAGCTGATTCTGTCTCACCTGCGCTTTGTTGTTCACATTGCTCGTAACTACTCGGGCTATGGCCTGCCGCAGGCGGATCTGATCCAGGAAGGCAATATCGGCCTGATGAAAGCCGTGCGTCGCTTCAACCCGGAAGTGGGTGTGCGCCTGGTCTCCTTCGCCGTGCACTGGATTAAAGCCGAAATTCACGAATACGTGCTGCGTAACTGGCGTATTGTGAAGGTCGCTACCACCAAAGCACAGCGTAAACTGTTCTTTAACCTGCGTAAAACCAAACAGCGTCTGGGTTGGTTCAACCAGGATGAAGTGGAAATGGTGGCCCGTGAGCTGGGCGTGTCGAGCAAAGACGTCCGCGAGATGGAATCCCGTATGGCGGCCCAGGACATGACCTTCGACATGTCGTCCGACGATGAGTCCGACAGCCAGCCGATGGCACCGGTCCTGTATCTGCAGGACAAAACGTCTAACTTTGCCGACGGCATCGAAGACGACAACTGGGAAGAGCAGGCGGCGAATAAGCTGACTGACGCGATGCAGGGCCTGGACGAGCGTAGCCAGGACATCATCCGCGCCCGCTGGCTGGACGAAGACAACAAGTCCACGCTGCAGGAACTGGCCGACCGCTACGGCGTCTCCGCAGAGCGCGTGCGTCAGCTGGAAAAGAACGCCATGAAAAAACTGCGTGCCGCTATCGAAGCCTGATACGCCACGCCTGCCTGATACCTGATATCAGGCTCCCCGATAACGCCCCGCCTCAGGTCGGGGCGTTTTGTTTTTCGGCGTCCTCCCGGGGCAGGAGCATCTGCGGGCAGTGCGTCTGCAGGCAGCCGAGTAAGACGCTGAACGCCGGCGCCATCTGCTCTTCGGGCTGGCTGGCGAATCCCATCAGTAATCCTTTCTTCCGCGCCGTCGTCAGGTAGTAACGCGACAGCGGCCGCACCAGAATATGGCGCGCATTGGCCTCTCTGGCGATCGCCACATCGTCAGCCTCTGCGGGCAAATTGAGGATCAAATGCAGCCCGGCATTATCGCTGAAGTCAGACAGGGCGTACGGCATACAGTGCCGCTGGATAAGCTCAGTTAAAAAGGCGCGGCGACGGCTGTAGAGCAACCGCATACGGCGGATATGGGCCGAATAGTGGCCGGCGGTAATAAACTCCGCCAGCGCCATCTGGATCAGCGAATGGCCGCCGCGGTAAAGCTCGGCATGGGCGTGCTTCAGGTCGCTGACCAGCGGACGCGGGATCACCACGTAGCCCAGGCGCAGGCCGGGATAGAGCGTCTTGCTGAAGGTGCCGATATAGACCACCGGGGCATCGGGGACCAGCCCCTGCAGGGCGGGGATCGGCTGACCGGAAAAGCGAAATTCGCTGTCATAATCATCTTCGACGATCCAGCTGCCCTGCTGGCGAGCGAGCGCCAGCAGCCGCTGGCGGCGCTCAAGGCTCATCACCGCGCCCAGCGGATACTGGTGGGAAGGCGTGACGAAGATGAGTCTCGGCGCGTCGTCAACCGTTTCCGGTGGGCACAGGCCGTTGGCATCGACGGTCAGGGGTTCCACCCGAACGTCGTTCATTGCCAGCACGTGGCGGATCCCCCAATAGGAAGGCTCCTCCACCCACGCCAGATCGCCGTTGTCACACAGCATGCGGGTGACCAGATCGATCGCCTGGTGGATCCCCTCGGTAATAAGAATTTGATCTGCCTGACAGTGGACGCCGCGCGACACGCGCAGATAATCCACCAGCGCCTGCTGCAGTTCCGGGGTGCCACCGTTGCAGCTATAGCTGAGCCGCTCCGGTTTGGGCCGACGGCTGATACGGGCCTGGATCTTACTGAACAGCGGGTGGGGAAAGGCGTTAACGTCCGGCACGCCGGGTATAAACGCCCCCCACTGGCGCGGGCTGGCGCTGACCTGGCCGAGCAGGTGCTGGCCACGGCGTGAAAGATGTGCCGTCGGTGACGCGATACTGCTGTTTTCTTGCTGATCTTTAGCCGTCAATGAGCTCTCAGGTGCGGTTTGGGCAACGAATGTTCCACTTCCCCTGCGGGAAACCACATATCCTTCCGCCAGCAATTGTTCATAAGTTGTTAGTATGGTGTTTCTAGATACGCCGAGTTCACCCGCCAGATCGCGCGACGGCGGCAGGCGGCTTTGCGGCGCCAGCGAACCGTCGAGGATCGCGCGGCGCAGCGCGTTATATAAGCGTTTGTGCAGAAGAGGATCCCGCTCTTCCTGCAGACGGACCAGCACCAGGTCACCCACCAGCGAACGCAATTGGATCCCTCAGATATTCTAAATTGGTACTCGATTATAGGGCCAACTCCTGTGTAAATAAACGACATCGTTTCTAATTTGTTGCGATAACGTGACATACATGACAGGAGATTCGCAGGTGAAAAGTTCAGAACTGAATCAACGTCGCCAGCAGGCGACGCCGCGCGGCGTAGGCGTAATGTGTAACTACTTTGTCGAGAAGGCGGAAAACGCCACGCTGTGGGATATCGAAGGCAATGAGGTGATCGATTTCGCCGCCGGGATCGCCGTGTTAAATACCGGTCACCGCCATCCGAAAGTGGTCGCCGCAGTCGCCGATCAGCTGCAGGCGTTCACCCACACCGCCTATCAGATTGTGCCGTACGAAAGCTATGTTTCGCTGGCGGAGCGTATCAACGATCTGGCGCCAATTGACGGGCCGGCAAAAACGGCCTTCTTCACTACCGGCGCGGAAGCGGTCGAGAACGCGGTGAAAATTGCCCGCGCTTACACCGGCCGCCCGGGGCTGATTACTTTCGGCGGCGGCTTCCACGGCCGTACTTTTATGACCATGGCCCTCACCGGTAAGGTTGCTCCTTACAAAATCGGCTTCGGGCCGTTCCCGGGATCGGTCTATCACGGCGTTTATCCCAATGAGGCGCACGGCGTGACCACCGCGGATGCGCTGAAAAGCCTGGAGCGCATTTTCAAAGCGGATATTGCGCCGGACCAGGTAGCGGCCATCATCCTCGAGCCGATCCAGGGGGAAGGCGGCTTTAACGTCGCGCCGGCCGATTTTATGCAGGCGCTGCGCGACCTGTGCGATACCCACGGCATTCTGCTGATCGCTGATGAAGTGCAGACCGGTTTCGCCCGCACCGGCAAGCTGTTCGCTATGCAGCACTATGAGGTGAAACCGGATCTGATGACGATGGCGAAAAGCCTCGCCGGCGGCTTCCCGCTGTCGGGCGTTGTCGGTCGCGCTGAGGTGATGGATGCGCCAGCGCCTGGCGGGCTGGGCGGAACCTATGCCGGTAACCCGCTGGCGGTGGCCGCGGCACACGCGGTGCTGGATGTCATTGCCGAAGAGCAGCTGTGTCAGCGCGCTGATCAGTTGGGTAGCCATCTGCAGGAAGTGCTCAACCAGGCGCGCGCCACCTGCCCGGCGATCGTTGATGTCCGTGGCCGGGGGTCGATGGTGGCGGTGGAATTTAACGATCCGCAAACTGGCGAGCCGTCGCCGGAGTTCACCCGCCAGGTGCAACAGAAAGCGCAGGAAAACGGCCTGCTGCTGTTGAGCTGTGGCGTCTACGGCAACGTGATCCGCTTCCTGTATCCGTTGACTATCCCCGACGCCCAGTTCTCGAAAGCGCTGGATATTCTGGCGCGCATCCTGAAGAGCTAACGTCTCCCCGGCGGGCTGCGGCGGCACGGAAGCCGAACAGAAACAGGACGCCGCAGCCGGCTGTTCATGCTCAGCGTGAGTGGTTTATCACCCTGATATCACCTTTTTTCCGGCGGTAAAAACCGTCGGAGTAAAACGGAAAGTATTATGTCTGAAAACTCCACCTTTTCTCCCGTCCTCACCGGCCGGGAACGTACGGCTGTCCCTACAAAATCTCTGAGCTTCGTCGAAGGCGTATCGATGATTGTCGGTACCAATATCGGTGCGGGTGTCCTCTCTATCGCCTATGCGTCGAGCAAAGCGGGCTTCTTACCGCTGCTGTTCTGGCTGGTGCTGGTGGGCAGCCTGACGACGGTGACTATGCTCTATGTCGCGGAATCCACGCTCCGCACCCGGAAACATCTGCAGCTCAGCGGTTTATCGAAGCGCTACGTCGGCGGCTTTGGCGCGTTGATGATGTTCCTCTCCGTTTGCGTCAACAGCGTCGGCGCATTGACGGCTTATATGACCGGCAGCGGCAAGCTGCTGCACTCGTTGTTTGGCATCTCGCCGGCGCTGGGCAGCGTGTTGTTTTTCGTCCCGGCGGCAGGGGTGCTCTACCTGGGCCTGAAGGCGATCGGCCGCGGCGAGAAATTTATCAGCATCGGCATGGTGGTGATGATCTCGGTGCTGGTGATTGCCACGCTGTTGAAAGAGACCACCCGCGTCGGCTATCTGCTCGATGGCAACTGGCTGTATATGGTTCCGGTCTTCAACGTTGTGGCATTCTGCTTCTCGGCACAGTATATCGTGCCGGAGATGGCGCGGGGCTTCGCCGACAAACCGGAAAAATTGCCCAGGGCCATTATGGTCGGTATGGCTTTGACCTTTGCCCTGCTGGCGCTGGTGCCGCTGTCGGTGATCTCGCTTAATGGCCTGGACAATATCTCGGATGTGGCCACCATCTCCTGGGGCCGCGCGCTTGGCGAATGGGCGTTCTTCTCAGCCAACCTGTTTGCGCTGTGCGCCATGCTGACCTCTTACTGGGGGCTGGGCGGTAGCTTCCTGACCAACATTTTCGATCAGTTCCGCCTGGGGAATGATGAGCAACCCGTCCGGCGCTTGATGGTGCTGCTGGTGGTGGCGATCCCGCCGTTCGTGCTGGCCTATAGCGGCATGGTTTCTTTCGTCAACGCGCTCTATTTTGCCGGGGTGTTCAGCGGCGTCATTTTATCGATTATGCCGATCCTGATGCTGAAGGGCGCCCGCCAGCGTGGCGACCTGACCCCTGGCTGGACCTGTCCGACCTGGATGACCCATCCGCTTATCCAATGCTTCATTGTGTTGTTGTATCTTTGCAGCGCCGTCTATGCGATAGCGTCCGCGGTAGGCTACCTGCCCGCTGGCTGGTAATCAGGCCCTGTTTTGCACCGCGTCCGGTTCATGCTGGCGCGGTTTTTTTATTTGTCACTTATCTGTTACATAGCCCGCAATTTAGTCGTTTCAAATTCCTCAGAATGACGGTATGTTTAGCATAGTGTGCTGCAAAAGCGCGAGCAGCCCCCGGTGGATTAGCTATCATATGCTTTTCCTATCGATATAAACAAAATAATGCGCTAACAAACAACATCACAACAAATGCAAAAACCATAATAATGGGGAGCCTCAGGATGAATATGAAGGGTAAAGCGTTATTGGCAGGATGTATTGCCTTAGTTATGAGCAGCGCGGCGCTGGCGGAAGATATCAAAATCGCGGTCGTCGGGGCGATGTCCGGCCCGGTGGCTCAGTACGGCGACCAGGAATTTACCGGCGCCGAGCAGGCGGTAGCAGATATCAACGCCAAGGGCGGCATCAAGGGCAATAAGCTGCAGATCGTCAAATATGATGACGCTTGCGACCCGAAACAGGCGGTAGCGGTCGCCAACAAAGTGGTCAACGACGGCATCAAATACGTCATCGGCCACCTGTGCTCCTCTTCCACTCAACCGGCGTCTGACATCTATGAAGACGAAGGCATTCTGATGATCACGCCGGCAGCGACCGCCCCGGAGCTGACCGCGCGCGGCTATAAGCTGATCCTGCGCACCACCGGTCTGGACTCCGACCAGGGACCCACCGCAGCGAAATACATTCTCGACAAAGTGAAGCCGCAGCGTATCGCTGTGGTACATGACAAACAGCAGTACGGTGAAGGTTTGGCCCGTGCGGTGCAGGATGGCCTGAAAAAAGGCGGGGCGAACGTGGTCTTCTTCGACGGCATCACCGCCGGTGAGAAAGATTTCTCCACCCTGGTGGCGCGCCTGAAGAAAGAGAATATCGATTTCGTTTACTACGGCGGTTATCACCCGGAAATGGGCCAGATCCTGCGTCAGGCCCGTGCCGCCGGTTTGAAAACCCAGTTTATGGGCCCGGAAGGGGTAGCGAACGTCTCCCTGTCTAACATCGCCGGCGAGTCGGCGGAAGGTCTGCTGGTGACCAAGCCGAAGAACTACGACCAGGTGCCGGCGAACAAACCGATCGTGGATGCGATCAAGGCGAAGAAACAGGATCCGAGCGGCGCCTTCGTCTGGACCACCTACGCGGCGCTGCAGTCGCTGCAGGCGGGCCTGAACCAGTCTGACGATCCGGCGGAAATCGCTAAATACCTGAAAGGCGCGACCGTGGACACTGTGATGGGCCCGCTGTCGTGGGATCAGAAAGGCGACCTGAAAGGGTTTGAATTCGGTATCTTTACCTGGCATGCGAATGGTACGGCGACCGACGCCAAATAATTTAACCGGCGCCTTTCACGCTGCAAATGCGTTGTCTGCGGCTCTCAACCCCGGTCACTTACTGATGTAAGCTCTCGGGGATGTCGGGTCTTGACGCCTTTTTGCAACGCGAAATGCTGGGTTAAATGAGTGGGGGCCTTTCACGCCGCAGCTTTATTGGCCGGATAAATGCTATCCGGCCTTCTCTTACCAGCCACCGCCGCCGCCACCACCGGAACCGCCGCCTGACGATCCGCCGCCGGAAGAGCCGGAACCGCTATAGCCCGACCCTGAAGAGCCACCTTCTGAACGCTGCACCGGCTTCTCGCTAGCGGCGGAATGACAGCTCTGGTAGAAATGATGCATGTCCTGCCAGTCCGTCTGCTGTAACACTTCCGACATCGCGCCGGTGCTGCTTAAGTATCGGGCAAAAGTGTTCGCCAGGGTCTTTCCTACGCCGAGCGCCAGAGCGACCGGCAGCAGGCTTTCAAAGTGCGCGACCATCTGGTCAGGTGGATAAAGTGTCTGATAACGCTTCTCTTCGGCCGTTTTAATATACCGTTTCAACCCTTTGGCGACGGCCAGATCGTTTAACCCCTTCTGCGTATAGCGTGGCGTTTTCCAGGCGACGAGCGCACACAGCGCGATGGCGGTTAACAAGGCGCCCAGGTACCCGGCAGGAAGTTGGGTGATGGGTAACATGCCGAGCAGGAAAACGCCTCCCGCCACGGTGGCGAAAGGGCTAAATACCAGCGCCATCAGGATCATAACTGGTCCCAAACTACGCAATGTTTTCATCGGGTTGCGTAAAAACTTCAGGCACAAGTACGTCATCACACCGCCGACCGATACAAACAGCAGACTGGGAACGGTGAGCGCCGCTGCCGCCGGGCTAAATCCGATGCCGCAAACGATCGGAACCAGCAGAGCAATATAAATACAATGACGCAGCGGTTTACCCCATGTCCGGCACAGCTGCGGTTTCTGCTCTTCACAACATTTTTCCAGCCACCGGCGCGCGTTTTGCATCAACGTTTGATGGGGCGTACTGAGATTGATGTTCTTACGTTTAGCGCTGAAAAGCAGGCTCATCAGCTGCTTCTCTATGGGATTCAGCGGATTATGCTTTTCGTCTGGCTGGCGGGAAAGCCACTGCTCATCAACAGGGGATGAGGACCATGCGCCTTTGGTTTGGCTTTTTTTCCTCGTCAATGTGATGGCTCGTTTGGCTACCAGCCCCAGCAAATCGCTACTGAATGCCACATCGTCATACTTACGTTGCGTAATAAAGCGCAGATAGCCTGGCGACATCGCGGCGGGCAGCGAAAATTGCGGCGTCACCGGCGGCATTTTTAAACCCGTCGCCGTGACGTTTTTGCGCCACCACAGCCAGTAGTAGCCAACAAGCAGTAGCAGGGGAAGCCAGATAACGCTGGTGGCCAGCGTCGGCACCAGTAAATGAACCAACGGCCAAACCGCTTCGGGGGCGGCGGCATTTGTCAGAATGGCGCGGGGCCAGGTATAGACCACGGTCAGCCCTTCGCCGGCGGCAAGGGGGCGCGACGTTTGTATGCTGCCATCAGGCAGGATGGTCGCATGGTGATCTTTCGCCCCCTGACGACCGGTGTAAACATCAATGGTGCGCAACCTTGCATCTCTGCCATCCGCATTCAACTGCCCGGCGGCGTCAGGCAGTGCAAGCTGGAAACGGGCTTTCCCGATTGGCCAGCTCCAGTCGTTGCCTGTCACGTTCCAGTAAAGCTCATCCCAGTCGGTGAAGCGGCTGAAATGGTGGCTAACCTGATAGCGAATTTCATAGTTATAAATACCTGGCTTCAGGGTGCGATCGGCGCTGCCAATGCGCACGGTCAGCGTTTTTGTCGTGCGATCGAGGCTGTAGGGTTCCGGGAGTCCATTGCGCGAGACCGATTTGATGGCGTAATTAACGCTAAAAATTTTGCCGTCCTGACGGTGCCAGTTGAGAGGCAACGTGCGGAAAATCCCCCGACGGATCTCCTTTCCCAGGGCCAGCACGGTGATATTTTCCCGCATCTCCATGCTGCCATTTGGCTGAAAACGCGCCAGGGAATCGAAAAAGAGAATATGTTCATACGCGGGGACCCGGCGGGCATTAGCCGGGGGTGGCGACGCCTCGGTGATAGCTTTATCGTCGCTGACGGCTAAGCCAGAGATGCTCAACAGCAGCAACAGGCCAATACTGCGCAGTATCCGCATGGACCAGGTGGACATGGGTCACTCCATCCGTGGCAATTTGGCTTCTTCAGGGGACTCCAGTTCAAAGAAAAGTTCCGCCCTGAAGCTAAACAGGCGGGCCAGCAGCAGGCTGGGAAAAGACTCCACCAGAATATTAAACTCGCGGACCGTGGCGTTGAAGTAACGGCGGGCCATCTGCAGCTGTTCTTCTATTTCGCTAAGGGATTGCTGCAGCGAGAGGAAGTTTTCGCTGGCTTTGAGTTCCGGATAGGCTTCCGCCAGGGCGAATATACGGCTCAACGTTCCGGCATATTGCTGCTCGCTGTCGGCCACCTGTCGGGGATTGCCGATCAGGACGCTGCGCTGGCGGCCGATCTCTTCCAGCAGCTCTTTTTCGTGCTGCGCATAGCGTTTGACCAGACTGAACAGGTTGGGCGCCAGATCGTGACGGCGCTTGAGCTGGACGGCAATACCGCTCCAGGCTTCATCTTTGAAACGGCGTAAAGAGATAAAACGGTTATAAGTGAAGATCGCCCAGATAAGGATCACGGCGACAATAGCCAGCCCGATAGACATTTCCATATGTTTGTTCCATGTTGACTGCTGATGATCGCGTTGCGCTGAATACTTTCTGCGCAATTTTACGCGTCAGCGAATCTTACCTCACGTGAAGCGCAGGGGAAACGTGCACTCGCGCGTTAAATTCTGAAATATCATGCGGGCCTTTGCCCTGGTGAATATCTGACAGGCCAATCCGCAGCTTCGCGTTCGGGGCACCATGGCATTATCGTCGCAGTATGAAATAAACAAGCCCAGCCGTTTACCCGCGGCTGGGCTTTATTCCGTTGCCGGGAGGCAACAAACAAGCGCTGTGTTACCCGACGAACGCTTTTCTTAATGCTTTTCCCAACCGGTCTGCTGGGCGCTAAAGCCGAGTGCCTGCATAAATGCGGCCATCACACCGCGGTCTTCCACCCCGTGGTCGGCGACGCGCCAGCTATTGATGGCCGGGTTATCTCGCAACGTCTCTTCCACTAAGTATTGCCCGACGCCGCGGCGGCGGGTCACTTCACGCACGCACAGATCGCTGAGCTCGGCTTCGACGCCGCGCAGGGTGACGCGCACAGCGCCCAGCAGGCGCTCGTTAAAGCGGGCGGCGTAGAGACGATGATTCTCGTCCAGGGTTAACGTCGACAGATCCTGCGACGGCCAGATTTTCCCCAGGTCGATGCGATCCTGATCGGTGAAGTGCTGTAAACGGATAATGGTCAGTTTCATGGGCGGCAAATCCAGTGCAAAACAGAGGCGCCAGTGTACCCAAAATTGCTGTCTGGCGGAGCGCTGTTTTTTGCGCGTACATCAGGGGATTCGTTTTCCGGATGTAGTCAGGGTAGCGCAATCCGTCATGGATCGAAAAATAAGCAGAATTTTAACCTAATGTGCAGCGTTTTATTCCGCCTTATGTATCGTTATTTTATGCTGCAGGATGGACTTTTTTTTGTTTATCTTCACCAAAATACAGAATATTATCTTTGCTTAATCGACTGAAAAATAGAGATTTTAATCTGTTTTTTAGTGAAAAGCTGCGCTAAACCATTAAACTCAATGGTAAAAATGGCGTTGTTTAATAAAAGCACAGAATGCTTTTTAACCATAAAAATACAAAACATTTACACCACATCACGAACGGGGTTCTGCAGCATGAAAAGGAACGCGAAAACCATCGTCGCGGGCATTGTCGCATTAGCGATGTCGCACGCGGCGATGGCCAAGGATATTAAGGTCGCCGTCGTCGGCGCGATGTCGGGTCCGGTGGCCCAGTGGGGCGACATGGAGTTCAATGGCGCGCGTCAGGCGATTAAAGACATCAACGCCAGCGGCGGCATTAAGGGTGACAAGCTGGTGGCCGTCGAATATGACGACGCCTGCGATCCGAAGCAAGCGGTCGCGGTGGCCAACAAAATCGTCAACGACGGCATTCAGTACGTTATCGGCCACCTGTGCTCCTCTTCCACTCAGCCGGCTTCCGACATCTATGAGGATGAAGGCATCCTGATGATCTCCCCGGGAGCGACCAACCCGGAGCTGACCCAGCGCGGCTATCAGTACATCATGCGTACCGCCGGCCTCGACTCCTCGCAAGGGCCGACCGCGGCGAAATATATCGTCGAGAAAGTGAAACCGCAGCGTATCGCCATCATTCATGACAAGCAGCAGTACGGCGAAGGGCTGGCGCGTTCGGTGCAGGACAACCTGAAAAAAGCCGGGGCCAACATCGTCTTCTTCGACGGCATCACCGCGGGGGAAAAAGATTTCTCCGCCCTGCTGGCGCGCCTGAAGAAAGAGAACATCGACTTCGTCTACTACGGCGGCTACTACCCGGAAATGGGCCAGATGCTGCGCCAGGCGCGCTCCGTTGGGCTGAAAACCGTGTTTATGGGGCCGGAAGGGGTCGGCAACGCCTCGCTGTCCAATATCGCGGGCGCCGCGGCGGAAGGGATGCTGGTGACGATGCCAAAACGCTACGATCAGGATCCTGCCAACAGCGCCATCGTCAACGCGCTGAAAGCGGAGAAGAAAGATCCGAGCGGGCCGTACGTCTGGATCACCTATGCCGCCGTTCAGTCGCTGGCGCAGGCGATGGACAGAACTGGCAGCCAGCAGCCGCTGGATTTAATCAAAGATTTGAAAGCGCACGGGGCGAAAACCGTGATTGGGCCGCTGACCTGGGATGAAAAAGGCGATCTGAAGGGATTTGAGTTTGGTGTCTTCCAGTGGCACGCCGACGGCTCTTCGAGCGCGGCGAAATAAGCGCTAAAGACGAGTTATCCCTCCGCCCGCGAGCCGCGGGCGGTTTGAAAAAGGTTACCTTATGTCCGAGCAGTTTCTCTATTTTCTGCAGCAGATGTTTAACGGCGTCACGCTGGGCAGTACCTACGCGCTGATCGCCATCGGCTATACGATGGTGTACGGCATTATCGGCATGATCAACTTCGCCCACGGCGAGGTCTACATGATTGGCAGCTATGTCTCTTTCATGATCATCGCCGCGCTGATGATGATGGGCATCGACACCAGCTGGCTGCTGGTCGCCGCCGGATTCGTGGGCGCCATTGTGATTGCCAGCGCCTACGGCTGGAGTATCGAGCGCGTGGCCTATCGGCCGGTGCGTAACTCTAAGCGTCTGATTGCGCTGATCTCCGCTATCGGGATGTCTATCTTCCTGCAGAACTATGTCAGCCTGACTCAGGGGTCGCGCGACGTGGCGCTGCCGAGCCTGTTTAACGGCCAGTGGGTCGTCGGCCACAGCGACAGTTTCTCCGCGACGATCACCACCATGCAACTGGTGATCTGGGTGGTGACCTTTATCGCCATGCTGGCCCTGACGCTGTTTATTCGCTACTCGCGGATGGGGCGCGCCTGCCGCGCCTGCGCCGAAGACCTGAAAATGGCGAGCCTGCTCGGCATTAACACCGACCGCGTCATTGCCCTGACTTTTGTCATTGGCGCAGCGATGGCGGCGGTGGCGGGCGTGCTGCTCGGTCAGTTCTACGGCGTGATTAACCCCTACATCGGCTTTATGGCCGGGATGAAGGCCTTCACCGCCGCCGTGCTTGGCGGTATCGGCAGTATCCCTGGCGCGATGATCGGCGGCCTGATCCTGGGTATTGCCGAGGCGCTCTCTTCTGCCTATCTCAGCACCGAATATAAGGACGTCGTTTCCTTCGCGCTGCTGATTCTGGTGCTGTTAGTGATGCCGACCGGCATTCTGGGCCGCCCGGAGGTAGAAAAAGTATGAAACCGATGCAAATTGCAATGGCGCTGCTGTCTGCCGTGATGTTCTTCATTCTGGCGGGCGTCTTTATGGGCGTGCAGCTGGAGCTGGACGGCACCAAACTGGTGGTCGATACCGCCGCCGATATTCGCTGGCAGTGGATCTTTGTTGGCACCGCGGTGGTCTTTTTCTTCCAGTTGCTGCGGCCGCTGTTCCAGAAAGCGGTTAAGAACGTCTCCGGGCCGAAGTTTATTATGCCGGCGATTGACGGCTCGACGGTGAAGCAGAAGCTGTTCCTGATAGCCCTGCTGGTGATTGCCGTGGCATGGCCGTTTATGGTGTCGCGCGGCACGGTGGATATCGCCACGCTGACGATGATCTATATCATCCTCGGCCTCGGGCTGAACGTGGTGGTCGGCCTTTCCGGCTTGCTGGTGCTGGGCTACGGTGGGTTCTACGCCATCGGCGCGTATACCTTCGCGCTGCTGAACCACTATTACGGTCTCGGCTTCTGGACCTGTCTGCCGCTGGCTGGCCTGGTCTCCGCGGCGGCCGGCTTCCTGCTGGGCTTCCCGGTGCTGCGTCTGCGCGGCGACTACCTGGCGATTGTGACCTTAGGCTTCGGTGAAATTGTGCGTATTCTGCTGCTCAACAATACCGAGATCACTGGCGGGCCGAACGGCATCAGCCAGATCCCGAAACCGACTTTCTTCGGCCTTGAATTTAGCCGTACCGCCCGCGAAGGCGGCTGGGATACCTTCAGCAATTTCTTCGGCGTCAAATACGATCCCTCCGACCGGGTGATTTTCCTCTACCTGGTGGCGCTGCTGCTGGTCGTGCTCAGCCTGTTCGTCATCAACCGCCTGCTGCGAATGCCGCTGGGGCGGGCGTGGGAAGCGCTGCGTGAAGATGAGATCGCCTGTCGTTCGCTGGGCCTGAGCCCGACGCGCATCAAGCTGACCGCCTTTACCATCAGCGCCGCGTTTGCTGGCTTCGCCGGGACGCTGTTCGCTGCGCGCCAGGGCTTCGTCAGCCCGGAATCCTTCACCTTCGCCGAGTCGGCCTTCGTGCTGGCGATCGTGGTGCTGGGCGGGATGGGCTCGCAGTTCGCGGTGATCCTCGCGGCTATTCTGCTGGTGGTGTCGCGCGAGCTGATGCGTGACTTCAACGAATACAGCATGTTAATGCTCGGCGGCCTGATGGTGCTGATGATGATCTGGCGCCCGCAGGGGCTGCTGCCAATGACGCGCGTGCAGTTGAAGCTGAAGAACGGTCAGGCGAAAGGAGAGCAGGCATGAGTCAGCCATTATTATCCGTCAGCGGCCTGATGATGCGTTTCGGCGGTCTGCTGGCCGTCAACAATGTGTCGCTGGAGCTCAGAGAGCGCGAGATTGTCTCGCTGATCGGCCCCAACGGCGCCGGGAAGACCACCGTCTTTAACTGCCTGACCGGTTTTTACAAGCCCACTGGCGGCACCATTATGCTGCGCGACCAGCACCTGGAAGGGCTGCCGGGTCAGCAGATTGCGCGGATGGGCGTGGTGCGGACCTTCCAGCACGTGCGTCTGTTCCGCGAAATGACGGTGATTGAAAACCTGCTGGTGGCGCAGCATCAGCAGCTGAAAACCGGGCTCTTCTCCGGCCTGCTGAAAACGCCGGCCTTCCGTCGGGCGCAGAGCGAAGCGCTGGACAGGGCCGCCACCTGGCTGGAGCGTATCGGCCTGCTGGAGCACGCCAACCGTCAGGCCAGCAACCTGGCCTACGGCGACCAGCGCCGGCTGGAAATTGCCCGCTGCATGGTGACCCAGCCGGAAATTCTGATGCTCGATGAACCGGCGGCGGGGCTGAACCCGAAAGAGACCAAAGAGCTGGACGAGCTTATCGCCGAGCTGCGTAACCATCACAACACCACCATCCTGCTTATCGAACACGATATGAAGCTGGTGATGGGCATTTCCGATCGCATCTACGTCGTGAACCAGGGGACACCGCTGGCCAACGGGACGCCGGAAGAGATTCGTAATAACCCGGACGTGATCCGCGCATACCTTGGTGAGGCATAAGATGGAAAACGCGATGTTAACTTTTGACAACGTCAGCGCCCACTACGGCAAGATTCAGGCGCTGCACAACGTCAGCCTGCAAATCAAGCAGGGCGAGATCGTGACGCTTATCGGCGCCAACGGCGCGGGGAAAACCACGTTGCTCGGTACGCTGTGCGGCGACCCGCGTGCGTCAAGCGGACGCATTGTCTTTGACGGTAAGGATATTACCGACTGGCAGACGGCGAAAATCATGCGTGAAGCGGTGGCGATCGTCCCGGAAGGGCGGCGCGTCTTTTCACGCATGACGGTGGAAGAGAACCTGGCGATGGGCGGTTTCTTTGCCGACCGCGATCAGTTCCAGACCCGTATCAAATGGGTGTATGAATTGTTCCCACGTCTGCTCGAACGCCGCATCCAGCGCGCCGGGACCATGTCCGGCGGCGAGCAGCAGATGCTGGCGATCGGTCGCGCCCTGATGAGCCAGCCGCGCCTGCTGCTGCTGGATGAACCGTCGCTGGGGCTGGCGCCGATCATCATTCAGCAGATTTTCGACACCATCGAGCAGCTGCGCGAGCAGGGAATGACTATCTTCCTGGTTGAGCAGAACGCCAACCAGGCGCTGAAGCTGGCCGACCGCGGCTACGTGCTGGAGAACGGCCACGTGGTGCTGGAGGATACCGGCGACGCGCTGCTGGCCAACGAGGCGGTGCGCAGCGCCTATCTCGGCGGTTAGTTCATCGCAACCCGGCGGCGCTTCGCTTGGCCGGGCTACCCAAGCCGTTGTAGCCCGGGCGAGGCGCTTGCGCCGACCCCGGGAGCCAATCGCACGAATATTATCCGTGTCTCAGTTCCCACTTTACCTCCCCCGTCCTTTCATCGGCTTGTCATCTCTCTGACCCGTTACTATCTTTTTTTTGTAATAAAAGAGTTATTTTTCTGTAATTCGAACATGTCATGTTACCCCGCGAGCATAAAACGCGTGAAATCGCGCATCCGGCACAACAAGAGAGATAACCGATGATATCGTTACGACATACAGCTTTAGGACTGGCGCTGAGCCTGGCTTTTGCCGGTCAGGCCCTGGCGGTTACCACCATCCCATTCTGGCACTCAATGGAAGGCGAGCTGGGTAAAGAAGTGGATTCTCTGGCGCAACGCTTTAACGCGGCCAATCCTGATTACAAAATCGTTCCGGTATACAAAGGCAACTATGAACAGAGCCTGAGTGCCGGTATCGCCGCTTTCCGTACCGGCAACGCCCCGGCGATCCTGCAGGTGTATGAAGTCGGCACCGCGACCATGATGGCGTCAAAAGCCATTAAGCCGGTGTACCAGGTGTTTAGCGAGGCAGGCATCAAGTTTGATGAATCGCAGTTCGTGCCGACGGTGGCCGGGTATTACACCGATTCAAAAACCGGCCATTTACTCTCCCAGCCGTTTAACAGTTCTACCCCGGTGCTGTACTACAACAAAGACGCCTTCAAAAAAGCCGGTTTAGATCCGGAGCAGCCGCCGAAGACCTGGCAGGATCTGGCGGCCTACACAGCGAAGCTGAAAGCCGCCGGGATGAAGTGCGGGTACGCCAGCGGCTGGCAGGGCTGGATCCAGATTGAAAACTTCAGCGCCTGGCACGGTCTGCCGGTGGCCACGAAGAATAACGGCTTCGACGGTACCGACGCGGTTCTGGAGTTCAACAAGCCGGAGCAGGTGAAGCATATCGCTCTGCTCGAAGAGATGAACAAGAAGGGCGATTTCAGCTACTTCGGGCGCAAAGACGAGTCCACCGAGAAGTTCTATAACGGTGACTGCGGGATTACTACCGCGTCATCCGGCTCGCTGGCCGATATTCGTCAGTACGCCAAATTCAACTACGGCGTCGGCATGATGCCATACGATGCCGACGTGAAAGGCGCGCCGCAGAATGCCATCATCGGCGGGGCCAGCCTGTGGGTGATGCAGGGTAAAGACAAAGAGACTTACACCGGCGTGGCGAAGTTCCTCGACTTCCTGACCAAACCGGAAATCGCCGCCGAATGGCACCAGAAAACCGGCTATCTGCCGATCACCACTGCGGCCTACGATCTGACGCGCCAGCAGGGCTTCTATGATAAGAACCCGGGCGCCGATATCGCCACCCGCCAGATGCTGAACAAGCCGCCGTTGCCGTTCACCAAAGGCCTGCGTCTGGGCAACATGCCGCAAATCCGCACTATCGTCGATGAAGAGCTGGAGAGCGTGTGGACCGGCAAGAAAACCCCGCAACAGGCGCTGGATTCCGCCGTTCAGCGTGGGAATCAACTGCTGCGCCGCTTCGAGCAAGCGACCAAATCGTAATCTGTAACTTGCCCGGTGACGCTGCGCTTACCGGGCCTACGATGTGCCCTATGTAGGCCGGGTAAGGCGTAGCCGCCACCCGGCATTGTTCAGGAACCCAATCTCAATGTCATCAACCCGTCCGGTATTCCGCTCGCGTTGGCTGCCCTATGTGCTGGTCGCGCCGCAGCTGATTATCACGCTGATTTTCTTTATCTGGCCCGCGGGCGAAGCGCTGTGGTACTCGCTGCAGAGTGTCGATCCGTTTGGCCTTTCCAGCCAGTTTGTCGGCCTGGATAACTTCGTCACCCTGTTCCACGACCCGTACTATTTGGACTCGTTCTGGACGACCATAAAATTCAGCACCCTGGTAACCGTCAGCGGCCTGCTTATTTCGCTGTTTTTTGCCGCGCTGGTCGACTACGTGGTGCGCGGCAGCCGCTTCTATCAGACGTTGATGCTGCTGCCGTATGCTGTGGCCCCCGCCGTCGCGGCAGTGCTGTGGATCTTCCTCTTCAACCCCGGGCGCGGGCTGATCACCCATTTCCTCGGCGAGCTGGGCTACGACTGGAACCACGCGCAGAACAGCGGCCAGGCGATGTTCCTGGTGGTCTTCGCCTCGGTATGGAAGCAGATAAGCTACAACTTCCTGTTCTTCTTCGCCGCGCTGCAGTCGATCCCGCGTTCGCTGGTTGAGGCCGCCGCCATCGACGGCGCCGGGCCGATTCGTCGCTTCTTTAAGCTGGCGCTGCCATTGATTGCGCCGGTGAGCTTCTTCCTGCTGGTGGTCAACCTGGTTTACGCCTTCTTCGACACCTTCCCGGTGATCGATGCCGCCACCGCCGGCGGCCCGGTGCAGGCCACCACCACCTTGATCTACAAAATCTATCGCGAAGGTTTTGCCGGGCTCGATCTTTCCGCTTCCGCCGCGCAGTCGGTGGTGCTGATGTTCCTCGTCATTATCCTGACGGTGGTGCAGTTCCGTTACGTTGAAAGTAAGGTGCGTTACCAATGATTGAGAACCGTCGCGGGCTGACGATTTTCAGCCACACCATGCTCATTCTGGGTATTGCCGTCATTTTATTTCCGCTGTACGTCGCCTTCGTGGCGGCGACGCTGGATAACCAATCGGTGTTCGAAACGCCGATGACCCTGATCCCCGGCGGCCATCTGCTGGAGAACATGAAGACCATCTGGGTGAACGGCGTCGGCGTCAACAGCGCGCCGTTCTGGCTGATGATGCTCAACAGTTTCATCATGGCGTTTGGCATTACGCTGGGCAAAATCGTGGTGTCGATGCTTTCGGCTTTCGCCATCGTCTGGTTCCGCTTTCCGCTGCGTAACCTGTTCTTCTGGATGATCTTTATCACCCTGATGCTGCCGGTCGAGGTGCGTATTTTCCCGACGGTGGAGGTCATCGCCAACCTCAAAATGCTCGACAGCTACGCCGGGTTAACGCTGCCGTTGATGGCTTCGGCCACCGCCACCTTCCTGTTCCGCCAGTTCTTTATGACCCTGCCGGACGAACTGATTGAAGCGGCGCGCATCGATGGCGCTTCGCCGATGCGTTTTTTCCGCGACATCGTGCTGCCGCTGTCGAAAACCAATCTCGCGGCGCTGTTCGTCATCACCTTTATCTACGGCTGGAACCAGTATCTGTGGCCGTTGCTGATTATTCAGGATGTGAATCTTGGCACCGCCGTCGCCGGTATCAAAGGCATGATCGCCACCGGCGAAGGCACCACCCAGTGGAATCAGGTGATGGCGGCGATGCTGCTCACTCTGATCCCGCCGGTTGTCATCGTTTTAGCCATGCAGCGCGCGTTTGTGCGTGGCCTGGTCGATAGTGAGAAATAAAATGGCTGGTTTAAAACTACAGGCAGTAAGCAAAAGCTGGGATGGCAAAACCCAGGTGATTCAACCGCTGACGCTGGACGTGGCGGACGGGGAATTTATCGTCATGGTCGGCCCGTCGGGCTGCGGGAAATCAACGCTGCTGCGGATGGTCGCCGGGCTTGAACGAGTGACCAGCGGCGATATCTGGATCGATCGCAAACGGGTGACTGAGATGGAACCGAAGGATCGCGGCATCGCGATGGTGTTCCAGAACTATGCGCTATATCCGCATATGAGCGTGGAAGAGAACATGGCGTGGGGGCTGAAGATCCGCGGCATGGGGAAGGGACTGATCGCCGAGCGCGTGCAGGAAGCGGCGCGTATTCTGGAGCTGGACGGCCTGCTTAAGCGCCGCCCGCGTGAGCTCTCCGGCGGCCAGCGCCAGCGCGTGGCGATGGGCCGCGCCATCGTGCGTGACCCGGCGGTATTCCTGTTCGACGAACCGCTGTCAAACCTCGATGCCAAACTGCGCGTGCAGATGCGTCTTGAGCTGCAGCAGCTACATCGGCGCCTGAAAACCACTTCGCTGTATGTCACCCACGATCAGGTGGAGGCGATGACCCTCGCCCAGCGGGTGATGGTGATGAATAAAGGTATTGCCGAGCAGATCGGCACCCCGGTGGAAGTGTATGAAAAGCCCGCCAGCCGCTTTGTGGCGAGCTTTATCGGCAGCCCTGCCATGAACCTGCTGGAAGGGCGGGTCAGCGATGACGGCGGCCGCTTCGAGCTGGCCGGTGGCATGGCGTTGCCGATGAATCACGAGCATCGGCGCTACGCCGGGCGTAAAATGACGCTCGGTATCCGCCCGGAGCACTTTATTTTAAGTTCGCAGGCGCAAGGTGGCATTCCGCTGCTGATGGATACCCTGGAAATCTTAGGTGCCGATAACCTCGCCCACGGGCGCTGGGGCGAGCAGAGGCTGGTGGTCAGACTGCCGCATCAGCAGCGCCCGGCGGGCGGCAGCACGCTATGGCTGCATCTGCCCCTGGAACATCTGCACCTCTTTGATGGTGAAACAGGACAACGCGCATGAGTAACTGGCCTTATCCCCGCATCGTCGCCCATCGCGGCGGCGGTAAACTGGCGCCGGAGAACACCCTGGCGGCTATCGATGTCGGCGCCCGCTACGGGCACACGATGATTGAATTTGACGCCAAGCTGTCGAAGGACGGGCAGATCTTTCTGCTGCATGACGATAATCTCGAACGCACCAGCAATGGCTGGGGCGTGGCGGGCGAGCTGGCGTGGGACGATCTGCTGAAGGTCGATGCCGGCAGCTGGTACAGCCGTGAATTTAAGGGCGAGCCGCTGCCGTTGCTCTCTCAGGTGGCGGAGCGCTGCCGCCGTCACGGCATGATGGCGAATATCGAAATTAAGCCGACCACCGGGCTGGGGTCGGAGACCGGCAACGTGGTGGCCCTGGCCGCGCGCGATCTGTGGCAAGGCATGACCGCGCCGCTGCTCTCCTCTTTTGAAATTGATGCCCTGGAAGCGGCGCAGAAAGCCGCGCCCGAGCTGCCGCGCGGGCTGCTGCTGGATGAGTGGCGCGATGACTGGCGCGAATTGACCACCCGGCTGGGCTGCGTGTCGATTCATCTCAACCACAAACTGCTGGATGCGGCGCGGGTGGCAAGCTTGAAACAGGCCGGCCTGCACATTCTGGTGTATACGGTCAATAAACCCCAGCGCGCCGCCGAGCTGCTGCGCTGGGGCGTAGACTGCATCTGCACCGATGCCATTGACGTCATCGGGCCGAATTTCCAGCCTTAAGACGGATTTGCTGCGGCTGACCTTTACGGGTTGGTCTGCCGCAGCATTCCACCGTTGTTGTTTGGTAGCACCTGCTGCTGCGGATTGAGATTGCCGCCCTGGGCCGCACGCTGCTGATTAGTCTGCAACTGGTTTTGCAAATGCTGCTGCTGCGAGCGGGTCTGATTGTTCAGATCCTGCTTCAGCATGCTCTGCTGCTGCTGTTGTTGCACCTTCATCTCATTTTGCATGCGCTGCTGGCTGGGGACCACGTAACCCGGCTGGTTAGGGTTGTTATTAACATTGATCGGCTGGGCTAATACGCCAAGCGGCATCAGCGCCGCCAGAAACAGAATCGCTTTCATGGTTTTCTCCTCCCGTGCGTGGGATCACTTAAGTGTACCTCGAATCCGCCATAACAATGATTTTTTAGGCGTTATCAACCAGGCTTAAGCGGGGAATGAAACCTACCTTTCAGGAGTAAGACAATGATAAAAACAACAATATGGCGCCAGGTGGTCATCGCTGCATTGCTGGTGGGCGGTAGTTTCACCGTCGCCGCCAATCCGCCACCGCCGCCACCGGTCTCTTATGGCGTAGAGGAAGATGTGTTCCACCCGGTACGCGCCCGGCAGGGGATGGTGGCGTCGGTAGACGCGCTGGCGACCCGCGTCGGCGTGGATATTCTGCGCCAGGGCGGCAACGCTGTCGATGCGGCAGTCGCGGTTGGCTACGCGCTGGCGGTCACCCATCCGCAGGCCGGTAATATCGGCGGCGGCGGTTTTATGTTGCTGCGGACTAAAGACGGCCAGACCACGGCGATCGATTTCCGCGAAATGGCGCCGGAACAGGCCACCCGCGACATGTTCCTTGACGACCAGGGCAACCCGGACAGTAAAAAATCGCTGACTTCGCATCTGGCCTCCGGCACGCCAGGCAGCGTCGCGGGCTTCTCCCTCGCCCTGGAAAAGTACGGCACCATGCCGCTGAACAAAGTGATCCGCCCGGCGATTAAGCTGGCGGAAGAGGGCTTTATTGTTAACGATGCGCTGGCGGACGATCTGAAAACCTACGGCAGCGAAGTGATCCCGCAGCATGAAAACAGTAAAGCGATCTTCTGGAAGAACGGCGAGCCGCTGAAAAAGGGCGATCGACTGGTGCAAAAGAATCTCGGTAAGAGCCTGGAGCTGATTGCTGAGCACGGCCCGGACGCCTTCTATAAAGGGGCCATCGCCGACCAGATCGCTGACGAGATGAAAAAGAACGGCGGACTTATCACCAAAGCCGATCTCGCCAGCTATAAGGCCGTCGAACGTACGCCGATTAGCGGCGACTATCGCGGGTATGAAGTTTACTCCATGCCGCCGCCGTCTTCCGGCGGGATCCACATCGTGCAGATCCTCAATATCCTCGAAAATTTTGATATGCAGAAATATGGCTTTGGCAGCGCCGACGCCATGCAGGTAATGGCAGAGGCGGAGAAACACGCCTATGCCGACCGTTCTGAATATCTCGGCGACCCTGACTTCGTCAAAGTGCCGTGGCAGGCGCTGACCAGCAAAGCTTACGCCAAAGCAATTGCCGCCGAGATTGATGTCAACAAGGCCAAACCTTCCAGTCAGATCCGCCCGGGCAAGCTGGCGCCCTATGAAAGTAACCAGACCACCCACTTCTCGGTGGTCGATAAAGAGGGTAATGCGGTGGCGGTGACCTATACGCTGAATACCACCTTTGGCACCGGCATCGTGGCGGGGGACTCCGGCATTCTGCTGAATAACCAGATGGATGACTTCTCGGCGAAGCCCGGCGTGCCTAACGTTTATGGTCTGGTGGGCGGCGACGCCAATGCGGTGGAGCCGAAAAAACGCCCGCTGTCGTCGATGTCGCCGACCATTGTGGTGAAAGACGGCAAAACCTGGCTGGTGACCGGCAGCCCGGGCGGCAGCCGGATCATCACGACCGTACTGCAGATGGTGGTCAATACCATCGATTTCGGGATGAACGTCGCGGAAGCCACCAACGCGCCGCGCTTCCACCATCAATGGCTGCCGGATGAGCTGCGGGTGGAGAAAGGCTTTAGCCCGGATACCTTGAAGCTACTGGAGGCGAAGGGGCAGAAAGTGGCGCTGAAAGAGGCGATGGGCAGTACCCAGAGCATCATGGTAGGGCCGGACGGCATGCTGTATGGCGCCTCCGATCCACGTTCGCCGGATGATTTAACGGCGGGGTATTGATGTGTTGCCCGGTGGCGCTGCGCTTACCGGGCCTACAACTGTGCGAACGTAGATACTGTTATCGGTTTGCAACTTTTTTGGCCCGGGAAAAACATATGCTTTGTGTTAATTCAGAGCACATTGCGCTCCCGATATTTCTTCTGCGTTATGACTCTCATGGCGCAGGGAGCGCACAGAGGGCGGCCAGTCGCCGCCGCCCTCTGTACTCCCGGGCTCTGGCCGCCAAAATCGCCACTTCGTGGTACCTTCGACTTATCCCGGCAGGCTTCGGGTCGGGCCGAGGCAGCATCCGTGCAAAACACGGCCCTCAGCCCGCATCCATGCGGGCTGCCCCGGCCTTCCGGGAACGTCTCAGCGATTTTGAGGCCCATCAACACCGGCAGTTTCAGCCAGCATGGTGAATAAATTAAAGGCAGGCCGCACGAACGGTAGGCCGGGTAAGGCGAAGCCGCCACCCGGCAACACGCTACTTCATTCTCGCCATATAATACGCATCCACATACTCACCGTTACGCAGCGCGTAACGCCTGCCGGTGCCTTCGATCTCAAAGCCGTACTTCTCATACACCGCAATTGCCGGGGCGTTATCGGCGAACACCGTCAGCTCAATCCGCTCGACGCGCAGCCAGTTGTCGCACATATCAATCATGGTACGCATCAGCGCGCTGGCGACGCCGCGGTTGTGCCAGCGCGAATCCACGCTGACACCAAAATCGGCGACGTGGCTACGGCGGGGACGTTGGACGACGGCAATGCTTAAATGGCCGACGACTTGCTCATCGATACAGGCCACCAGCTGCTTCACGCCGGGCGTATCGGTTAGCCGCTCCCGCCACATATGTTCGGATGGATGAGGGACCTGTAGCGTGTTGTGATACACCTCCGGCTGGGCGTGAATTTGACGAATCGCGTCAATATCTTTCGGTTCAGCATGGCGTATCACGATGTCACTCATTCCTTGTTCCTCATTCAGGTGAAAAGTCCCTTTAAACATCACTGACTACGGCGTTCGAGTCAACACGCATTATTTGCAAAAAAAAGTAGACAAGTGCGAATGAGAATGATTATTATTGCTCTGCATTCAGGAAGACCCCTGCGGAAAGCCTGAAAGCACGACATTGCTCACATTGCTTCCAGTATTACTTTAGCCAGCCGGGTGCTGGCTTTTTTTTTGCGACAACCTCAGGCGCTCTGTGGCCTGGCGGGTTCCGCGTCGGCTTTGGATGGCGTGTCTGCTACCAAACCGACAATATGACTCTTGTTCTCCGCTGCGGCCAGCATTTCAGCGCGACCGGTAAAAACCCCGCCTTTCTTGATCGCCAGCGCGCGATAGGCGAGGGTACCATCCAGATGGCCATGCTCCTCGATGGTGATGCTGTCGCCATGACACTGGCCCTGCACCTTGCCGTCGATTATCAGCTCCCGGCAGCTGACGTTGCCCTCCACCTTTCCTTCACGCATCACCTTAATCAGATGTTCTTTGGCCTCAATGTTACCGGTCAACTGGCCGTGAATATAGACATGGCCGCTGGCGACAATATTGCCGACAAAATGCACCCCGTTGGCGATAACCGTGGTCTCTTGTTTTTTGCTGGTGGCCGCTTCGGGTTCTGGGGTCATTGCGGCAGGAGTGGCCACTTCGGCCATCTGAGGTTCAGTTTTATTTTTCTTAATAAACATCGCGTTAATCTTGTTCCGTTGGCTATGGAGGAGGAAGGCGACAAGCGCGCAGGCGGCCGTCAGGCGCACCAGCTCGATCGCATCGACAGACCAGGCGATCAGCGCGAGAAGCCAGAAAAAAAGGGCGCCGTTTATGGCGAGATATTGTTTGTCCATCAGCAGCGGCTGGCTACTCCGTTAGTCATCAGCAACGTCCTGGTTTGCCCTCCACTTATCCGTAGTTTCGCCGTTGCGATCAAGTTTTTTAGCCGCAAAATGATGAACTAATCACTGGTTAATCAATTGGTTATTAATATTTTCGTATAGGTGGTACTCGAACTATTTTGCTGGCGAATCTTCGCGGAAAGCGGACAGAGAGGATGAAGTCATGCCCCGGCTTGCGCTATGGTTGAAGGTAGCTCATCAACTAAGGACAGCGTTATGACTCTGCACTGCGCATTTATTGGCTTCGGCAAAAGTACCACCCGCTACCATCTTCCTTACGTTTTGCACCGCAAAGACCGTTGGCATGTGGCGCATATCTACCGCCGCCGGGCGAAGCCCGAGGAGCAGGCGCCGCAGTATTCCCATATCCATTTCACCAGCGATCTTGATGACGTGTTAAACGACTCACAGGTCAATCTGGTGGTGGTCTGCACTCACGCCGACAGCCATTTTGAATATGCGAAAAAGGCGCTGGAGGCGGGGAAAAATGTGCTGGTGGAAAAGCCGTTCACCCCGACGCTGAAGGAGGCCAAAACCCTGTTTGCCCTGGCAAACAGCAAGGGCCTCACGGTGACGCCCTACCAGAATCGTCGCTTCGACTCCTGCTTCCTGACCACCAAAAAGGTGATTGAGAGCGGGAAACTCGGCGAACTGGTGGAGATCGAAAGCCATTTCGATAACTACCGCCCGGTGGCGGAGACCAACCCCGGCGGCCCGCAAAACGGCGAGTTCTATGGTCTCGGCGTGCATACCCTGGATCAGGTAATTTCGCTGTTCGGCCGCCCGGACCATGTCTCTTACGATCTGCGTTCGCTGCGCAATAAAGCCAACCCGGATGACACCTTTGAGGCCCAGTTGTTCTTCGGCGATCTGAAGGCCATCGTTAAGACCAGCCATCTGGTGCAGATCGACTACCCGAAATTTATCGTTCACGGCCATAAAGGTTCGTTTGTGAAATACGGCATTGACCAGCAGGAGACCAGCCTGAAGGCCAATATCATGCCGGGCGAGCCGGGTTTTGGGGCGGACGACAGCGTCGGCGAGCTGGTGTACGTCAACGAGGCGGGGGAGACGGTGCGTGAAGCAGTGCCGCTGGAGACCGGCGACTACGGTCGGGTGTACGACGCGCTGTATGACACCCTCGTCAACGGCCAGCCGAATTACGTCAAGGAATCTGACGTTCTCACCAATATGGAGATCCTGCAGCGCGGCTTTGAGCAGCCTTCTCCGGCCACCATCACCCTGGCAAAATAAGCAAAACGGGCTCCTCTGCGCTTGTTCATATTTTTTGAACAGAGGAGTCAATTTTCACCCTCTATGATCGCCGGCGGAATGGGTCCACACTTACTCCATCGAAAACATACGGGGGTGCAACATGATCTACTTACGCAAAGCGAACGAACGTGGCCACGCTAACCATGGTTGGCTGGATTCCTGGCATACTTTCTCTTTCGCCAACTATTATGACCCGAATTTTATGGGCTTCTCTGCCCTGCGGGTGATTAACGACGACGTCATCGACGCTGGTCAGGGCTTCGGTACCCATCCGCACAAAGATATGGAAATCCTGACTTATGTGCTGGAAGGGGCGGTGGAGCACCAGGACAGCATGGGCAACAAAGAGCAGGTGCCGGCGGGTGAGTTCCAGATCATGAGTGCGGGTACCGGGGTGCGCCACTCTGAGTACAACCCGAGTAAAACCGATCGTCTGCGTCTGTATCAGATCTGGATTATTCCGGAAGAAACCGGCATTACCCCGCGCTACGAGCAACGCCGCTTCGACGCCACGCAGGGTAAACAGCTGGTGTTGTCGCCAGATGCGCGAGATGGCTCGCTGAAAGTGTACCAGGATATGGAGCTGTATCGCTGGGCGCTGCTGAAAGATGAGCAGTCGGTTCATCAGATTGCCGCGGAACGCCGCGTGTGGATCCAGGTCGTCAAAGGTGAAGTGACCATCAACGGTACCAAAGCCACCACCAGCGACGGTTTGGCGATTTGGGACGAGCAGGCGATTTCGGTTCACGCCGACAGCGATAGCGAGATCCTGCTGTTCGATCTGCCGCCGGTTTGATAGTTATCTGAGCCAGGTTAAATAAATTGCGCAGCCTTTTCCGATGTTGGGGAAGGTTGCGCTTTGTCCGTGATAAACTGAGAAAATGTTTCCCCGTTGATCACAGTCAGGACGATGAAAAAGAAAAGACCCGTACTTCAGGATGTAGCCGATCTTGTCGGCGTGACCAAAATGACGGTCAGTCGCTATTTACGCAACCCGGAGCAGGTCTCCGAAGCGCTGCGTGGCAAGATTGCCGTTGCCCTCGATGAACTGGGTTATATTCCCAATCGCGCCCCTGACATTCTCTCCAACGCGACCAGTCGCGCCATCGGCGTGCTGCTGCCATCGTTAACCAACCAGGTCTTCTCGGAAGTGCTGCGCGGTATCGAAAGCGTCACCGACGCCTTCGGCTATCAAACCATGCTGGCGCACTACGGCTATAAGCCGGAAATGGAAGAGAAACGCCTCGAATCGATGCTCTCCTGGAACATTGACGGTCTGATCCTTACCGAACGCACCCATACGCCTCGCACCCTGAAGATGATTGAAGTCGCCGGCATTCCGGTGGTGGAGCTGATGGACAGCCGGTCGCCGTGCCTCGATATCGCCGTCGGGTTTGATAACTTTGAAGCCGCCCGGCAGATGACCGCGGCGATTATCGCCCGCGGCCATCGCCACGTCGCCTATCTGGGGGCGCGTCTCGATGAACGTACTATCATCAAACAGAAGGGGTACGAGCAGGCGATGCTCGACGCCGGGATGACGCCCTATAGCGTGATGGTGGAGCAATCTTCGTCCTACTCGTCGGGGATCGAGCTGATGCGTCAGGCGCGCCGCGAATATCCGCAGCTTGACGGTATCTTCTGTACCAACGATGACCTTGCGGTCGGCGCGGCGTTTGAATGCCAGCGCCTGGGGCTGAAGATCCCCGATGATATGGCGATTGCCGGGTTCCACGGCCACGATATCGGCCAGGTGATGGAGCCGCGGCTGGCCAGCGTCCTGACCCCGCGCGAGCGGATGGGGCGCATCGGCGCCGAACGGCTGCTGGCGCGCATTCGTGGTGAAACGATTACCCCTAAGATGTTAGATTTAGGTTTCACATTGTCACCGGGCGGATCAATTTAAACTGACAAGTTTGAAGTAGATCACACATATTCACATCTGGCACGAATGGATATTGCTTCTCCACAGATCCGGCATGACAATGTTACCGATAACAGTTACCCGTAACAATCAACCGATACGCCGCCTTCGCGCTGGATGAGTCAGCCACGGTGCGGCGTACCTGTCCGGTGGGAGGATGCTTTGAGCACGACTAATCATGATCACCACGTCTATGTTCTGATGGGCGTTTCCGGCAGCGGGAAATCCGCTGTCGCCAGCGAAGTGGCGCATCAACTGCATGCCGCGTTTCTTGACGGCGACTTTCTGCATCCGCGCAGCAACATCACCAAGATGGCCTCCGGTGAGCCGCTGAACGATGATGACCGCACGCCGTGGCTGCAGGCGCTGAATGACGCCGCGTTTGCCATGCAGCGTACCAACAAGGTGTCGCTGATTGTTTGCTCGGCGCTGAAGAAGAGCTACCGCGACATTCTGCGCAAGGGCAACCCGAACCTCTCCTTCATCTATCTGAAAGGCGATTTCGACGTGATCGAAAACCGTCTGAAGGCACGCAAAGGACACTTCTTCAAAACCCAAATGTTGGTGACGCAGTTTGAAACGCTGCAGGAACCAGGCGCCGACGAGAGCGATGTGCTTATCGTCGATATCGACCAGCCGCTGGAAGGCGTGGTGGCCAGCACCATCGAGGTGATCAACAAAGGCAGTCACTAGTGAGTACTTTAACGCTTGTTTTAACAGCAGTCGGCTCGGTATTGCTGCTGCTGTTTTTAGTCATGAAAGCGCGGATGCACGCCTTCGTGGCTTTGATGGTGGTTTCTATTGGTGCAGGTCTCTTCTCCGGTATGCCGCTGGATAAAATCGCGGCGACGATGGAGAAAGGGATGGGCGGTACGCTGGGCTTCCTGGCGATCGTCGTCGCGCTCGGCGCGATGTTCGGTAAGATCCTGCATGAAACGGGGGCGGTCGATCAGATTGCCGTCAAGATGCTCAAATCCTTCGGCCATAGCCGCGCGCACTATGCGATTGGTCTTGCCGGTCTTATCTGCGCGCTGCCGCTGTTCTTCGAAGTGGCGATCGTGCTGCTGATTAGCGTCGCCTTCTCGATGGCGCGCCATACCGGCACTAACCTTGTGAAGCTGGTGATCCCGTTGTTTGCAGGCGTTGCCGCCGCCGCGGCGTTCCTGCTGCCGGGGCCGGCGCCGATGCTGCTGGCGTCGCAGATGCACGCCGACTTTGGCTGGATGATCCTGATTGGCCTGTGTGCGGCGATCCCGGGGATGATTATCGCCGGTCCGTTATGGGGGAATTTCATTAGCCGCTACGTTGAGCTGCACATTCCTGACGATATCAGCGAACCGCATCTCGGCGAAGGCAAAATGCCGTCCTTCGGCTTTAGCCTGTCGCTGATCCTGCTGCCGCTGGTGCTGGTAGGCCTCAAAACCATCGCCGCGCGCTTTGTGCCGGTGGGATCTACCGCCTACGAATGGTTCGAGTTTATCGGCCATCCGTTCACCGCGATCCTGGTTGCCTGTCTGGTCGCGATCTACGGTCTGGCGATGCGCCAGGGGATGGCGAAAGACCGCGTGATGGAGATCTGTGGCCACGCGCTGCAGCCGGCGGGGATTATCCTGCTGGTGATCGGCGCCGGCGGCGTCTTCAAGCAGGTGCTGGTTGACTCCGGCGTCGGCCCGGCGCTCGGCGAAGCGCTGACAGGCCTGGGTCTGCCGATTGCGATTACCTGCTTCGTGTTGGCGGCTGCCGTCCGTATCATTCAGGGGTCCGCGACCGTTGCTTGTCTGACGGCGGTCGGTCTGGTGATGCCGGTCATTGAGCAACTGAACTACAGCGGCGCGCAGATGGCAGCGTTGTCTATCTGTATCGCCGGCGGCTCGATTGTGGTGAGCCACGTGAACGATGCCGGCTTCTGGCTGTTCGGTAAATTTACCGGTGCGACGGAAGCCCAGACGCTGAAAACCTGGACCATGATGGAAACCATCCTGGGTACCACCGGGGCGATTGTCGGTATGATCGCCTTCCAGCTGCTGAGCTAAGCCCGCTCACCTCCCGCTCGCGGGGAATAAAAAGCCAGGGTAACGCTGCTTACCCTGGCTTCTTTGTCATAAGCCGCCCTTTATCCCTCTTTTCCCCTTCCGCCACCCACGACGATGAGCACTACGACAAGACTCGTATCCCTCATCAGGCCTTGCTGTGTCTGGGTTTGTCGCTTTTTTTTGGCAAGCGGCAAATCACTCGATTTCGCGCTTAATCCATAATCAGGATCAATAAAATAGCGACGGAAAATATTCCATTCCCCGGGGGATTTCCCCGATAATCGTTGCGTTTTTGACGACGACCAGCGACGGTGGACAATGTGCAGGATAAGTTGCATTTCTGATTGTTCAGCAATCATTGATTAATTTCACTTGCGACTTTAGCTGCATTTTGTAAGGTGAGGGATAATCCAGTTGGAAACTGGCCAGGCACAAACAGCACACACCTCGCAGGAATACGTTATGAAAAATGTTGGTTTTATCGGCTGGCGCGGAATGGTCGGCTCTGTTCTCATGCAACGCATGGTTGAAGAGCGCGATTTCGACGCCATTCGCCCGGTGTTCTTCTCTACCTCCCAGCTGGGACAGCCAGCGCCGTCATTCGGCGGTAGCACCGGTGGCACGCTTCAGGATGCGTTCGATCTGGACGCGCTGAAGGCTCTGGACATTATTGTCACGTGCCAGGGCGGCGATTACACCAACGATATTTATCCGAAGCTGCGCGAAAGCGGCTGGCAGGGTTACTGGATTGACGCCGCGTCGTCGCTGCGCATGAAGGACGATGCGATCATTATCCTCGACCCGGTTAACCAGGACGTGATTACCGCCGGCCTGAACAACGGTGTCAAAACCTTTGTCGGCGGCAACTGTACCGTCAGCCTGATGCTGATGTCCCTCGGCGGCCTGTTTGCCCAGGATCTGGTGGAGTGGGTCAGCGTGGCGACGTACCAGGCGGCTTCCGGCGGCGGTGCGCGTCATATGCGCGAGCTGCTGAGCCAGATGGGTCAGCTGCACAACCATGTTGCGGCAGAGCTGGCGAACCCGGCTTCCGCCATTCTGGATATCGAGCGCAAAGTGACGTCGCTGACCCGCAGCGGCGAACTGCCGGTCGATAACTTTGGCGTGCCGCTGGCGGGCAGCCTGATCCCGTGGATCGACAAACAGCTGGATAACGGCCAGAGCCGCGAAGAGTGGAAAGGCCAGGCGGAGACCAACAAGATCCTCGCCACCTCGTCCGTTATCCCGGTAGACGGCCTGTGCGTACGCGTTGGCGCACTGCGCTGCCACAGCCAGGCGTTCACCATCAAGCTGAAAAAAGATGTGTCTATCCCGACCGTTGAGGAACTGCTGGCCGCGCACAACCCGTGGGCCAAAGTGGTCCCGAACGATCGTGAGATTACCATGCGCGAGCTGACCCCAGCCGCGGTGACTGGCACCCTGACCACCCCGGTAGGGCGCCTGCGTAAACTGAATATGGGGCCGGAGTATCTGTCGGCCTTTACCGTTGGCGACCAGCTGTTGTGGGGCGCCGCGGAGCCGCTGCGCCGGATGCTTCGGCAGCTGGCGTAAGCGCAGGATGAACATAAAGGGGGTCTTCAAGCCCCCTTTTTTTTTGCGTAATACAAGGAGTAAACGCGGATGTTAGATTTTTCCCCACGGAGGTAACCCAGCCTTGGCTATGCTTTAAGTAAGGAACTCCTTACCTGAAGGTGGGACGGAGCAGGAGGATGCTGAGAGCACTGCGCCGTTCAGGTCAAAAAAGTCGCCAGTTACAGGAATGAGCGACACTTACAACAGGATGAAAGCATGTCTAATCATATCGATAGAGACGTGATTAATGCGCTAATCGCCGGTCATTTCGCGGACCCTTTTTCCGTGCTCGGCATGCACCGTACTGACGCCGGGCTGGAAGTGCGCGCATTATTACCCGATGCCACCGAAGTGTGGGTTATTGAACCGAAAACCGGACGCAAAGTCGGCAAGCTCGAATGCCTCGACTCGCGTGGTTTCTTCAGCGGCGTTCTGCCACGTCGCAAAAACGCCTTTCGCTATCAGCTGGCCGTCACCTGGCACGGGCAGCAGAACCTGATTGATGACCCTTATCGCTTTGGTCCGCTATTGCAGGATCTTGACGTCTGGCTGCTGTCGGAAGGGACCCACCTGCGCCCTTACGAAACGCTGGGCGCACACGCTGCCACCATGGACGGCGTCACCGGTACCCGTTTCTCGGTGTGGGCGCCGAACGCCCGCCGCGTCTCGGTGGTGGGGCAGTTTAACTACTGGGATGGCCGACGCCACCCGATGCGATTCCGCAAAGAGTCCGGGATCTGGGAGCTGTTCGTCCCCGGTGCGCATAACGGCCAACTGTACAAATTCGAACTGATTGATGCCCACGGCCATCTGCGGGTCAAAGCTGACCCTTACGCCTTTGAATCGCAAATGCGTCCTGACACCGCCTCGCTTATCTGCGACCTGCCGCCAAAAGTAGAACAGCCCGCGGATCGCAAGGTGGCGAACCAGTTCGATGCGCCGATCTCTATCTATGAAGTGCATCTCGGCTCCTGGCGCCGTCATACTGACAATAATTTCTGGCTGAGCTACCGCGAGCTGGCCGACCAACTGGTGCCCTACGCGAAATGGATGGGCTTCACCCATCTCGAACTGTTGCCGGTTAACGAGCACCCGTTCGACGGCAGCTGGGGCTATCAACCCACCGGGCTCTATGCGCCGACCCGCCGTTTCGGCACCCGCGACGATTTCCGTTATTTTATTAACGCCGCGCATGCCGCCGGGCTGAACGTCATTCTTGACTGGGTGCCGGGCCACTTCCCGGCGGATGATTTTGCGCTGGCCTCGTTTGATGGCACTTCGCTGTATGAGCACAGCGATCCGCGCGAGGGGTATCACCAGGACTGGAATACCCTGATCTACAACTACGGTCGCCGCGAAGTCAGCAACTTCCTCGTCGGTAACGCGCTGTACTGGATCGAGCGCTTCGGGATTGATGCCCTGCGGGTCGACGCGGTGGCCTCGATGATCTATCGCGATTACAGCCGCAAGGCAGGTGAGTGGATCCCCAACGAATACGGCGGTCGGGAAAATCTGGAAGCCATTGAGTTTCTGCGCAGCACCAACCGCATCCTCGGCGAACAGACGCCGGGCGCGGTGACGATGGCGGAAGAGTCCACCGATTTTGCCGGCGTCACCCGTCCGCCAGCCGGCGGTGGGCTGGGCTTCTGGTTCAAATGGAACCTCGGCTGGATGCACGACACCCTGGATTACATGAAGCTCGATCCGGTGCATCGCCGCTACCATCACGACAAAATGACCTTCGGCATGCTCTACAACTACACCGAGAACTTCGTGCTGCCGCTCTCCCATGATGAGGTCGTACACGGTAAAAAATCGATTCTCGACCGCATGCCGGGAGATGCCTGGCAGAAGTTCGCCAACCTGCGCGCCTACTACGGCTGGTTGTTCGCCTTCCCGGGTAAAAAACTGCTGTTTATGGGCAATGAGTTCGCTCAGGGCCGCGAGTGGAACCACGATGGCAGCCTCGACTGGCATCTGCTGGAAGGCGGCGATAACTGGCACCACGGCGTCCAGCGACTGGTGCGCGACCTGAACCACACATATCGTCACCATAAAGCGCTGCACGAGCTGGATTTTGACCCCTACGGTTTCGAATGGCTGGTGGTCGACGACCATGAGCGTTCGGTGTTTGTCTTTGTGCGCCGTGACCGGGCCGGGAATGAGATTATCGTCGCCAGCAACTTTACGCCGGTGCCGCGCCACGACTACCGCTTCGGCATTAACCAGCCGGGACGCTGGCGCGAGGCGTTGAATACTGACTCAATGCACTATCACGGCAGCAACCAGGGTAACGGCGGTGTGGTGGAGAGCGACGCGATCGCCAGCCATGGCCGCGAGCACTCGCTATCGCTGACCCTGCCACCGCTGGCGACGATCTGGCTGGTTCGGGAGGCGCAATGACTACCCTCGCGGCAGGCAAACCTGCGCCGTTGGGCGCCAGCTATGACGGTAAGGGAGTGAACTTCGCGCTCTTCTCCGCCCATGCGGAGCGGGTGGAGCTGTGCGTGTTCGACGAGCAAGGCAATGAGCAACGCCTCGACCTCCCGGCGCGCAGCGGTGACATCTGGCACGGCTGGCTGGCCGCTGCCGGGCCGGGCCTGCGCTACGGCTACCGGGTGCATGGCCCCTGGGATCCGTCGCAGGGGCACCGCTTTAATCCGGCAAAGCTGCTGCTCGATCCCTGCGCGCATCGGGTCGAGGGCGATCTGCCGGATGACGAACGCCTGCATGGTGGAATGTGGGAGCCGGATCATCGCGACAGCGCCGCAATCGCGCCAAAATCGCAAGTGGTGGATCTGCATTACGACTGGCTTGGCGATAAACCGCCGCGTACCCCGTGGGGGGAAACGGTGATTTATGAAGCGCACGTGAAAGGACTCACCCTGCTGCACCCGCAGCTGCCGGAAGCCATTCGCGGAACTTATAAGGCGCTGGGCCACCCGGTGATGATCGCTTACTTCAAATCGCTGGGCATCAGCGCGCTTGAGCTGATGCCGGTGGCGCAGTTTGCCAGCGAGCCGCGTCTGCAGCGGATGGGGTTAAGTAACTACTGGGGCTATAACCCGCTGGCATGGTTTGCGCTGGATCCGCGCTATGCCAGCGACCCCGCGCGTGCCCTCGATGAGTTTCGTGATGCGGTTAAGGCGCTTCATGCCGCCGGCATCGAGGTGATTCTGGATGTTGTGCTCAACCATAGCGCGGAAATCGATCTTGAAGGACCCACCGTCTCCCTGCGCGGAATCGACAACCGTAGCTATTATTGGGTAAGGGAGGATGGCGATTATCACAACTGGACCGGCTGCGGTAATACGCTCAATCTCAGCCACCCCGGGGTGGTGGAATGGGCGCGCCAGTGTTTGCGCTTCTGGGTGGACGAGTGCCATGTCGACGGCTTTCGCTTCGACCTTGCCTCGGTGATGGGGCGGACGCCGGAATTCCGCCAGGATGCGCCGCTGTTCGAGGCTATCCGCCGCGACAGCGTGCTGTCGCAGGTGAAACTGATTGCAGAACCCTGGGATATCGGCCCGGGGGGGTATCAGGTGGGCAATTTTCCGCCGCTGTTTACCGAGTGGAACGACCATTTTCGTGATATTGCCCGTCGTTTCTGGCTGCAGCAAAACGTCTCCCTGGGTGACTTTGCCCAACGCTTCGCTGCTTCCAGCGATATTTTTGCTCGCGATGGCAAGCTGCCATCGGCGACGGTCAACCTGGTGACGGCCCATGATGGCTTCACCCTGCGCGACTGCGTCTGTTTCAATCAGAAACACAATGAGGCAAACGGGGAGGAGAATCGCGATGGGACTAACAATAACTACAGCAACAATCATGGTATAGAGGGATTAGACGCCAATCTTGCGGTGATTGAACGGCGGCGTGCCAGCGTGCATGCGCTGCTGACGACGCTGCTGTTGGCTCAGGGGACGCCGATGCTGCTGGCGGGCGATGAGCAGGGCCACAGCCAGCACGGCAACAATAATGCCTACTGCCAGGATAACGCGTTGACCTGGCTGGACTGGCGCCAGGCGAACCCGGGATTAACCGCGTTTACCGCGGCGCTGATCCACCTGCGCCGCCGCATTCCGGCGCTGACCGGCAACCGCTGGTGGCAGGAGGGGGATGGCAACGTCCGCTGGCTTAATCAAAACGCCCAGCCGCTGACTGCCGGGGAGTGGCAGCAGGGCGCAGCGTGTATGCAGGTCCAGTTGTCTGATCGCTGGCTGCTCACGCTGAACGCCACCGCAGAGGTGGTCGATATGGTTTTACCTGAGGGGGAATGGCGCGCCGTTCCTCCCTTCGCCGGAGAGGATAATCCGGTCATCATGGCTGTCTGGCATGGGCCCGCGCACGGAGTGTGCGTATTTCAAAGGTCGTAATCCCTGAAGCTTCCGGTTGAACTCGTGGCGGCGGCGCGGCGGGATGAGAAGGAAAGCTGGGGTGTAAAAAGGAGTTAATCATGGTTAGGCTTGAAAAAAACGATCCGCTGATGCTGGCGCGTCAATTACCCATCAAATCCGTGGCGTTGATCCTCGCGGGCGGGCGTGGCACCCGGCTCAAGGATCTCACCATTAAGCGTGCGAAACCTGCCGTTCACTTCGGCGGCAAGTTCCGTATTATCGATTTCGCATTATCTAACTGCATTAACTCAGGGATCCGCCGTATCGGCGTCATTACCCAGTATCAGTCGCACACGCTGGTGCAGCACATCCAGCGCGGCTGGTCGTTCTTCAGCGAAGAGATGAATGAGTTTGTCGATCTGCTGCCAGCCCAGCAGCGCGTGCACGGCGAAAACTGGTATCGCGGTACGGCGGACGCCGTGACGCAGAACCTGGACATCATCCGCCGCTACAAAGCGGAGTACGTGGTGATCCTCGCGGGCGATCATATTTATAAGCAGGATTACTCGCGCATGCTGATCGACCATGTCGAAAAAGGGGCGCGTTGCACCGTGGCCTGCATGCCGGTGCCCATTGAAGAGGCATCCGCCTTCGGCGTTATGGCGGTCGATGAAAACGAAAAAATCATTGAGTTCGTCGAGAAACCCGCTAACCCGCCGGCGATGCCAACCGATCCGACCAAATCACTGGCCAGTATGGGCATTTATATCTTTGACGCCGCCTATCTTTATGAGCTGCTGGAAGAAGACGATCGCAACGAAAACTCCAGCCACGATTTCGGCAAAGATATCATTCCGAAGATCACCGAAGCTGGCATGGCTTATGCACATCCTTTCCCGCTCTCCTGCGTGCAGTCTGACCCGAACGCTGAGCCGTACTGGCGCGATGTGGGGACGCTGGAGGCTTACTGGAAGGCCAACCTCGATCTGGCGTCAGTCACGCCGGAGCTGGATATGTACGACCAGAACTGGCCGATCCGCACCCATATGGAATCGCTGCCGCCGGCGAAGTTCGTGCAGGACCGCTCCGGTAGCCACGGCATGACCCTGAACTCGCTGGTTTCCGGCGGCTGCATTATCTCCGGGTCGGTGGTGGTGCAGTCGGTGCTGTTCCCGCGCGTGCGGGTGAACTCATTCTGTAACATTGATTCGGCAGTCTTGTTGCCAGATGTCTGGGTGGGGCGCTCATGCCGCCTGCGTCGCTGCGTGATTGACCGCGCCTGCGTCATCCCGGAAGGTATGGTGATTGGTGAGAACGCGGAAGAGGATGCACGCCGCTTCTATCGCTCAGAGGAAGGTATCGTGCTGGTGACCCGCGACATGCTGCGGAAATTGGGGCACAAACAGGAGCGCTAATGCAGGTCTTACATGTATGTTCTGAGATGTTCCCGCTGTTAAAGACGGGCGGTCTGGCGGACGTCATCGGCGCACTGCCGGCGGCGCAAATTGCGGAGGGTATCGACACCCGCGTGCTGTTGCCGGCGTTTCCCGATATCCGCCGCGGCGTGGTGGATGCCCAGGTGGTGACCCGCCGCGATACCTTCGCCGGGCGGATCACGCTGCTGTACGGCCACTTTAACGGCGTGGGGATCTACCTGATAGATGCCCCACATCTCTATGACCGGCCGGGGAGCCCATACCACGATACCAACCAGCACGCTTATACCGACAACGTCCTGCGCTTTGCGCTGCTGGGCTGGGTGGGAAGCGAAATGGCCAGCGGACTGGATCCATTCTGGCGCCCGGATGTCGTGCATGCCCATGACTGGCACGCTGGCCTGACGCCAGCCTATCTGGCAGCGCGTGGGCATCCGGCTAAATCGGTCTTTACCGTGCACAATCTGGCGTACCAGGGGATGTTTTACTCCTGGCATATGAATGATATCGAGCTGCCATGGTCGTTTTACAACATGCATGGCCTCGAATTTAACGGTCAGATCTCGTTTCTGAAGGCCGGAATTTACTACGCCGACCATATTACGGCAGTGAGCCCGACCTACGCGCGCGAGATCACCGAACCGCAATACGCCTACGGCATGGAGGGGCTGCTGCGTCAGCGCCATCATGAGGGGCGGCTGTCGGGGATCCTCAACGGCGTTGACGACGGTATCTGGAGTCCGCAAAACGATCTGCTGCTGCCGATGCGCTACGATCGCGACACGCTGGAGGAGAAGGCGGAGAATAAGCGTCAGCTGCAGATCGCCATGGGCCTGAAGGTCGATGATAAAGCGCCGCTGTTTGCCGTGGTTAGCCGCCTGACCAGTCAGAAAGGGCTGGATTTGGTGCTCGAAGCGCTGCCGGGTCTGCTTGAGCAGGGCGGCCAGCTGGCCCTGCTGGGCGCCGGCGATCCGGTGCTGCAGGAAGGTTTCCTCGCCGCTGCCGCCGAACATCCGGGCAAAGTGGGGGTGCAGATTGGCTACCATGAGGCCTTCTCCCACCGCATTATGGGCGGCGCCGACGTCATTCTGGTGCCGAGCCGCTTTGAACCGTGCGGCTTAACTCAGCTGTATGGTCTGAAGTACGGCACGCTGCCGCTGGTGCGCCGCACCGGGGGGCTGGCGGATACGGTGTCTGACAGTTCGCTGGAGAACCTTGCCGATGGTCTGGCGACAGGGTTTGTCTTTGAGGACAGCAATGCGTTGTCATTGCTGCGCGCTATTCGTCGCGCCTTTGTTCTCTGGTCGCGCCCGTCGCTCTGGCGCTATGTGCAGCGTCAGGCGATGAATATGGATTTTAGCTGGCAGGTTGCCGCGAACTCCTATCGCGAACTTTATCAACGCTTGATGTAACCACTGGAGTCATTGTTATGAATGTACCCTTTAGCTATGCATCACCGACGCTGAGCGTTGAGGCGTTAAAGCACTCTATTGCCTATAAGCTGATGTTTATCATCGGTAAAGATCCGGCCATCGCCAACAAGCATGAATGGCTTAACGCCACGCTGTTTGCCGTTCGCGATCGCATGGTAGAGCGCTGGCTGCGCTCCAACCGCGCGCAGCTTTCGCAGGAAGTGCGCCAGGTTTACTATCTGTCGATGGAGTTCCTGATTGGCCGTACCCTCTCTAACGCGCTGTTGTCGCTGGGCATTTATGACGATGTGAGCAGCGCGCTGGCGGAGATGGGGCTCGATCTGGAAGAGTTGATCGATGAAGAAAATGACCCCGGACTGGGCAACGGCGGCCTTGGTCGCCTGGCGGCCTGCTTCCTTGATTCCCTGGCGGCGCTGGGCCTGCCGGGACGCGGTTACGGGATCCGCTACGACTACGGGATGTTTAAACAGAATATCGTCGATGGCCGGCAAAAAGAGTCCCCTGACTACTGGCTGGAATATGGTAACCCGTGGGAGTTTGAGCGCCACAACACCCGCTATAAAGTACGCTTCGGCGGCCGCATTCAGCAGGAAGGGAAGAAAACCCGCTGGATTGAGACGGAAGAGATTATTGCGGAAGCCTACGATCAGATCATCCCCGGCTTTGACACCGACGCCACCAACACGCTGCGTCTGTGGAGCGCGCAGGCCAGTAGCGAGATTAACCTTGGTAAATTCAACCAGGGCGACTACTTCGCTGCGGTAGAGGATAAAAACCACTCCGAGAACGTCTCTCGCGTGCTGTATCCGGACGACTCGACCTACTCCGGACGCGAGCTGCGTCTGCGCCAGGAGTATTTCCTCGTGTCGGCCACGGTACAGGATATCTTGAGCCGTCATTACATGTTGCATAAGACCTTTGACAACCTGGCGGACAAGATTGCCATTCACCTGAATGACACCCACCCGGTGCTGTCGATACCGGAGCTGATGCACCTGCTGATCGATGAACATAAATTCAGTTGGGACGAGGCGTTCGAGGTGACCTGTCAGGTCTTCTCCTATACCAACCATACGCTGATGAGCGAGGCGCTCGAGACCTGGCCGGTGGATATGCTGGGCAAAATTCTGCCGCGTCATCTGCAGATTATCTTTGAGATTAACGACTACTTCCTCAAGACGCTGCAGGAGCAGTATCCCAACGATACCGCGCTGCTTAGCCGTACCTCGATTATCGACGAGTCCAACGGGCGTCGCGTGCGGATGGCCTGGCTGGCGGTGGTAGTCAGCCATAAGGTCAACGGGGTGTCTGAGCTGCATTCGCGGCTGATGGTGGAGTCGCTGTTTGCCGAATTCGCCAAAATCTTCCCGATGCGCTTTACCAACGTCACCAACGGCGTCACGCCGCGCCGCTGGCTGGCGCTGGCCAACCCGCCGTTGTCGAAAGTGCTGGATGAGCATATCGGCCGCACCTGGCGGACCGATCTGAGCCAGCTTGAAGAACTGAAGCAGCATATCGACTACCCGACGGTCAATCAGGCGGTGCGTCAGGCTAAGCTGGAGAACAAACAGCGGCTCGCCAGCTATATTGCTCAGCAGCTCAATGTGGTGGTGAATCCGAAGGCGCTGTTTGATGTGCAGATCAAACGTATCCACGAGTACAAACGCCAGCTGATGAATGTGCTGCACGTCATTACCCGCTATAACCGGATCAAAGCCGATCCGCAGGCGGAGTGGGTGCCTCGGGTGAATATTTTCGCCGGTAAAGCGGCCTCGGCCTACTATATGGCCAAGCATATTATCCACCTGATCAATGATGTGGCGGCGGTGATCAATAACGATCCGCAGATTGGCGACAAGCTGAAGGTCGTCTTTATCCCCAACTACAGTGTAAGCCTGGCGCAGCTGATCATTCCGGCGGCAGACCTGTCGGAACAGATTTCTCTGGCCGGCACCGAAGCCTCCGGCACCAGCAATATGAAATTTGGCCTTAACGGGGCGTTGACTATCGGCACCCTCGATGGGGCAAACGTCGAGATGCAGGAGCACGTGGGCGAAGAGAATATCTTTATCTTCGGTAACACCGCGGAAGAGGTGGAGGAGCTGCGTCGCAGCGGCTATAAACCGCGCGAATACTACGAGCAGGATGAAGAGCTACACCAGGTGCTGACGCAGATCGGTACCGGTGTATTCAGCCCGACGGAACCGGGACGCTACCGCGACCTGCTGGATTCCCTGATTAACTTTGGCGACCATTATCAGGTGCTGGCGGACTATCGGAGCTATGTGGACTGCCAGGATCGCGTCGACGAGCTGTATCAACATCCGGAAGAGTGGGCCTATAAGGCGATGCTGAATATTGCCAACATGGGCTACTTCTCCTCTGACCGGACGATCCAGGAGTACGCGAAATATATCTGGCATATCGACCCGGTAAGGCTGTAAGCCATTCAATGCAACACAACGGGGCCATTTGGCCCCGTTTCTGTCTGTGCGGAGAACGTTTTATTCGGAAAAGTGCCGGGGAGGATTCAGGCTATTGCGGGAATATACTATTGACGTGAATTCGCCAGCAGTACGATAAATGCTCAATAAGTTTACGTTCATAGCCTAATGGCTATAATATGGATGATAGCCTTTAGGCTATGAGGGATCGCCTATGTGGGATGTAGAAACGACGGATACGTTTGATGCCTGGTTCGAATTACAAAGTAGAGCTTTAAAAGAGGATATGTTGGCCACGATGCTCATCCTGTCTGAATTTGGTCCGCAGCTTGGGCGCCCGTATGTTGATACGGTGAAAGATTCAACGTTTCAGAATATGAAAGAACTTCGGGTTCAGCATCATGGGCTCCCCATCCGCGCCTTTTTTGCTTTTGATCCTCTGCGGAAAGCTATCGTTTTATGTGCGGGCAATAAGGATGGCATGAATGAGAAACGTTTTTACAAAGAGATGATTACTCTGGCTGATAGAGAATTCAGCCAACACCTGACTAAGGAGCGATAATGGCCACGCTAAAAGAACTCATGGCGAAACAGAGTCCTGAAAGCCAGCAGCGTATTGCAGCGAAAGCGGCAGAGATACGCCAGTCTGTCGCATTAAACTTGCTTCGTGAAGAGTTACAAATTTCACAAACGGAGATGGCTGCGGCTATGGGTGTAAAGCAGCCAACGATCGCTAAAATGGAACAGACTGATAACGACCCTCGGCTTTCGACCCTAAAACGCTACATTGCGGCATTGGGTGGAGAACTCAGTATAAATGTCACATTGCCGACTGGAAAAAAAGTCTCGTTTAATTTGTGAACAGGTATCCGGGCCAGGCGCAAGCCATAGCCCGGGTATTTCTCTTCTGGCGCCACGCGATGTCAGGACGCTAACGACAGCTCAGACTTTCCCGTATGTTGCGCCAGCCATTCGCTGATGCGCGCTTGCTGCTCGGCATTCAGCCACATTCCCTGTTTGGTACGACGCCAGATGGCGTCATCCAGACTGCGCACCCATTCGTGCTCAACCAGATATTTCAGTTCGGCTTCATAAAACTCATGGCCGAAATCTTCCCCCAGGTCGCCCAGGGCACTGGTTTCCTTCAGGATCCACTCGCTGTTGCTCCCGTAGGTGCGGGCATAATGGCGGGCCAGTGATTCGCTGATGAACGGGAAGCGACGGCGCAGTTTTGCCGCGTAGTCATCCCGGTCGCCGCCGATATCGCCCCCCGGCAGCACCGCGGTTTTGGTCCATGCCGGACCGATCCCTTTGTAATAGGGGGTCAGTTTTTCCAGCGCATGCTCGGCCAGTTTGCGATAGGTGGTCAGCTTCCCGCCGAAGACGGAGAGCAGCGGCGCCTGGCCGTTCTCATCGTGAATATCCAGGGTATAGTCGCGGGTAATGGCCTGCGGCGAATCCGACTCGTCATCGCACAGCGGACGGACGCCGGAATAGGTCCAGACGATATCGTCCCGGCTGAGGGTCTTTTTAAAGTGCGCGTTATAGACGTTCAGCAGGTAATTAATCTCTTTATCATCAATGGCCACCGCTTTCGGATCGCCCTTATACTCGACGTCCGTCGTGCCAATGATGGAGAACTCATCCATCCACGGGATAACAAACACAATACGTTTATCTTCGTTTTGCAGAATGTAGGCCTGCTTCTGAGTATGCACTCGCGGCACCACGATATGGCTGCCCTTGATCAGGCGGATACCGTAAGGCGAGCGCAGATGCATCCCTTCGTCGAAGAACTCTTTGACCCACGGGCCGGTGGCATTGACCAGACCGCGCGCCTTCCAGGTAAACCTCTCGCCGCTATCGATATCTTCCGCTTCCACCACCCACAGGCCGTTTTCACGTTTTGCCGAGATGGCGCGGGTGCGGGTGCGCACTTCGCCGCCTTTGCGGACGACCATCTGCGCGTTGGCCAGCACCAGGCGGGCATCGTCGACCCAGCAGTCGGAATATTCGAAACCGCGCACAATTTCCGGCTTCAGCACCGACTCTGCGCCAAAACGCAACCCGGTGGAGCCCGGCAGGCTGGTGCGTTTGCCCAGATGATCGTACATAAACAAGCCGATACGGATCATCCATGCCGGACGCAGATGTGGACGATGCGGGAGACGAAAGCGCATCGGGAAGGCGATATGCGGAGCCATTTTTAACAGCACTTCACGCTCGGCCAGCGCTTCGCTGACCAGGCGGAACTCATAGTGTTCGAGGTAGCGTAGCCCGCCGTGGATCAGTTTGGAACTGGCGCTGGAGGTAGCGCAGGCGAGATCGCGCGCTTCCAGCATCAGTACGGATAAACCCCGCCCGGCGGCATCTGCCGCGATACCGGCACCGTTGATGCCTCCGCCTATCACAATCAGATCTTTGGTTTCCACGTTCTTACCCTCTCACACTTTCGTTTAAGCTCACAAATGCTCGATATCGCTCACTATAGCAAACAAACGCGCTTTTGGTAACATCAAAAAAACATTTTGGAGTGATGGGTGTAACATATTGGCGTTTCTTTACCGCCTGACGGTACACTACAGGGTAAAATTGGGCCGCCATCGCCCGTCATGACGAGAAAGAGAAGAGAACCATGGAACAGTTTGAATGTATCAATGTTGAAGAAGCGCACCAGAAACTGCATCAGCAGAAGGCAGTGCTGGTCGATATCCGCGATCCGCAAAGCTATGCGATGGGCCATACGCCGGGCGCGTTTCACCTGACCAACGATACGCTGGGCGCGTTTATGCGTGATAACGACTTTGACACGGCGGTGATGGTGATGTGCTATCACGGCAACAGCAGTAAGGGCGCCGCGCAATATCTGCTGCAGCAGGGGTTTGATAAGGTCTACAGCGTTGATGGCGGGTTCGACGCCTGGCATCGCCATTTCCCGGCGGAAGTGGCGCACGGGACGTTTTAACAGCTGGCAGGTATACTATCCCCCTTTGTGTGGAATAAGCGATTCGCTGCATGTTAATGATTACCTCTTTTGCCAATCCGCGGGTGGCCCAGGCGTTTGTCGATTATATGGCGACGCAGGGGATTATCCTGACCATTCAGCAGCACGCCCAGAGCGACGTCTGGCTGGCTGATGAGAGTCAGGCCGGTCGCGTCAGGGCTGAGCTGGCCCGCTTCCTTGAGAATCCTGCGGACCCGCGTTATCTGGCGGCGAGCTGGCAGTCCGGACAGACCAATAGCGGGTTGCGTTATCAGCGCTTTCCTTTCTTTGCCACGCTGCGGCATAACGCCGGCCCGTTCACCTGGGCGATTCTGCTCATCTGCATCGCGGTGTTTATCCTGCAAAATCTGCTGGGCGATCAGCCGGTGATGATTTGGCTGGCCTGGCCCTACGATCCTTCGCTGCAGTTCGAAGCCTGGCGCTATTTCAGCCATGCTTTCATGCATTTCTCGCTGATGCATATTCTCTTCAACCTGCTATGGTGGTGGTATCTCGGCGGCGCGGTGGAAAAGCGCATCGGCAGTGGCAAACTGGTGGTGATCACCGTTATCAGCGCCCTGTTAAGCGGCTTCGTGCAGCATCAGTTTAGCGGCCCGTGGTTTGGCGGCTTATCGGGCGTGGTATACGCGCTGATGGGCTACGTCTGGCTGCGGGGCGAGCGCGATCCGCAGAGCGGTATTTATCTGCAGCGCGGGTTGATACTCTTCTCTTTAGTATGGTTAATTGCTGGCTGGTTTGACGTTTTCGGCATGGCGATCGCTAACGGCGCGCATGTGGCTGGTCTGGCGACCGGCCTGGCGATGGCGTTTGTTGATACCTTGCATGGGCGAAAACGCGCATAAAGACTTACCGACAGGGGTCGGGTAGGCGACATTTTTCCAGGGATATTTCATGAAACAAACACAACGTCATGACGCGATTATCGAGCTGGTAAAAAAACAGGGTTACGTCAGCACGGAAGAGCTGGTTGAGCAGTTCGCGGTCAGCCCGCAGACCATCCGCCGTGACCTGAACGATTTAGCCGAACAGAAAATGATCCTCCGCCATCACGGCGGCGCGGCGCTGCCCTCCAGCTCGGTGAACACCTCCTGGCACGATCGCAAAGCGACCCAGACGGCGGAAAAAGAGCGTATCGCCCGGCGGGTGGCCAGCGAGATCCCGGACGGCGCGACGCTGTTTATTGATATCGGCACCACACCGGAAGCGGTGGCGCATGCCCTGCTCGATCACAACGATCTGCGCATTGTGACCAACAACCTGAACGTGGCTAACACGCTGATGGTCAAAGAGGACTTCCGCATTATTCTCGCCGGCGGTGAACTGCGTAGTCGCGACGGCGGGATCATCGGGGAAGCGACCCTGGACTTTATCTCGCAGTTCCGTCTCGACTTCGGCATTCTTGGCATCAGCGGCGTCGACAGCGATGGCTCGCTGCTGGAGTTTGATTATCATGAAGTGCGCACCAAGCGCGCGATCATTGAGAATTCACGCCACGTGATGCTGGTGGTGGATCATACCAAGTTTGGCCGCAATGCGATGGTCAATATGGGCAGCATCAGTATGGTCGATGCGGTCTATACCGACGTGCTACCGCCGGCGGGCGTGCTGAAGGTCATCACCGATAACAACCTCCAGCTGGAGCTGTGCTAAACGGCAACGGCGTCGTCAGACGCCGTATCCCATCATCTTGAGTAACTGCTGAGCATGCTGCACCGCGTCCTGCCGGTGGGCGACGCCCAGTTTCTGATACAGGTTGCGAATGTGCGTCTTGATGGTGGTAGCCGCCACGTCAAGCTCGCCGGCAATCTGCTCGTTGCTGTAACCGGAATAGATTAAGCCAAGCACCTGCCATTCGCGCTGGGTCAGCGGGCTGGTGCGGATAAGCTCCGGCACCTCCGGATGATTCAGCAGCCGCTCGACGAACCCTTCGTCAAAGTGGGCGAATTTGTGGCGATGATGCTGGTTGATGTCGCGCAGAATACGCTGGGCTCGGTGTTGCTCCAGCTCCGGCAGGGTGTTCAGCTGGATCAGCTGGCGTAGCTGCTGAGCCATCGCCTCGCCTTCAATCACAAAGTGGTTGATAAAACCGGTGCGGTTGGCGAGCGTCAGGGCTTCGAGCAGGGCTTTCTGCGCTTCGCTCTTGCGTCCCGCCTGCCAGTACAGCTGGTTGAGCAGCAGCAGGTTGCGGTTAAGATCGCTCATCAAGCGCAGCGAACGCGCATTTTCGTTCAGCTCTTCCAGCACCATTTCCGCCGGTTCGAAATCGCCCAGCAGGATCTGCGCTCGGGCAATGTTGCGCCACTGGCTCTGCAGGAAGTGGTTGTTGGCGAACTCCGGCTTCGGCGTCTGGCGCAGCCAGTTGGCCGCCGCGGTTTTATCGCCGGTCATCTGCCAGTAGATCACCCGCACCTTATCGGCGTTGGAGACCCAGTCGCTGTGATAGTGACCGTTACCGAGCAGGTTTTCCAGCCGGTTCAGGTGGCTGCGGGCATTATCCAGATCGCCGCGCGCCAGCGAGCACTGGACCATCAGCGCCAGACACTGCAGCTGCTGCTGCGGCTGATACGTTGAGAGAACGTCCATCCCCTGGCGGGCGCAGGCTTCAGCTTCGTCGAGGCGCGCCCATGCCCACAGCAGCTGAGAGCGGATGCGCAGCAGGAACTCGTGCATCGGCAACTGCTCAAGGTGCTGTTCGCGTACCAGCTGGAAGGCTTTCTCCTGGCTCTCCCAGGCGGCCTGCAGGAAGCCTTGGGCAAAGAGGATTTCGCTTTGCTGAATGATGCTCCACAGCGCGTAATGCCACACGTCGTGGCGGCGGGCCATCTGTTCGGTCTGCTGCATCACCGCGAGGGATTTGGTCAGTTTCCCCTTACAATGGAGGACTTCACCATGCACCGAGGTGGCGACGATGCGGCTGTAATAGTTGGCTAGCGGCAGCTCTTCCAGGGCCACCATCGACAGACGTTCCGCTTCGTCCTGGTCGCCGTCGTTAATCGCTACCTGTGCGCGCAGAGCGTTGAAATCGCCATGCATCGCGGTGTCCATTTCCACACTCATCTCCTGCTCGGCGCGCGCCAGCAGGGTGTTGACTTCGCTGTAACGATGCTGGCTCTGCATCAGCCAGGCCTGCAGCAGGATCAGGCGCGGATTTTCCAGCAGATTTGACCAGGGCAGTGCCGACAGCGACTGCTCCAGCAGCCCCAGTTCGCTATGGTTAAACATGCCCCAGGCGTGGTTGAGTAAGATATCGCGCAGCATTTTGGCATCGCCAGCCGCCAGCGCATGATGAATGGCCTCGCTGGGGAACCCTTGCGCCATCCAGCTTTCCGCCGCAGCGCGGTGGATCTCCGGCAGTTCAACCGCCAGCTCCCACTGACAGCGCTGGCGCAGGAAGCTGCCAAACAGCGGGTGATAGCGGAACCATTCGCCGGAATCATCCATCCGCTGCAGGAACAGCCCCTGACGTTCGATCTCCTCCAGCTGCATCTGGCCATTCTCTTCGCCGGTGACGCGCACGATTAACGCGTCGTTCATTGAGCGCAGCAGAGAACTCTTCAGCAAAAAGCTACGCGTGCGGGCGTCGACGTTATCCAATACTTCATCCACCAGATAATCTGACAGATGGCTGGCGTTAATCCCGGCGAGGCGGCGGGCGGAGTGTTGGGCGGAAGAGTTATTCTGGCGGGCGGAGAGGGCGATGAGCTGCAGCGCGGTGGCCCACCCGGCAACATCGTCGCACAGCCGGCTGCTGTCGTCGGCTTCGATTGGCGACGTCAGACGGCAGTCGAAAAATTGTTTCGCTTCCTGGTGGGTAAAGGCCAGCTGCTGGCTGCCAATCTCCAGCAGCTGATCGCGGACGCGCAGGTTGGCAATGCCCAGCTGCGGCAGGTTACGCGACAGCACCACCAGGGTCATATTCTCCGGCTGATGGCGCAGGAAAAAGCGCATCGCGTCATGGATCACCGGATTATTGATCAGATGATAATCATCAATGACGAGGTACAGCGGGCGCTGCCAGTCGGCGAGCTCAATAAACAGCTGCGCAAAAAGGGAGGAGAGACTGGCGTACTGGCGCTTTTGCACCATCGCTTCACTGGCCGCGCAGTGGTTGCCGGTGGCCTGCTGAATCGCCGCGATCAGATAGCTGGCAAAACGCTCCTGCTGGTTGTCACCTTCGTCCAGCGAGAACCACCCGAGATCGTTTTTACCCGCGGCCCACTGAGAAATGAGCGTTGTTTTACCGTACCCGGCAGGGCTGGTGATCAGCACGAGACGATAATTGTTCGCGCCGGAAAGTTTCGCCAGTAAACGCTCACGAACCACAGTGTGTTCAAGGCGGACCGGACGACTTAATTTGGACGGAATCAACATAGTTCTACATTTCGCTGTGCAAGAGAGAGGTTGCGATTTTTTTTGCGCTTCGTAATTAATATCTAATAAGGTCGGTGATTATGAAATTTATTGCAAGTTATGTCCGAACTTTATGCTCTTGAATTTGCTCTATGTCACAAATTTTGACATTGGTTGAGAATGGGGAAAAATCGCAGACAGGACTCGCCGTCAGCGGTTTTTAGACGGCGGCTGGCGGAGCGGGGAGAGATTTATTTTATGTGAAGAGTAGTCGTTTGTTTTTATTAAATTATTGTCAGTGATTTCTTAGAAGTAATCTTTTTTGCGGGGCAATGTGATGAAATGTGCTTATTTCTCCAGAGCGCTCTATTTATTTTTTTAATAACCTGGCGAGAGGCGGGAAGATTTTTAGCGCGTATTGGCCTGTAACAAATTTTTACCCTGCGGACGTCGCTTCTTGATTGTCATACGGCGGTGATTTTTACAGCATATTTTTGCCTTCTCACCCACACTATAGTGTCCAGGATCACACTTTTCGCTCATCCCCGCCACTCCTCCCTGTCTAATCCCCGTCGGGATGAGGACGATGAATCGGGAGGTCGGCACACTAGCGCCATCGTTTTAGTAAAGGACCCGGATCTCATTATGTCACAGACTTCATTTAACAAAGCTCAGTTTCAAGCTGCACTGACGCGTCAGTGGCAGCATTTTGGTTTACAGTCCGCTTCCGAGATGACGCAGCGTCAATGGTGGCGCGCGGTCAGCGGAGCGCTGGCGGAACTTCTGTCGGCGCAGCCGGTGGCAAAACCAGCGCAAGGACAGCGTCACGTTAACTACATCTCGATGGAGTTTCTGATTGGTCGTCTGACCGGCAACAACCTGCTCAACCTGGGCTGGTACGAGGGCGTGAGCGATGCGCTGAAAGGTTATGACGTCAACCTCACCGATCTGCTGGAAGAAGAAACCGACCCGGCACTGGGTAACGGTGGCCTGGGACGTCTGGCTGCCTGCTTCCTCGACTCCATGGCGACCGTAGGCCAGTCGGCCACCGGTTACGGCCTCAACTACCAGTATGGTCTGTTCCGCCAGTCTTTTGACGATGGCCAGCAGATGGAAGCCCCGGATGACTGGGGTCGTAACAACTACCCCTGGTTCCGCCATAACGACGCGCTGGATGTCCAGGTTGGCATCGGCGGTAAAGTCAGCAAAAACGGCGAATGGCAGCCGGCGTTCGTCATTACCGGCGAAGCCTGGGATCTGCCGGTGCTCGGCTATCGCAACAATGTCGCCCAGCCGCTGCGTCTGTGGCAGGCCAAACACGCCCATCCGTTCAACCTGACCAAATTCAACGACGGCGATTTCCTGCGCGCCGAGCAGCAGGGTATCGACGCGGAAAAACTGACTAAGGTGCTGTACCCGAACGACAACCATCAGGCCGGTAAAAAACTGCGCCTGATGCAGCAGTACTTCCAGTGCGCCTGCTCGGTGGCCGATATCCTGCGCCGCCATCATCTGGCAGGTCGCAAGCTTTCCGAACTGGCGGACTACGAAGTGATCCAATTGAACGATACGCACCCGACCATTGCTATCCCGGAACTGCTGCGCGTGCTGATTGATGAGCACCAGCTGAGCTGGGACGAGGCCTGGGCGATCACCAGCAAAACCTTTGCTTACACCAACCACACCCTGATGCCGGAAGCGCTGGAGTGCTGGGATGAGAAGCTGGTGAAAGCGCTGCTGCCGCGCCATATGCAGATCATTAAAGAGATTAACGACCGCTTTAAACTGCTGGTGGATAAAACCTGGCCTGGCGATAAGCAGGTCTGGGCGAAGCTGGCGGTGGTGCATGACAAGCAGGTTCGGATGGCTAACATGTGCGTGGTGAGCGGTTTTGCCGTCAACGGCGTGGCGGCGCTGCACTCTGACCTGGTGGTGAAAGATCTGTTCCCGGAATATAACCAGCTGTGGCCGAACAAATTCCATAACGTGACCAACGGCATCACGCCGCGCCGCTGGATCAAGCAGTGCAACCCGGCGCTGGCCTCGCTGCTGGATGAGACGCTGAAAAAAGAGTGGGCCAATGACCTTGACCAGCTGATCAACCTGGAAAAATACGCTGACGATGCGGCATTCCGTCAGACCTATCGTGATATTAAACAGGCCAACAAAGTCCATCTGGCCGAGTTTGTGAAGCAGCGCACCGGGATTGAGATTAACCCGCAGGCGATTTTCGATATCCAGATCAAACGCCTGCACGAGTACAAGCGTCAGCATCTCAACCTGCTGCATATTCTCGCGCTGTACAAAGAGATCCGCGAAAATCCACAGGTCGATCGCGTACCGCGCGTCTTCCTGTTCGGCGCGAAAGCAGCGCCGGGCTACTATCTGGCGAAAAACATTATTTTTGCCATCAATAAGGTAGCGGAAGCGATCAACAACGACCCGAAAGTCGGCGATAAGCTGAAAGTGGTCTTCCTGCCGGACTATTGTGTATCGGCAGCGGAAAAACTGATCCCGGCGGCGGATATCTCCGAGCAGATCTCCACCGCGGGTAAAGAAGCCTCTGGTACCGGCAACATGAAGCTGGCGCTGAACGGTGCGCTGACCGTCGGGACGCTGGATGGCGCTAACGTGGAAATCGCCGAACAGGTGGGTGAAGAGAACATCTTTATCTTCGGTCACACGGTAGAAGAAGTAAAAGCGCTGAAGGCGAAAGGCTACGATCCGCTGAAATGGCGTAAAAAAGACAAACTGCTTGATGCAGTGCTTAAGGAACTGGAGAACGGTACCTACAGCAACGGCGACAAGCATGCCTTCGACCAGATGCTGCACAGCCTGCTGCAGGGCGGCGACCCGTACCTGGTGCTGGCCGATTTCGCAGCCTACGTGGCGGCGCAAAAACGGGTAGATGAGCTGTATCGCGACCAGGAGGCCTGGACTCGCGCGACTATCCTCAACACCGCGCGCTGCGGCATGTTCAGCTCTGACCGCTCGATCCGCGATTATCAGCAACGTATCTGGCAGGCGAAACGCTAAAGGAAGGCCTATGGAGAGTAAACGCCTCGATAATGCCGCGCTGGCGGCGGGCATCAGCCCCAGCTATATCAACGCGCACGGCAAGCCGCAGTCTATCGCGGCTGTCACCAAACAGCGCCTGCTGGATGCGATGCATCGCTCTACCGCCGCCACGAAAGTGGCGGTTAACCCGCTGCCGAACGTGAAAATTTTCACCCACGGCAAAAAAATGTCGCTGCCGGTGGCAGGACGCGGTGAGTATCAGTGGATCCTGACCACTGAGGACGGTAAGCAGTATCAAGGGAAAACCCGCGGCGGCGAAGCACTGCCGCTGCCGGCCAAATTGCCGGAGGGGTACCACTCCCTGACCCTCACTCAGGAGGGGGAGCGCTGGCATTGCCGGACCATCGTCGCGCCAGCCCGCTGCTACGAGCCGCAGCCGCTAAAAGAGGGGAAAAAGCTGTGGGGCACCTGCGTGCAGCTTTATACCCTGCGTTCGGAGAAAAACTGGGGCATCGGCGATTTTGGCGATCTGCGGGCCATGCTGCCGGAAATCGCCCGCCGCGGCGGGTCGTTTATTGGCCTTAACCCGATTCATGCCCTCTATCCGGCGAACCCGGAGAGCGCCAGTCCGTATAGCCCGTCTTCACGTCGCTGGCTGAACGTCATCTACATCGACGTTAATGCGGTTGAAGATTTCCAGCGTAGCGAAGAGGCGCAGGCATGGTGGCAGTCCGCAGCGACCCAGCAGGCCTTGCAGGCGGCGCGGCAAACGGATGATGTCGACTATACCGCGGTCACCACGCTGAAAATGACCGCGCTGCGTATGGCGTGGAAACGATTCTCTCGTCGTGAAGATGAGCAGATGACGGCGTTCCGCGAGTTTGTCCTGCGCGAGGGGGAAAGCCTCTACTGGCAGGCCGCTTTCGATGCGCTTCACGCCTGGCAGGTACAGCAGGATCCGCTGCGCTGGGGCTGGCCGGCCTGGCCGAAGGCCTTTCAGGATATCGACAGCCCGGAGGTGAAAGCCTTCTGCATTGAGCATGAGGATGACGTCAGCTTCTATCTCTGGTTGCAGTGGCTGGCCTGGAGCCAGTTTGCCGCCTGCTGGGAAACCAGCCAGCGCGATAGCATGCCGATAGGTCTTTACCGCGATCTGGCGGTGGGCGTCGCCGAAGGCGGGTCGGAGACCTGGTGCGACCGTGAACTGTACTGCCTGAAAGCGTCCGTGGGCGCGCCGCCGGATATTTTGGGGCCGCTGGGCCAGAACTGGGGCCTGCCGCCGATGGATCCGCATATTATTGCCGCTCGTGCCTATGAGCCGTTTATCGATCTGCTGCGCGCCAATATGCAGAACTGCGGTGCGCTGCGCATCGATCACGTGATGTCGGTGCTGCGTCTGTGGTGGATCCCTTATGGTGAGACCGCCGACCATGGCGCTTACGTTCAGTATCCCGTCGACGATCTGCTGTCGCTCCTGGCCCTGGAAAGCCAGCGTCATCGCTGCATGGTGATCGGTGAAGATCTGGGCACGGTACCGGTGGAGATTGTCAGCAAGTTACGCAATAGCGGCGTCTATTCTTATAAGGTGCTCTATTTTGAGAGTGATGCAGAGAAAACGTTCCGCGCGCCGGCGCTGTACCCGGAGCAATCAATGGCTGTGGCGACAACGCACGACCTGCCCACCCTCCGCGGCTACTGGGAAAGCGGCGATCTGACGTTAGGTAAAGCGCTGGGGCTCTATCCCGACGAGGTGGTGCTGCGCGGACTGTACCAGGACCGTGAGCTGGCGAAGCAAGGGCTACTGGATGCGCTGCATAAGTACGGTTGTCTGCCCAAGCGTGCCGGACATAAGGCCTCGCTGATGAGCATGACGGGGATCCTCAATCGGGGGATGCAGCGTTACATTGCCGACAGCAATAGTGCCCTGTTGGGCCTGCAGCCGGAAGACTGGCTGGAGATGGCGTCGCCGGTTAACATTCCGGGTACCAGCACCGAATACCCGAACTGGCGCCGGAAGCTGTCCGTCACCCTGGAGCAGATGTTTGCCGATGAACAGGTCAATAAGCTGATTAAGGATCTGGATAAACGGCGTAAGGCGGCGAGCAAGAAAGCCGCCTCCTGATGACTTCCCGCCGCGTCGTTCGCTGCGCGGCGAAGAGCATGTCTGAAAAAAAAGGCCGGCCCGCATAATGCGGACCGGCCTTTTTCTATGGCGGGAGTTACCTTACACCACCATCCCCAGCAGCAGACAGCCTACCAGGCCGCACACGGAGATAATGGTTTCCAGCACCGACCAGGACCTGATGGTCTCGCCGATGGTCAGGTTAAAGTACTCTTTGAACAGCCAGAAGCCCGGATCGTTGACGTGAGAGAAGATAACGCTGCCGGAGCCAACGGCGATAACCATCAGTTCCGGGCTGACGCCGGTGGTGGCGATCAGCGGCGCGGCAATCCCGCCCGCGGTGATGGCGGCAACGGTCGCTGAACCCAGCGCGATACGCAGTACTGCGGCGATAGACCACGCCATAAACAGCGGAGACATGTTCGATTCGTGCATGATAGAGGCGATGTATTTATCCATGCCGCTATCCACCAGCACCTGTTTGAAGGCGCCGCCGCCGCCGATGATCAACAGCATCATCGCGATGATTTTAATAGAAGAAGTCAGGGTATCGTTGATCTGCTCCATGGAGCGGCCGCGGTTCAAACCGAAGGTGAACAGGGCGATCAGTACCGCAATCAGGGTGGCCATCACCGGGTCGCCGAAGAACTCAGCAATCGGCAGGAAGGCGTGGCCCTTCGGCAGGATCATCTCGGCCACGGCGCGCATCGCCATCAGGATCACCGGTACCAGCGAGGTCCAGACGCTGACGCCAAAGCCAGGCATCTCTTCTTCAGTGAATACTTTCGGGTTATGCAGGCCTTCCGGGATCGGCTTATCAATGCCTTTCAGGAAGCGCGCAAACACCGGCCCTGCCAGGATAACCGTCGGGATAGCCAGAATGGTACCGTAGAGCAGCGTTTTGCCCATATCGGCATGGAAGATGGTGGCAATCGCGGTCGGACCCGGGTGCGGCGGCAGGAAGCCGTGGGTGACGGAGAGCGCGGCAGCCATCGGGACACCGACGTACAGCAGCGGGATGCGGGCCGAGGCGGCGATGGTAAACACCAGCGGCAGCATCAGCACGAAGCCCACTTCATAGAACAGCGCGAAGCCGACGGTGAAGCCGGTCAGCACAACAGCCCACTGAATATGCTTCTTACCGAACTTATTGATAAGGGTGGTGGCGATACGCTGGGCGCCGCCGCAGTCTGCCAGCAGTTTACCGAGCATAGCGCCGAAGCCCATGATCAGCGCGAGGCTGCCGAGGGTGCCGCCAACGCCGTTCTTGATGGAGACGATCACTTTATCCAGCGGCATACCCTGCATTAATCCGACGGCGAGCGCCACCAGAACCAGCGCAATGAAGCCGTTCATTTTGAAACGGATCATTAACAGCAATAACAGGGCAACCCCGATAGCAACGATGATTAATGGCATGATTTACCTGGCCTTAATTTGTTATGGGTAACGTCAAAGTTTCAACCTGTAAGACATCTGCTCCATCAGGGAGCAAAATAGTCTGGCACCGTAAACACTTGCATTATCCTTACCCAGAGAAAGGATAGCTGGCTATTTTTTTGCCGGTGGTGCCTGAAGGGGATGATACGGGTAACATGTGAGGGTTGAGAATCACCTGACGGGGGAAAATGTTAAATATGAGACTTAAGTCATACTCTTTCCCCGGTTTTTGCCGGGCATTTAGCGGGAGATGTTGCGCGGTAACACAGAAAGGACCAGGGAGAGCCGGCGGCAGGTTGCCGCCGGAGAGAAAACTTAGTAGTAGGAGTGCTCGCCGCGCTGATGCTCGGTCAAATCGCGAACCCCTTTCAGCTCCGGAAACTCATTCAGCAGCTGTTTCTCAATGCCTTCTTTCAGGGTCACGTCGACCATCGAGCAGCCGTTGCATCCGCCGCCGAACTGCAGAATAGCCAGACCGTCGTCGGTGATTTCCATCAGCGACACGCGGCCGCCGTGGCCCGCCAGCTGCGGGTTAATCTGCGACTGCAGCAGGTATTCGACGCGCTCCATCAGCGGGGCATCGTCAGAGACTTTACGCATTTTAGCGTTCGGCGCTTTCAGCGTCAGCTGAGAGCCAAGCTGGTCAGTGACGAAATCGATTTCAGCGTCATCCAGATACGGCGCGCTGAGTTCATCGACATAGGCGGTCAGCTGTTCAAATTTCAGCGCCGTGTCGGTGTCTTCCACCGCATCCGGTGGGCAGTAAGATACGCCGCACTCAGCGTTTGGGGTGCCGGGATTAATCACAAATACGCGAATTTGCGTCCCTTCTTCCTGATTTGCCAGCAGTTTGGCAAAGTGCGCTTGTGCAGCATCGGAAATACGGATCATAGCGTTGGCCTAATAGTTGACTATTTTACTGGGTTATAATACGCCCATCAGCGGGGGTCTACAAGGTACGGCACAAACACCATACCTGAACCGTCGCGGCGCCGTTTCGCAAAAGCAGGCGGGATATCTCGGCGACGGTGCTGCCGGTCGTGACGACATCATCCACGATAGCGATATGGAGTCCCTGCACGGCAAATTCAAGCTGAAAGGCATTTTTCAGGTTCTGCCTGCGCAAACGGGCATTAAGCGAATGCTGAACGGCGCCGGCTCGCTGGCGCGTCAGACCATCGCGATGCCAAAAACATCCTCGCCAGCGGGCTAGCGGCCGGCACAGCTCGTCGCACTGATTATAACCTCGATGCCAGCGACGACGGCGCCACAGCGGTACGCCGACCATACCGTCCACCGGCGGCAAATCGTGCCGCTGCTTAAGGCGCAGCTGCAGCAGACGCGCCAGGGCGGGCCCCAGCTCCGGACGATGGTGAAACTTCAACTGCTGGACCAGACCGCTCAGCGGTGGGCGATAGTCGTTGACCGCCACCAGCCGATGCCAGGGAGGCGGCTTTTGCAGGCAGCGGCCGCAGGGGTGATGGGATGTCGCCGCCGGCAGGCCACACTGCGGGCAGAGCGGGGGGCAGGCGAGCAGGGCGCGGCTGCAACGAGAGCAGAACCCCCAGTGGGCGAGCGCCAGCGGCATTTGGCATAGCCAGCATAAGCTGTGTGCTGTTAGCATATTTGGCCTTCTGTCCAGTAAAAAAGAGAACGGTAACGGATGAACGACATCTGGTGGCAAACAATCGGCGAAGGTGATTGTCATCTTGTGCTGCTGCACGGCTGGGGGCTGAACGCTCAGGTATGGGATTGCATCACGCCGCAGCTGGCTTCGCATTTTACCCTCCACCTGGTGGACCTGCCGGGCTATGGCCGCAGCGGCGGATATGGGGCGATGTCGCTCGAGGCGATGGCGCAGCGGGTGCTGGAGCAGGCTCCTCCTCAGGCGGTGTGGCTGGGCTGGAGCCTGGGCGGGCTGGTGGCAAGCCAGGTGGCGATGATGCACCCGGAACGCGTGCAGGCGCTGGTGACGGTCGCGTCTTCCCCCTGTTTCGCGGCCCGTGACGACTGGCCCGGCATCAAGCCCGAGGTGCTGGCCGGGTTTCAGCAGCAGCTGAGCGAAGATTTCCAGCGCACCGTCGAGCGATTCCTCGCTCTGCAAACCATGGGCACAGAGAGCGCGCGTCAGGATGCGCGGGCGTTAAAGCAGGCGGTGCTCTCGCTGCCGATGCCTTCCGCCGAGGCGTTGAACGGCGGACTGGAGATCCTCAGAACGGTCGATCTGCGCCAGGCGCTGGTCGGGCTGCCGATGCCGTTGCTGCGGCTGTATGGTCGGCTGGACGGACTGGTGCCGCGCAAGATTGTTCCGCTGCTGGATAAGCTGTGGCCGGAAAGCGAGTCGATCCTCTTTGATAAGGCAGCGCATGCGCCGTTTGTTTCTCATCCCGCGGCCTTCTGCGAGCCGCTGCTGGCGTTGAAAAAGCGGCTGGGGTAATTTTTTTTGCCGTGCCATGGTAAAAGGGCCATTCCTAGCAATACTTAGGTTGTTACGGTGGTTGATTATTTCATTCCGCCACCGTGACCTACAATAACAACCTTATGGAGAGTAGAGGCTATGAAACTTGTTACAGGAATGGTTGCATCTCTGGTGATTGGCACCCTGTCGTTTGGCGCATTCGCTGCGAAAGAGATCCAAAAAGAAGACGTGGCGAAGATGAATTTGACCAAGGTCGGCAGCATCACGACCTCCAGGACGACGTCACCGATGGACGCTCGACGCGATCTGTCTAAAAAAGCGGATGAGCTGGGTGGGAAATACTTTGTGGTGATTGCCGGGCAGAAAAACGAAAAAACCGTTCACGCTAACGCTGACGTTTATAAATAATCCAGTCATAAAAAACGGGCCTGCTGGCCCGTTTTTCACTGATGTCTCACTCATTTACCTTGTTGCACGACCTGGCATGACTCCTTTCATCGCAGCGCCCACCACTCCTGCTGGCACGCCGCTTTCCCTTCAGGACAGCTTTTACAGCTGCCTGAGAGACAGCCCTCGCTCGTTTCGCTGATCCGTACCACCTTACCCATGGCTTCCATCCGTTCCAGCATCGCGTCAATCAGCGGCTGAGGCGTCCGCAGGCGGGCGCTGAGCTGTTTCGCCTCCATGCGGCCCTGCAGGGCCAGCATATCGCGGACTTCCATTAACGACGCCACAGACCCTCCTTAGTGGCAATCGCCAGCCGGGCTGGAACAGCAGGAGGCCGGCGTTTTTCGGGTGGCCAGCAGCGAGACATCCACCCGGCTGCGCGCCCGGCGCAGCAGGCCGAAGAGCACCACGTTGAACAACACCACCGCCAGGATACACACCAGGCTGTAGCGCGGGTGGTCGCTAAAGCTGACGGTCTGGTAGTAGAGCGTCGAGAGCGAATAGGCGATATTCAGCCCCCACAGGATGGAGAAGGTCATCCAGCCACGGCTCGATTCGCGGGCGATGGCGCCCATCACCGAGATGCAGGGGATATAGAGCAGGACGAAGATCAGGTAGCTGTATGCCGCCGCCGCGCTGCCAAATTTACTGCCCATCACGCCCATGGCGCCGGTGGCCATTTCGCCATCGCCTTTGCTGGCTTCGATGGGGTTGGCCAGGACGCTGAGGCTGAAGGTGTCTTTCAGTCCCTGCCATGTCTCGTCGACGGCGGCGAGCAGTTCTTCGCCGAGGCTGAAGGTCTGCGGATTGAATTCCTCATTCTGGATATCTTCGGCGGTATAGAGCGTGTTCAGCGTACCGACCACCACCTCCTTCGCCATCGCGCCGGTAAACAGGCCGACGGTGGCCTGCCAGTTATCTTCATGCACGCCGATCGGTTTAAATACCGGCGTAATGACCCGGCTCACCGAGGCCAGCGCGGAGTCGTTGATGTTGTCGACGACCTTACCGCTCAGCGAGAAGCTGTTCAGCGCGCTGAGGAAAATGCTGACAATGACGATCACCTTCCCGGCGCGCAGCACAAAGCCTTTCAGGCGCTGCCAGGTCTGGATAATCAGGCTCTTGATGTGCGGGACGTGGTACACCGGCAGCTCCATCACGAACGGCGAGGCTTCACCGCGCATAATGGTGTGCTTTAGCATCAGGCCGGTGAGAATGGCCATCACAATGCCCAGCACGTAGAGTGAGAAGACCGCCAGCGCACCGTTCTGACCAAAGAACGCGGCCGCGAAGACAGCGAAGATCGCCAGCCGCGCGCCGCAGGACATAAACGGCGCCATCATAATGGTCATCAGACGCTCGCGCGGCGCGTCAAGGGTGCGGGCGCCCATCACCGACGGCACGTTGCAGCCGAAACCGACAATCAACGGGACAAAGGATTTCCCCGGCAGGCCGAGGGCTTGCATCAGGCGGTCCATCACAAAGGCGGCGCGCGCCATGTAGCCGGAGTCCTCAAGGAAGGAGAGGAACAGATACATCATGCCGATCTGCGGCACCAGCGGCAGCACGGTGTTGATACCGCCGCCGATCCCCTGGGCGAGGAAGACGGTCAGCCAGTCCGGGAAGTGCAGGGTGTAGCCCAGCCATTGAATACCGTGAATAAAGACCGCGACTGAGCCGGCATCGAAAATCGGCTGCAGCGCGCCGCCGATGTTGATCGCCAGCAGGAACATCAGGTACATGACAAAGAGAAAAATCGGCAACCCGAGGAAGCGGTTAAGGATCACTTTGTCCATTGCCGCGGTGAAGCGGCTTGGCTCGGCGGTCAGGGTGTTGCTGACGGCGTCGCAAACGGCGGCGATGGTCTGATAGCGCGCGTCTGCGATATGCAACGCCGGGTCGTCGATCTCGTCGCTGAGATTCGCCAGAGCAATATCCAGTTTATCGGCGGCGTCGCCGGCATAGGCCCGGCTGTAGATATCGCCCTCCAGCATCTGCAGACCCAGCCAGCGCCGCTGCCGGGTCGGGATCTGCGCTGACATTTGCTGCGCCAGCAGGTCAGCTTCGCGCAGCAACGGCTGCGGATAGTGAACCAGCTCAATATCGCTGTTCGCCTGATGACGGTCGAGGGCAATCTTCAGCGCTTCGATCCCACGTCCGCGGGTCGAGACCAGCGGAATGACCGGACAGCCGAGACGGGCGGCGAGGGCGTCGATATCAATTCGCACCTGTTGCTTTTCGGCGATATCCAGCATGTTCAGCGCGACGACGCAGGGGATCCCCAGCTCAAGCAGCTGCAGCGTCAGATAGAGGTTTCGCTCGAGGTTGGAGGCATCGACCACGTTAATCAGCACGTCGGCGTCGCCGCTCAGGATGTAGTGGCAGGCAATCTGCTCGTCCAGCGAGGTCTGTGAGGAGATAGTGGTCAGGGAGTAGGTCCCCGGGAGGTCGACCAGCGTGACCTGGTGGTCAGTGGTGGCGAAAACCCCCTCTTTACGCTCAACGGTGACCCCGGCCCAGTTGCCTACGCGCTGGCGGGCGCCGGTCAGCTGATTAAATAAGGTGGTCTTGCCGGAATTAGGATTACCAATTAAACCAACGGTTAATTTTTTCATATTTCACACTCTTGTGCCGGCCAGCCGTTATTGTGCAACCGCTTCCAGTTCGATTAAGGCGAGATCTTTTTTGCGTAATACCAGACTGACGCGTCGGGTTTCAATATGAACAGGATCGCCGAGCGGCGCTACGCGAACCACATGAAAAGAGGAACCGGGCAGCATGCCGAGGGAAAGCAATTTCTGACGGTATGCTGGGCTAATATCGCGGGAGAATCCGGTAATTTTCCACGCACTATCAGGTGTGAATTGCATAGGGCCTACTTGTGTATCGCTAACCGAAGAAGAATTGACCGGGCGTCTGGGACAACCGCGCCGGGGACCGTAGCCAACGAAAAAGGAAAAAGCGTACTGAAAATGATGATAATGAGAATGGTTTTTATCATCAATACATATGATGCGCTAAACGCTATTTTTATTGCGAAAATCACCTTTTTTTTGATATGACGCAAAGTCCGGCTGTAATCAAAAATGCGCGAAATATTATTTCGTCGGTTTAATGTTTAATTAAGGTTTCTTAAGTTAACGAAATGAAAATAATAATTTCGCTGTCTTTCCTGGACGGAATTAATGCAGGCTATCAGAAATGACTGAACCCGTTTTGCGCGTAATGGCGGTCGTATCGCCAGGGTATGAAAAATAAAAACTGCCCCTGAACAGGGGCAGGGAGAGATTAGCGTTTTTTACCCATTGCCGCGGCCAGGGCATCCATCATCGCGCTGTTACCGGCAGGCTGTGCCTCGCGACCGCGGGGTTTGGCGGCTTTCGCGGCCGGGCGGTTACCCTGCGGGCGATCCTGACCGCCGCCGCGGCGGACGTTGCTGTCGCCTGGCTGCTCGTCGAGACGCATGGTCAGGGCGATACGTTTACGTGGCAGATCGACTTCCATGACCTTCACCTTCACGATGTCGCCCGCTTTGACCACGGTGTGTGGATCTTCAACAAACCGGTCAGAAAGCGACGAAATGTGAACCAGTCCGTCCTGATGGACACCGATATCGACAAACGCGCCGAAGTTGGTGACGTTGGTGACGGCGCCTTCCAGGATCATCCCCGGCAGCAGATCGTTCATGGTCTCTACACCATCAGCGAATTTCGCCGTCTTAAACTCCGGACGCGGATCGCGGCCCGGTTTTTCCAGCTCTTTGATAATGTCGGTGACGGTCGGAACACCGAACTTCTCATCGGTGAAATCCGCGGCCTTCAGATGACGCAGTTCGCTGCTGTTGCCCATCAGATCTTTCAGCGCCTGCTGGGTGGCGGCCAGAATGCGTTCGACCACCGGATAGGCTTCCGGGTGCACGGTGGAGGCGTCCAGCGGGTTATCGCCATGGTTGATACGCAGGAAGCCCGCACACTGTTCAAAGGCTTTCGGCCCCAGACGGCTGACTTTCAGCAACTGCTGGCGATTCTGGAACTGGCCGTTCTCGTCGCGCCAGGTGACGATATTCTGCGCCATCATGCGGGTCAGGCCGGCGACGCGAGTCAGCAGCGGAACGGAGGCGGTATTCAGGTCAACGCCGACGGCGTTCACGCAGTCTTCTACCACCGCGTCCAGCTTACGCGCCAGCTGGGTCTGGCTAACATCGTGCTGATACTGGCCGACGCCAATCGATTTCGGGTCGATTTTCACCAGCTCGGCCAGAGGATCCTGCAGACGACGGGCGATGGAGACCGCGCCACGCAGCGACACGTCGAGGTCCGGGAACTCCAGCGCCGCCAGTTCGGAGGCGGAGTAAACGGAAGCGCCCGCTTCGCTGACAATCACCTTCTGGGCGGTGACTTTCGGGAACTGTTTCTGCACGTCGAGGAAGAAACGCTCGGTTTCACGCGACGCGGTACCGTTGCCGATAGCCACCAGCTCAACGTTGTACTTTTCACACAGCGCGGCAACCGCCACCGCCGCTTTAGCGGCCTGCCCGGTATGCGGGTAGATGGTATCGGTAGCCACCAGCTTGCCGGTACCGTCAACGACGGCGACTTTAACGCCGGTGCGCAGGCCTGGATCGAGCCCCATGGTGGCGCGTAGCCCGGCGGGCGCCGCCATCAGCAGGTCGTGCAGGTTACGGGCGAAGACATTGATGGCTTCGTCCTCCGCGCGTTCGCGCACGGTGCCCATCAGCTCGGTTTCGAGATGCATCAGGACTTTGATGCGCCAGGTCCAGCTGACGACTCCTTTACGCCAGCTGTCCGCCGGGGCGTTGTTCAGGCGCAGGCCAAGGTGGTCGATAATAATTTGCTCGCCGTGGCTCTCTTTCGGCGGCTCGTCAAACTGCGGATCGGCGTTTAAAGAGAGCTGCAGCACGCCTTCGTTGCGACCGCGGAACATCGCCAGCGCGCGGTGCGATGGCACGGTGGCGATCGGTTCATGGTGATCGAAGTAGTCGCGGAATTTGGCGCCTTCCTCTTCTTTGCCGCTAACGACGGTGGAAACCAGGTGCGCGTTTTTCCACAGATAGTCACGGACCTTAGCCAGCAGCGCGGCGTCTTCGGCAAACCGCTCCATCAGAATATAGCGCGCGCCGTCCAGCGCCGCTTTGCTGTCGGCGATGCCGTTGTCAGCGTTGATGTATTTTGCCGCCTCCGCTTCCGGCTCGTGGGCCGGTTCGTTCCACAGCAGCTCAGCCAGCGGCTCCAGCCCGGCTTCGATGGCGATCTGTCCGCGGGTACGACGCTTCGGCTTGTATGGCAGGTAGAGGTCTTCCAGTTCAGTTTTGCTGAGCGTGGTGGTGATGGCTTTTTCCAGCGCGTCGGTCAGTTTGCCCTGTTCACCGATGGATTTGAGGATCGCCTGACGACGGTCTTCGAGTTCGCGCAGATAGCCGAGGCGGGTTTCCAGATTACGCAGCTGCGTGTCATCCAGACCGCCGGTGACTTCTTTACGATAACGTGCAATAAACGGCACGGTGTTCCCTTCATCAAGCAGGCGAACGGCAGCTTCTACCTGTTCGGCTCTGGCCTGAAGTTCACCCGCAATAATGCGGCAGAGCGAATCATTCATCATGGCTTTTAATTCATCTTTAGGGTCAAAAATCAGGGACTAGTTATACGGACTGACGGCTGAAAATGCCAGCCGCGCCCGGTGTCTCTCGGAAAGTTCTTGTCTATTTTACGTATTCGATCTCGTTGACATACCAGCTGGCTTCGCCCGCCGGCGTGTTCACGATAGCCAGATCGCCGACCTCTTTTTTCAATAAGGCGCGCGCCATTGGCGAGTCGATGGAGATGTAGTCTTTGCGGCCAAAAATCTCATCGTAGCCGACGATGCGAAAGCGTTTGGTGTCACCCTCGTCGTTTTCGATCTCTACCCAGGCGCCGAAGAAGACTTTGCCTTCCTGCTGCGGGGAATAATCGACTATCTTTAACTGCTCCAGACATTTGGTCAGATAGCGGACCCGGCGGTCGATCTCCCGCAGGCGCTTTTTGTTGTACTGGTAGTCCGCGTTCTCGCTGCGGTCGCCAAGGCTGGCGGCCCAGGTCACCTTTTTGGTCACTTCCGGGCGCTCCTGGCGCCACAGGTAGTCCATTTCCTGCTTCAGTTTTTCATATCCCTCGCGGGTGATCAGCGGCGTTTTCATCGTGAGTTCAACCTTCTGACAGTCTGTCGTTGCGCACAATTTGTAGCGCGTAATAATACCGACAGGATAAATACTGTGTCTTATGATTAAATGTATACTTAACCTGCTGTTAAATATGCTTTGTAACAATTTAGCCTGGAATGTATACCAGATTTAGCTGGTGAGCGCGCCGGGCTTTTTTGAGAATACGCACTGACTATTGCAGTGAACCTTTGGGAGTACAAACAATGCAAGAGAATTATAAGATTCTGGTTGTGGATGACGACATGCGCCTGCGTGCGCTGCTCGAACGTTATCTGACCGAGCAGGGCTTCCAGGTTCGTAGCGTGGCGAACGCCGAACAGATGGATCGTCTGTTAACCCGTGAATCCTTCCACCTGATGGTGCTGGATCTGATGCTGCCTGGGGAAGATGGTCTCTCGATTTGCCGCCGTCTGCGCAGTCAGAGCAACCCGATGCCGATCATTATGGTGACGGCGAAAGGTGAAGAGGTCGATCGGATCGTTGGCCTGGAGATCGGTGCCGACGACTACATTCCAAAGCCGTTCAACCCGCGTGAACTGCTGGCCCGCATCCGGGCGGTACTGCGCCGTCAGGCGAACGAACTGCCGGGCGCGCCATCGCAGGAAGAGGCGGTTATCGCCTTTGGTAAATTCAAGCTGAACCTGGGCACCCGCGAGATGTTCCGTGAAGACGAGCCGATGCCATTGACCAGTGGTGAATTCGCGGTCCTGAAAGCATTGGTCAGCCATCCTCGCGAACCGCTGTCGCGCGATAAGCTGATGAACCTCGCCCGTGGGCGTGAATATTCAGCGATGGAGCGCTCCATCGACGTACAGATCTCCCGCCTGCGCCGCATGGTGGAAGAGGACCCGGCGCATCCGCGCTATATCCAGACCGTCTGGGGTCTGGGCTACGTCTTCGTCCCGGACGGCTCTAAGGCATGAAACGCGTGCGCTTTTCGCCGCGCAGCTCCTTTGCTCGCACGCTGCTCCTGATCGTCACCTTGCTGTTCGTCAGCCTGGTGACGACCTATCTGGTGGTACTGAATTTCGCGATCCTGCCGAGTCTCCAGCAGTTTAATAAAGTGTTGGCCTACGAAGTGCGTATGCTGATGACCGACAAACTGCAACTGGAGGATGGCACCCAGCTGGTGGTGCCCCCGGCGTTCCGTCGTGAAATTTATCGTGAGCTGGGGATTTCGCTCTATTCCAATGAAGCGGCGGAAGACGCAGGCCTGCGCTGGGCGCAGCATTATGAATTCTTAAGCCAGCAGATGGCGCATCAGCTCGGCGGCCCCACTGAGGTGCGGGTGGAGGTCAATAAAAGCTCCCCCGTGGTGTGGCTGAAGACCTGGCTGTCGCCCAATATCTGGGTGCGGGTACCGCTGACCGAGATCCATCAGGGCGACTTCTCGCCGCTGTTCCGCTATACCCTGGCGATCATGCTGTTGGCGATAGGCGGCGCCTGGCTGTTTATCCGTATTCAGAACCGTCCGCTGGTAGATCTCGAACACGCGGCGCTGCAGGTCGGGCGCGGTATTATCCCGCCGCCGCTGCGTGAGTACGGCGCCTCTGAGGTGCGCTCTGTGACCCGCGCCTTTAACCATATGGCCGCGGGTGTGAAGCAGCTGGCTGACGACCGTACGCTGCTGATGGCCGGGGTCAGCCACGATTTACGTACTCCGCTGACGCGCATTCGTCTGGCCACCGAGATGATGGGCGAGCAGGACGGCTATCTCGCGGAGTCGATCAACAAAGATATCGAAGAGTGCAACGCCATCATCGAGCAGTTTATCGACTATCTGCGCACCGGGCAGGAGATGCCGATGGAGCTGGCGGACCTCAATGCCGTGCTGGGCGAAGTGATCGCTGCAGAGAGCGGCTATGAACGTGAGATCGCCACCGCCCTGCAGGCTGGTGAAATCCCGGTACGCATGCACCCGCTTTCTATCAAGCGCGCGCTGGCGAATATGGTGGTGAATGCGGCTCGCTATGGCAATGGCTGGATCAAGGTCAGCAGCGGCAGCGAAGCGAGCCGGGCCTGGTTCCAGGTGGAAGATGACGGGCCGGGGATCAAACCTGAGCAGCGCGAACATCTGTTCCAGCCGTTTGTGCGCGGCGATAGCGCCCGCAGTACCAGCGGCACCGGGCTGGGGCTGGCGATTGTTCAGCGTATTATCGACAATCATAATGGCCGGCTGGAGATTGGCTCCAGCGAACGCGGCGGATTACTGATCCGCGCCTGGCTGCCGGTGCACCGGATGCTGGCGCCGATGAAACCCACCAAAGAGAGCTGAGTGCGGCCGAGGTTGGCCAATCAGGACGTTGCACAACAAAAAGCCGGGCAAGCCCGGCTTTTTCACCTCTGCGCCCGTTAGCGCTGCGGTCCTGCCGCGACCAGCGCGGCACCCGCTGGCGTATCGGTATATTTCTCAAAGTTCTCAATGAACAGCTTCGCCAGCTGGTCGGCTTTTTCCTGCCATTGCTCCGGGGAACCATAGGTGCTGCGCGGATCGAGGATCTGGGTATCCACGCCCGGGAGCGCCGTTGGGATCTGCAGGTTAAACATCGGCAGGGTAAAGGTCTCCGCGTTGTCCAGCGAGCCATTGAGGATGGCGTCGATGATGGCGCGGGTATCTTTAATCGAGATGCGCTTGCCGGTGCCGTTCCAGCCGGTATTGACCAGATAAGCCTGCGCGCCAGCCGCCTGCATGCGTTTGACCAGCACTTCGGCGTATTGCGTCGGGTGCAGCGACAGGAAGGCTGCGCCAAAGCAGGCGGAGAAGGTTGGCGTGGGCTCGGTCACACCGCGCTCGGTACCGGCTAGCTTGGCGGTAAATCCGGACAGGAAATGGTACTGCGTCTGATCGGCGGTCAGGCGGGAGACCGGCGGCAGTACGCCGAACGCATCGGCTGTCAGGAAGATCACTTTGGTGGCATGGCCGGCTTTGGAAACCGGTTTAACAATGTTGTCGATATGGTCGATGGGGTAGGAGACGCGGGTATTTTCGGTCTTCGAACCGTCATCGAAATCGATCGTGCCATCGGCGCGCACCACCACGTTTTCCAGCAGGGCATTGCGGCGGATGGCGTGATAGATATCTGGCTCGGCCGCTTCAGAGAGCTTGATGGTCTTGGCGTAGCAGCCCCCTTCGAAGTTAAACACGCCGTCGTCATCCCAGCCATGTTCGTCATCGCCAATCAGGCGGCGTTTCGGATCGGTGGAGAGGGTGGTTTTGCCGGTGCCTGAGAGGCCGAAGAAAATGGCGACATCGCCTTTCTCGCCGACGTTGGCTGAGCAGTGCATGGAGGCGATGCCCTTCAGCGGCAGCAGGTAGTTCATGATCGAGAACATCCCTTTCTTCATTTCGCCGCCGTACCATGTGCCGCCGATCAGCTGGATGCGCTCGGTGAGGTTGAAGGCAATGAAGTTTTCCGAGTTCAGACCTTGCTCTTTCCACTGCGGGTTGGTGCACTTCGCGCCGTTCATCACGATGAAGTCGGGCTTGAAGTCTGCCAGCTCTTCGTCGCTCGGGCGGATGAACATGTTTTTAACGAAGTGCGCCTGCCAGGCCACTTCGGTAATAAAGCGCACGCTGAGACGGGTATCGGCGTTGGCGCCACAGAAGGCGTCGACGATAAACAGGCGTTTACCAGACAACTGCTGGGTGACCAGTCCTTTCAGATGTTGCCATGTTTCCTGTGAAAGCGGCTTGTTGTCGTTTTTCCCTTTGCCTTTATCAGACCACCAAACGGTATCGCGGGTGGTGTCGTCGCGAACGAGGTACTTATCTTTCGGAGAACGACCGGTAAAAATGCCCGTGTCGACGGCGATAGCACCCAGACTGGTTAATACGCCACGTTCGTAACCTTCCAGGCTGGGGTCGAGCTCTTCCTGAAACAACATATCGTAGCTGGGATTGTGGACGATATCCTGAACGTCATTGATACCATAAGCCTTGAGATCCTGCGGGGTTAAACCATGATTAACGCGCATGTCACTGCTCCTTAGCCAAGATGTACTGCTGTAAATTGTAGGGTTTATTACCGGGTATTGACCGCGACCAGGCTCATAGATTTACGTATCTCGACATTCCTCAGAATGACGAAAAAAACGGTGACTCCTGTCACGAAGTGAAGTGGATTATCTCAGGAAATGGGCGGATATTGGGGGTAGATGTTTATTAATGGTTAAAAAGTAATTAAAAAAACTGCTGAAATGTGAATGTAATCGCTTTCCTGGAATAAAATTACGTAACTCTTTCAGCGAAAATCGATTCAACTCGTGAATAAATGGAAGTCAGGCACAGCGCGATGAACAACATCGCCGCCCTGTGCCTGTGGAAGACGCGGGGATTAATGGACCTGCGGGTCGGCCGGAGAGGCGTTATTACGGATCTCGGCAATATCCATGGCATTGAAGATATAGTGGCTACCGCAGTAGTCGCAGTGCATATCAATCTCGCCCTCATCAGCGAGGATGCTATCTATCTCTTCATCCGGCAGAGTCTTCAGCGCGCCAGCGCAGCGTTCACGAGAGCAGGTGCACTTGAATTCGACGCTCTGAGGCTCGTAGACCGTGACCTCTTCCTCATGGTACAGACGCCACAGCACATCGTTCGCCGGCAGGGTGAACAGCTCTTCCGCCTTGATGGTCTCGGTGAGCGTCGCCAGGTGTTCGAAGTCGGCAGTCTGGGCATCCTGCGCCGGCATCACCTGCAGCAGCATCCCGCCGGCCATCGGCTGGCCTTCATGTTCCCCGGTGCGAATGATTAGGCGTGTCGGCAGCTGCTCTGAACGCTGGAAGTAATCTTCCAGGCAGGCGGCCAGCGTATCGCCTTCCAGACCGACCACACCCTGATAACGCTCACCCTCTTTCGGGGAGATGGTAATGACCAGATAGCCGTTGCCAACCATCGTTTTCAGATCTGCATCGTCCGCAATATCACCCTGCACGCGCGCGACGCCGCGCAGCTGCTGCTGGTTATTGCCGTTGATCACCGCCAGCTGTAAAGGACCATCGCCCTGCAGCTGAACGGTAATGTCGCCAGCAAACTTCAGCGTTGCGGTCAGCAGGCTGGTGGCGACCAGCAGTTCCGCCAGCACCGTTTTCACCGGCTGCGGATAGGTGTGATTCGCCAGAATCTGTTCCAGGGTTTCCGACACCGTCACCAGCTCGCCGCGTACGGCATAGTTTTCAAACAGATAACGATGTAATTGATCGTGTTGAGTCATAATCATCTCTCTTTCTGGCGCGAGTTACTCACTCTCGCCGTGTTTAAATCTCATCAGGTCGCGGCGTTCTTTCTTGTCCGGACGTCTGTCAGGGTGCGGCATGGTCAGGGCGTTCATTTTGCGCGCCAGGGCCACTTTTTCACGCTTTTCGATACTTTCCGCCGTCTCTTCATACAGGGCGACAGCTTCACTTGCCGGGCGGCGCTGCTCGGTGATACCGACGATTCGTACCGTACGCTCGTCGTTGCCCTGTCGCAGCGTCAGCATGGCGTCCAGTTCGACAATTTTCCCGGGCTTGCTGCGTTGTCCGTTGTAATGCACCTTGCCGCCTTCAATCATCTCCCGCGCCAGCGCGCGGGTTTTGTAAAAGCGAGCGGCCCAAAGCCATTTGTCCAGTCTGACGGTTTCACTGGGCTTCTCTTTCATCGCCTCTCCTTCGGGGTAAGCGAAGGGATCAGTCGCCGGTAATCATTCAGCCCCGGATGGCGCAGATACTGCTTTTCCGCCAGCCCGGAGTCGGGATTGGTAATGCCCAGGCAGTAACGAATGCCAAATTCCCTCGCGGCATCCAGAATCGCCTCGCTGTCGTCGACAAACAGCGTTTTACGCGCCTCAAGACCGGTCTCCTCCGCTACGGCGCGCCACAGGCGCTGATCCTCTTTCGGATAACCAAATGTGTGGGTGGAAAGTAATAAATCAAGGTGCGCATCCAAGCCGGTATGTTTGAGCTTCACCGCCAGATTGTGGGGATGGGCATTGGTCAACAGAATGCGTCGCTTACCGCAGGCCTTGAGCGCATCAAGGAACGGCACCGTATCCTCGCGCAGCGTGGCGCGCGGACCCTGTTCACTGGTCATCGCACAAATATCCAAACCCAGGCGCTCGCTCCAGTAATCCAGACAATACCAGTTTAGCGTATGCTGCACGGCGTGATACTCCTGGCGCATGGCATCTTTCGCCTCCTGCAGATTGAGGCCGCGGGCGGCTCCCCAGGTTTCAGGCACCAGCGTTTGCCAGAAATAGTTGTCGAAAGCGAGGTCCAGGAGCGTGCCGTCCATATCCAGCAGAACGGTATCAACCTCCTGCCAGGCGATATCAAAATGCATGATGACTCTCCAGCGAGCAGAAAATGGGCGACAGGGTATCATACCCCGTCGCCGGGGAAATTAATCTTGCGGGTCAGACGCGGGGAGCAGCACCGGGTTCAGGCAGCTTTCGTAATATTTCTGAATCTCTTCCATACGCTGGCGATGGCGTTGATAACGACGCAGCGCCTGTACGCCGTGGTAAGCCATGCATCCCAGCATCGACAACAGCAGCAGCGTAATGCCCAGATAGCGCCACAGCCCGCTGCGATCAGGGATGCGATGCAGGTTGATATGCTGGGTGCTGTTGGCGTCGGTGAACAGGTTGGTGACGATCCCTTCGGCGTGGAAAGGGGTATGCATGAGCATACCGGCCAGCCGCCGCAGCTCGCTCCACTGCTCGTGTGCCGGATAATCATACAGGCTCACCGCCGGCCACGGCTGATTGACCAGCACGTTGCCCTCATCGCTGGCGATTAAGAAACCGCCGGGCGCCGGGCTGTTTAGCGCCTGCGCGGCTCGCGAGGTTTCACGCATCACAAAGGGGGCGGTGGAGGTGGTCACCAGATTCTCCAGCGACTCCGCGCTGACCGGGCGCAGCAGCACGTTCACGCCATCCAGTTTCCCGGCGGTGGCGCGCTTGGTCAGCGCCTCCCAGTTACGGGTATTTCCGAGGTTGACCAGCGCATTCTTCAGGCGCAGGCAGTCATCCTTTGCCGAGCAGAGATCGTTGGTTTTCAGGACGATATCGCCGAAATCATCCAGCAGCACCATGCCTGATTTCTGTATAGCGGAACGCAACGCCGGGCTGACGCGGGAGTCATCGTCGGTTTCCGGATGCAGCTGCCGCTGGACGGATTGCATCAGGGCGGTCGCTTTGCTGACAATATCAGACTCCGGCAGCGGCAGAGGAGGGGCATCGTTCCATACAATCTGTGAACAATCGAAAGGCAGGAACGGCGAATCCTCTTTGGCCGACCAGCTACCCGGCGTGCGGATATTACACATCCCGGTGCCTGTCAGACGCAGCGTATCACCAATGCGCACATGGGCTTTCGCCAGCTGGTCGACGGTAGTCGCTTCAATCGTCTGGGCGCCCTTCAACCACGACAGGGTGAACTTAAACGGCATATTCAGCGGTACGCTGGCCCACAGCATGACCACCACCACCAGGGCGCCGGCGGCGATAATCGCGCTGCGCAGCCAGTACTGTAGCGGGAAGTTTTTCACTTCATCATGGAGCGACAGGTAGCGTCCCTGGCGGGCCACGTGGCGGTTGAGATAGATATCAATATCGGTCTGCTGCCCCAGGTCCTGCGCGATCCACGGCTGCCAGTGGCGCGGATAGATGAGATCGATAATGCCCAGTGAGATGTTATTGATATGCTCTTGATCGTTTTCGCCAAACAGTCCCCAGCGCTTGGGGACGCCCCGCAGGCAGTGAATTTCGCGCAGCGCGGCGCGGCGCGGTGGGGCATAGATCCCCCAGATGCCGGCGGCGAGAAGCAATACACCCGCGGCCACCAGCCAGGGGGTAAAGACGGCTGGCCCAATCAGGCTGAAATAAAAGAACAGGAAGGAGGCGACGATCAGGATCGCTTCGCGTAGTCCATCCGGCCGGTTCAGCGCGTGTTCTTCCGGGCTTTCCCGACGGATTTGCCGCAGCTCAACCTGCTCACTTTCTTCGCCGCGAATGGAGGCCTGGGTGGCCGATGCGCGTTCCAGGGCGTAGCTTTGCGCTTCCTGGCGATAGTCGCTCAGGGTATGACCGTTGAGCGTGATGACCAGCGGCAGGCTGTCGGTGGGGATCAGCTCGACGCTGTTTTCGTCGTTAATATGCTGTTCCCAGAATGGCGGCAGATGGACTTCCACCGAATCGAGGAAGTAGCGCCATTTGTTCGGCGCGTCGGTGGTGATCCCGTAGCGAGTAATGGCTCGCGTCACGGCGTAGACAGTATCACTCTGTTCGTTCAGCGCCAGAACAATGGGCGCCGTTGTTGCGCCGGACGCCGGGACCTGCAGGGCGCGGCTGAGCTCCGCAAGATACTTTTCGATAGCCTGACGCTCATCGGCAGGAAGCGGCCGCGTGGTCGCGTCGCTAAAGGCGTGCAGTAGAGGAAGGCGTCGACGTCTGGCGTGAGAGCGATACCACCATCCGATGAGCAATACGCAGATTAGCAGAGCTGTAAGGAAAATCAGAAAGGTGCCCATGCCCATCCCATCATAGTTATTTTTTTCTTACGATATCGTCGGTGAACGTCAATACTAACGTCAAGCTGCAGTGTTAGCGGCGCACCTGGTTACAGGGTAGTGAATATGTCATGCAGCAACGTATAAGCTTACCAAAAACGTTAATGCGCAGAAATCGGTAAATTCTCAAACAGAATTCAAGCTATTGACTTTTTTATCTTTATTACTTTCCCCTTTGCCGGTAAAAGGTTACAACTCTGTAAATAAGTAGCGATTTGGATTGCCGAAAGCGTGTTGCGTATCGCACAATGACTGCTTAATCACAGCATAGACCGATGACAATGAGCAAATCATTACAAAAACCCACCATTCTCAATGTTGAAACCGTCGCCCGTTCGCGCCTCTTTAATGTCGAAAGCGTCGATCTGGAATTCAGCAACGGTGTGCGTCGCGTTTATGAACGTATGCGGCCGTCTACCCGTGAAGCGGTGATGATTGTACCGATTGTTGATGATCACATTATTTTGATTCGCGAGTATGCCGTCGGCACGGAATCCTACGAGCTGGGTTTCTCCAAAGGGCTGATTGACCCGGGTGAAACGGTGGATGAAGCAGCCAACCGCGAGTTGAAAGAAGAGGTTGGCTTTGGCGCCAATAAGCTGACGTTTCTGAAGAAGCTCAGTATGGCCCCCTCCTACTTCTCCAGCAAAATGAATATTCTGGTGGCGGAAGACCTTTATCCTGAGTCGCTGCCGGGCGATGAGCCCGAACCGCTGCCGCAGGTGCGCTGGCCGCTGGCGCAGTTGATGTCGCTGCTGGATGAAGAAGATTTTAACGAGGCTCGTAACGTCAGCGCGCTGTTTTTAGTGCGCGAATGGCTGCTGGCTCAGGGCCGACTCTGAGAGAAAGCGCGCCGTTAGTAGCAATAAAAAAGCGCCCGCAGGCGCTTTTTTTGTCAGAACAGTTCGTGGGTTTCACCACCGCCGTCAGTCAGGGTGGTGCCCACCTCATGGACCGCCTGCTGCGTGGGTTGGGTTCCTTCAATGAAGTATTCCGCACGACTGTTGCCTCCGTTCGCCAGCTGACCGGTGCTGCGGTCAATATTCACCGTGACGATACCTGGCGGCGGGGTTAATGGTTCTTCCGGCACCCCCTCCAGCACGCTTTTCATAAAGCTGTCCCAGGCCGGCTGGGCACTTTTAGCACCGCCCTCATAGCCGGAGATCTGATCTTTAATCGCCCCGGAGGCGGTGGTGCGGCCAAGATCGCGACGATGATCGTCAAAGCCGATCCATACCGAGGTCACCACACCCGGCCCGTAGCCTGAGAACCAGGCATCCTTCGAGCTGTTGGTGGTCCCGGTCTTCCCGCCGATGTCATGCCGCTGCAGATCGCGTCCGGCGCGCCAGCCGGTTCCCATCCAGCCCGGCTCGCCAAAGATGTTGCTGTTCAGCGCGCTTTTGATCAGGAACGACAGGGGCGTATTAATCACATGCGGCGCGTATTCCTGGGCGCCGCTCTGCGCGATCAGCGACTGGTTGGCCTGCTCCAGCTGCGGCTGCGGCGGCACGTTGCCATTCTGCGGTTCCGTCGAGGTGGCAACATCTTCCACATCTTTGTTTTCCAGCACGTTGGATTTTGGCGTATCGCCGTAAATCACCGGTAAGTCGCACTGCGGGCAGGCGATCTTCGGACGCTCTTCGAAGAGAACGCCGCCCTGATCATTCTCAATCTTACTGATAAAGAACGGATTGACCAGGAAGCCGCCATTGGCCATCACCGAATATCCGCGGGCAACCTGCATAGGGGTAAAGGAGGCAGAACCCAGGGCCAGCGACTCGGTATGGACAATGTTTTGCGCCGGGAAGCCAAAGCGCTGCAGATACTCGGCGGCATAGTCGACGCCCATGGCACGCATAGCGCGCACCATCACCACGTTTTTCGACTGTCCAAGCCCCTGGCGTAAACGAATCGGACCGGCATACTGCGGCGGCGAGTTCTTCGGTCGCCAGTCGGAGCCTGCGCCCGCATCCCAGCGCGAGATCGGCACATCGTTAAGCATGCTTGCCAGCGTTAAGCCTTTATCCATCGCGGCGGTATAGAGGAACGGCTTAATGTTGGAGCCGACCTGACGCAGTGCCTGAGTGGCACGGTTGAACTTGCTCTGGTTAAAGTCAAACCCGCCGACGAGAGCAATAATCGCGCCGTTTTGCGGATTAATGGAGACCAGCGCTGAGTTGACGTCCGGGACCTGCGACAGCCACCAGCTGTCACCCACTTTACGAACCCAGATCTGCTGCCCGGCCTGCAGGACGTCGTTGACCTTACGCGGCGTCGCTCCCTGCTGCGTGTCAGAGATAAAGCGACGGGCCCAGCGTACGCCATCCATCGTCAGAGAAACCGAGTCGCCGTTAGCCAATAGCGCGACGGCCTCCTGGGCATTCGCGGCAGTGACCACTGCGGGCGAAAGCGGGCCGAAGCCAGGCTGGCGCTTCAGCGAGTCGACGATCTTCTTCGTCTCCCACGGCGTTTCACCGACTTTCCACAGCACGCTGGCCGGGCCGCGGTAGCCGTGACGCATATCGTAATCCAGCACGTTATTGCGTACCGCCTGCTGGGCTGCCTGCTGGTTCTTGCGGGTAATGGTGGTGTAAACCCGGTAGCCATCTTCATAGGCTTGTTCGCCGTAGCGATTCACCATCTCCTGGCGCACCATTTCGCTCAGATAAGGGGCGGAAAAGGCGATTTTCGGGGCGTGATAGCTGGCGTCGATCGCTTCGCTGCGCGCCTGATCGTATTGTGCCTGGGTGATATACCCCTCGCTTAACATACGTGACAGCACCACGTTGCGGCGGGCTGTCGCGCGATCCATCGAGTAGAGCGGGTTAAAGGTGGAAGGGGCTTTCGGCAGGCCGGCAATCACCGCCATCTCACTCAGGGTCAGCTGGTCGATAGGCTTGCCAAAATAGACCTGCGCCGCGGCGCCGACGCCATAGGCGCGGTAGCCGAGGTAGATCTTGTTCAGATACAGCTCAAGGATTTCATCTTTGTTCAGCAACTGCTCGATGCGGATGGCCAGAAAGGCCTCTTTAATCTTACGCATCAACGTCTTCTCGGGGCTGAGGAAGAAGTTACGTGCTAACTGCTGGGTGATGGTACTGGCGCCCTGGGAGGCGTGGCCTGAAAACATCGCCACGCTGGCAGCGCGGAAAATACCCACCGGATCGACGCCGTGATGCTCATAGAAACGGCTGTCTTCGGTAGCGATAAACGCTTTTACCAGCTCGGGGGGAATTTGCTGCAACGTCACAGGGATACGGCGTTTTTCGCCATATTGCGCGATAAGCTCACCGTCGGCGCTATAGACCTGCATCGGGATCTGCAAACGCACATCCTTCAGGGTTGCGACATCAGGGAGTTGCGGCTCTATGTATTTGTAGAGGCCAAAAATCGAGCCTGCTCCCAGCAGTACGCAACAGACTGCAAGGATCAATAGATACTTTACGAACTTCACCGGTGTTTTCCCATTTAGTTTTATTTGGGCAGTTTATAAACAAACGCGCGGTAGTATAAAGGCAAGCCAGGTGCATTGATATAGCCGGACAGTTTTGCCGGATAAGGAGATCGTAAGCATGGCTTTCAGAAACTGGCGGATCGGGATGCATATCCAACAGGATAGCATTGCTATTGTCGCACTACTGTATGAACGCTCACACTGGGCGCTGCGCCGCTGGTGGCGTATTCCGCTGCCGTCAGGCCTGGTACGGCAGGGGATGGTGGTGGACGTCAGCGCCCTTGGCGCACGGCTTGCCGCCTGGCGGCGGGAGCTACCGGTGCAGCATCAGGTCAGTATCGCTTTCCCCGCCGTTCGCACGCTGCAAAAGCGCCTGCCGTATCCCCAGTTCGCCCTGCGGGATCGTGAACAGGCGACGTGGATAGCCAGCGCGATGACCCAGCAGCTGGCGATGCCCGCCGCCTCCTTAAGCATTGATTATACCCCCACCTTGCGGGATGACGGCTGGCAGGTCACGGCGGCGCAGCGGCTGGACATCAATGTCCTGCGGGAGCTGGCAGGACGGCTGCGACTGCGGGTAGCGGCCATCGTGCCGGATGCCAGCGCGCTCGGCGCGTTTGTCCCCTGGCTGAACGCGCAGTCGCAGGGCCTCGCGTGGCGGGATGAAAATCACTGGCTATGGGCAACGCAGGAGGCCTGGGGTTGTGTCACCTGCGATGAGGTGAGGTCGTTAAGCCAGCTGGCGGAGCAACTTCAGATTCCTTTGCGTCTGTGCGCTGACGCTGGCGACGAAGCCAACAGCTTAGATGTCTGGCAGGTCATTCACCGCCGGCAGCCTCCTCTGCCGGCCGATGGCGATCGCTACGCTATCGCCCTTGGGCTGGCGCTGGGGAGTGAACACCATGACGCATGCCGTTAATCTTCTCCCCTGGCGTGACCTGCGGCGGCGCCAGCGCCTGCGCTTCCTCCTGCTGATTGCTACCGGCATTATGCTGCTGGGGTTGATGATCCTGCAGGTATGGCGCACGGTCCGTCTGCAGCATCTCACCCTGACGACACTCCACGCGACGGCCGACGCGCAGCTGCTCGCCTCGCTTAAACAGCGCGAGCTTCCAATGCGCGAGGCGTGGCAGCAGCACCAGCGTCATCGTCAGCAGCAACGGCGTAGAGCGGCGATCGCCGCCTGGCAACCCAGGCTGCTGGCGCTGGCGGCAGATCTGCCCGCGCAGGCGTGGCTGACGCGGCTGGATTACCAGGGCGCAGTTCTGACCGTGAACGGCCTGGCCCTGAATCTGCGGGCGCTGGCCGGACTGGAGCGCGTTCTGACTAACGTGGCGGGATTCGCGCCGGCAAAAGCGGGCGGAACGCAGCGCGACGCCGAGGGGCGCTGGCAGTTCAGCTTTACCCTCACAGGAGAGCGCGCCGATGCGGATTAGCACCCGGCGCAGCCAGACGGTGCTGCTGATCCTGCTCATGATGGGGCTGCTGGGCTTCGGCGTTACGCTCTGGCGCGCTGCCGGACCGCCGCTGGCGGCAGTGTCCCGCGACACCGTCCTGCAGATGCAATGGCGTCGGGTGATGGCATTACGCATACCCGCCGGTGAAATCCCAGTGGAGGGCATCGACAAACAGCCGTTTTCGCCGATAGCCATTCCGCTTGCCGGGGTGAAGCTTATCGCCTGGCGACCCCAGGGGAGCGGGGGCGAGATGGAGCTGACCCTACCCTGGCAGACGCTGCCCGCGCTTTTTTCCTGGTTGGCGCGCTGTGGAATGACCCCGCGATCGTTCTCACTGGAGCATGAGGCGCAGGCACTCCGCCTGCGTTTGCAACTGGAGGCGGAAGATGGGGTGTAAATGCTGGGCATTACTGTGGTTGCCGCTGTCGCTGCTGGCAGCAGAGCGTGACCCTTTCCAGCCGGTTGAGGATCCCTGCCGCACAGCGCAGCTATCGCAATGGCGCTATGGCGGCGCGGCCGGGGATGACGCTGGCTGGATGGGGTTTCTGCAGGACGGGAGCGGCAAGTGGCGACGGGTGCGCATGGATGATCAATTGCCCACGGGCTGGCGGGTGAGCCGGCTGACGGCCGGTGAGCTGGTGATCGCTACGCCTCCTGGGTGTGAACCGTCAGCGTGGCGCTGGCAACGTGAAGGGAAACAATATGATGCGATGGATAAGCCTGCTGCTTCTGCTGCTGCCGCTGGCGGCGGGCGCCGCCCGAAATGAAAAGACAATTTCGCTGGTGGTCGATGACGCGCCGGTGGCCCATGTGCTGCAAGCGCTGGCCGAAATGAACCACAAGAACCTTGTTGTGGCGCCGGACGTTAGCGGTACGCTCTCCCTGCGTCTGCAAAAGGTTCCCTGGACCCAGGCGTTGCGGGCGGTGGCGGATAGCGCAGGCCTCTCTTTGCAACAGCAGGGGACGGTCATCTACGCGCATACCCAGGCCTGGCAAAAGGCAAATCAGGCGCAGCGTGAAGCCGAACAGGAGAAACGCCTGCAGAACCTGCCCCTGCAGGCCGAGAACGTGACCCTGCACTATGCCGATGCCGAGGAGCTGGCTAAAACGGGCGGTAAGTTGCTCAGCGCCAGGGGGCACCTGATGGCGGACAAGCGGACCAACCGGTTGCTGATCCGCGATGATGCCCGGCACCTGCCGGCGTTGAAAGCCTGGGCGCAGGAGATGGATTTGCCCGTCGGGCAGGTTGAGCTGGCTGCCCATATCGTGTCGATGAGCGAAACCAGCCTTCGCGAGCTGGGGGTGAAGTGGCGGCTGGCGGAGGTCGGCGGCACGCCGGGCTCCGGTAAAATGACCACCCTGAGCAGCGATTTGTCGGTGAACGATGCCAGCACCCGCGCGGGTTTTAACATCGGCAAGATCAACGGTCGCTTGCTTGAACTCGAGCTTTCCGCGCTGGAGCGCAAGCAGCAGGTCGATATTATCGCCAGCCCTCGTTTGCTGGCCTCGCATATGCAGCCCGCCAGCATCAAGCAGGGGAGCGAGATCCCCTATCAGGTTTCCAGCGGTGAAAGCGGCGCCACGTCGGTGGAGTTTAAAGAAGCCGTGCTGGGGATGGAGGTGACGCCGACGGTGCTGCAGCAGGGGAGAGTGCGGCTGAAGCTGCGGATCAGCGAAAATACTCCGGGCCAGGTGCTGAAGCAGGATAATGGCGAGGCGCTGGCCATCGATAAACAGGAGATAGAGACTCTGGTGGAAGTTCGCAGCGGCGAGACCTTAGCGTTGGGCGGCATCTTTTCGCAGAAAAACAAAACCGCCCGCGACAGCGTCCCGCTGCTTGGCGATATCCCGGTGCTGGGGCGTCTGTTTCGGCGCGACGGGAAAGATAATGAACGCCGTGAACTGGTTGTCTTTATTACGCCACGGATTCTGGCAGTACGTTAAGCAGGTTTTTCATGCTAAACACGTTTCAGGTGTTTGACGTGAGGACGGATTTAGCATACAAGGGGTACCGATTTGAGAGTCGGGTACGACATCAATCCTCCCTTTATTGTCCGGCGATTTTATTCAGTTGCCAAACCAGCCGGAGTATTGAGATAATTTTTAGTCTGACTCTCGCTCTATTGCATATGAGGTTTCAGTTCATGCCCTGCGGCGCTGGGTGTCTGCGAAGCGGGTTTATCATTAACGAATAGTCTTAGTAGTACCGAAAAAATGGCAGAGAAACGCAATATCTTTCTGGTTGGGCCTATGGGTGCCGGCAAAAGCACTATTGGGCGCCAGTTAGCCCAACAGCTCAACATGGAATTTTACGATTCCGATCAAGAAATTGAGAAACGCACTGGCGCTGATGTGGGCTGGGTCTTCGATGTTGAAGGCGAAGACGGCTTCCGCGACCGTGAAGAAAAAATTATCAATGAGTTGACGGAAAAACAGGGGATTGTGCTGGCGACTGGCGGCGGCTCTGTAAAATCCCGTGAAACGCGTAACCGTCTCTCCGCCCGCGGCGTGGTGGTCTACCTGGAAACGACAATCGAGAAGCAGTTGGCCCGTACGCAGCGCGATAAAAAGCGTCCTTTGCTACAAGTCGATGCGCCGCCTCGTGAAGTGCTGGAAGCGCTGGCTGACGAGCGTAACCCGCTGTATGAAGAGATCGCCGATGTGACTATCCGCACAGACGATCAGAGTGCGAAAGTCGTCGCGAACCAGATTATTCATATGCTGGAAAGCAATTGATTCTGGCTTAATAAAAGTGCGTCAGAGTAAAAGTCACTGAGGTGGACGTCGCGTTATGGAGAGGCTTACTGTTACCCTCGGGGAACGTAGTTACCCGATTACCATCGCGGCTGGTTTGTTTAACGATCCAGCTTCCTTCCTGCCACTCAAGTCGGGCGACCAGGCTATGCTGGTCACCAACGAAACGCTGGCGCCGCTTTATCTGGATACCGTCCGCTCTGTGCTGGAGCAGGCAGGGGTCAACGTTGACAGCGTGATCCTGCCCGATGGCGAGCAGTATAAAAGCCTGGCGGTGATGGATACCGTTTTTACCGCTCTGTTGCAAAAACCGCATGGTCGCGACACCACACTGGTGGCGCTTGGCGGCGGCGTAATTGGTGATTTAACCGGTTTCGCCGCGGCAAGCTATCAGCGCGGCGTGCGTTTTATCCAGGTCCCCACCACTCTGTTATCGCAGGTCGATTCGTCGGTCGGCGGCAAAACCGCAGTGAACCATCCTCTCGGCAAAAACATGATTGGCGCCTTCTGGCAGCCGGTTTCCGTGGTGGTTGATCTTAACTGTCTGAAGACCCTGCCGACGCGCGAGCTCGCTTCCGGACTGGCTGAAGTTATCAAGTACGGGGTGATCCTCGACGGCGAATTCTTCAGCTGGCTGGAAAACAACATTGATGCGCTGCTGGCGCTGGATGAAAAAGCGATGGCGTACTGTATTCGCCGTTGCTGTGAGCTGAAAGCGGAAGTTGTCGCTGCCGACGAGCGTGAAACTGGGTTACGTGCTTTACTCAATCTTGGACATACCTTCGGCCATGCTATCGAGGCGGAAATGGGCTACGGTAACTGGCTGCACGGCGAAGCGGTGGCGGCAGGTATGGTGATGGCGGCGCATACGTCCGAACGGCTGGGGCAGTTCCGCACGCAGGATACTCAGCGCATTATCGCTCTGCTCAAGCGTGCAGGCTTACCGGTACGCGGCCCGCAGGAGATGAGTGCGCAGGCGTATTTGCCCCATATGATGCGCGATAAAAAAGTACTGGCGGGCGACATGCGGCTGGTGCTCCCGCTCGCAATAGGAAGCAGCGAGCTGCGCGGCGGAGTGCCGCACGATGTGGTTCTTGGCGCGATTGCTGATACTCAGCAGGCGCAACAATAAGAAGGTCTGGCCGCGTTCGCGCGGCGTTATCATTTCGGGTGATGTGCAATAATCGTGAGCATAAGCCTTTTAGTGGGGTGTTAAATGGATGATTTCAAACCAGAAGACGATATGAAAGCCGATCGCAACGATCGTCGTGCTGGTCGTTCCCGTCAGTCTTCCGAGCGTGATGCCGATCCGCAGATCAATTTTGACGACGTCGATCTTGATGCCGATGAAGGCCGTCCGACGCGCGCCGGTAAGGCCCGTCGCGAGCGTGAAGAGGAAGAGTTCGAAGAAGAACTGGATGCGGAAGACGAGGAACTGCTCGAAGAGCAGCCTGTAGAGCGTCGTCCGCGCAAGCGTAAAAAAGCGCCGGCCAAACCTGCTTCCCGTCAGTACATCATGATGGGCGTGGGGATTCTGGTGCTGCTGTTGTTAATCGTGGGTATCGGTTCTGCGCTGAAATCGCCATCCTCGTCCAGCCAGCAGACCGCTTCCGGCGAGAAGAGCATTAATCTGTCTGACGACCAGTCCACCAGCACGCCTACGCCTGCTGCCGGTCAGGATCAGACCGCCGCCGCCAATACCGCCCCACAGCAGGACGTAACGGTTCCGCCTATTGCCGCGAACCCGACGCAGGGCCAGGCCGCGGCAGAACCGCAGGGCCAGCAGCGTGTTGAAGTTCAGGGCGATCTGAACAATGCGCTGACCCAGCAGCAGGGCCAGCTGGACGGCGCTGTGGCTAACTCGACGCTGCCAACTGAACCGGCAACCGTCGCGCCGATCCGTAATGGTGCCAATGGCACTGCGGCTCCGCGCCAGGCGACCGAGCGTCAGACGGCTGCAACGCCGCGTCCGGCTGAGCGTAAGCACACCGTTATCGAAGCGAAGCCACAGACGAAGCCTCAGGCCGTGGCAAAAGCGCCGGTAGAAACGAAGCCGGTTCAGCCGAAGCATGTTGAAAGCGCGGCGACTACCGCCCCGGCGAAAACCACCGTAACCGAAAGCAAACCGGTGGCAACAGCGCAGAGCAAACCGGCAGCAACAGCAACCACCACCACTGCCGCGCCAGCCGCGAAGAGCGGTAAAACAGCAGGTGACGTGAGTTCAATGAAATCTGCGCCGTCGGGTAACTATACCCTGCAGCTCAGCAGCTCCTCTAACTACGACAACCTGAACAACTGGGCGAAGAAAGAGAAGCTGGATCGATATGTTGTCTATGAAACGTCGCGTAACGGCCAACCGTGGTACGTGCTGGTGAGCGGTATCTATGCTTCGAAAGAAGAAGCGAAACGCGCTGTCACCTCACTGCCGGCGGACGTGCAGGCGAAAAATCCATGGGCAAAACCACTGCATCAGGTTCAGGCTGACCTGAAATAATGCCGTGGGGTAGTCTTAAGCGCAGGATGCTGTCGGAGCTTTCTCCACAGCCGGAGAATGTGTAATTAGTTAGGCAGCATGAAAAAGAATCGCGCTTTTCTGAAGTGGGCAGGGGGGAAGTACCCCCTGCTTGACGATATTAAAAAGCATTTGCCGGAAGGCGAGTGCTTAATCGAGCCCTTTGTGGGCGCCGGGTCGGTATTTCTCAATACCGACTTTTCTCGTTATATCCTCGCGGATATCAACAGTGACTTAATTGGCCTGTACAACATCGTTAAATTGCGTACCGACGAATACGTCGCCGCTGCGCGTGAGATGTTTGTCCCGGAAAACAACATCGCTGAGCGCTACTACCAGTATCGTGATGAATTCAACCAAAGCCAGGATCCGCTGCGTCGCGCGGTGCTGTTCCTGTATCTGAATCGCCACGGCTACAACGGCCTGTGTCGCTACAATCTGCGCGGCGAGTTTAATGTGCCGTTTGGCCGCTATAAAAAGCCCTATTTCCCCGAGGCAGAGCTCTATCATTTCGCCGAGAAAGCGCAAAACGCCGAGTTTTACTGCGAATCTTATGAAGAGTGCATGCAACGTGCCGATAGCCGCGCGGTGGTTTATTGCGATCCACCCTATGCGCCGCTGACGGCGACGGCGAACTTTACCGCCTACCACACCAACAGCTTCAATCTGGAACAACAGGTACTGCTGGCGCAAAAGGCGGAATCGCTGATGAAAAAGCGGATCCCGGTGTTGATTTCCAACCACCGCACACCGTTGACGCAGGAATGGTATAAAAACGCGGCAGAAACACATATTGTGAAGGTTCGGCGCAGCATCAGCAGCAACGGTGGTACGCGTAAAAAGGTGGATGAGCTATTAGCGCTCTACCGTCCGCCTAAGACCAAATAAATTTCAAGGAGATGCGGATGAAGCAGTATTTGATTGCCCCTTCGATTCTGTCAGCTGATTTTGCCCGTCTGGGTGAGGATACCGCGAAGGCGCTGGCGGCAGGTGCGGATGTCGTGCACTTCGACGTCATGGACAACCACTACGTGCCGAATCTGACGATTGGCCCGATGGTGCTGAAGTCGCTGCGTAACTACGGTATTACCGCGCCGATCGACGTCCACCTGATGGTGAAGCCGGTCGACCGCATCATTCCTGATTTTGCCGAAGCTGGCGCCAGCATCATCACCTTCCATCCTGAAGCCTCCGAACACGTCGATCGTAGCCTGCAGCTGATTAAAGAGCACGGCTGTAAAGCGGGCCTGGTGTTTAACCCGGCGACGCCGCTGAGTTATCTTGATTATGTGATGGATAAGCTGGACGTGATCCTGCTGATGTCGGTTAACCCGGGTTTTGGCGGCCAGTCTTTTATTCCCCAGACGCTGGATAAACTGCGTGAAGTACGCCAGCGCATCGATGCTTCTGGCTACGATATTCGCCTGGAAGTGGATGGCGGTGTGAAAGCCAGCAATATTGGCGAAATCGCCGCGGCGGGTGCGGATATGTTTGTTGCCGGTTCGGCGATCTTCGGTCAGCCGGACTACAAGAAAGTGATTGATCAAATGCGTAGTGAATTAGCGAAGGTGAGTCATGGATAAATTACAGGCGATCCGCGGCATCGCGTTTGATCTCGACGGCACGCTGGTGGACAGCGCGCCGGGTCTAACCTCGGCGGTTGATAACGCCCTCTACGCCCTGGAGCTGCCGGTGGCGGGAGAAGAACGCGTTGTCACCTGGATCGGCAACGGCGCCGATGTCCTGATGGAGCGGGCGCTGACCTGGGCTCGTCAGGAGCGTGCGACATTACGGGCGGCGATGGGTAAGCCTTCCGTCGACGATCATGATATTCCGCAAGACGAACAGCTGCGCATTTTGCGTAAGCTGTTTGACCGCTATTACGCCGAAACGGCGGAAGAGGGTAGCTTCCTGTTCCCGGCGGTGGCCGATACGCTCGGCGCGCTGCATGCCAAAGGCCTGCCGCTGGCGCTGGTCACCAATAAGCCGACGCCGTTTGTCGCCCCGCTGCTGGACGCGCTCGATATCGCGAAATATTTTACCGTGGTGATTGGCGGCGATGACGTGCAGAACAAAAAGCCGCATCCGGAACCGCTGCTGCTGGTGGCGGAAAAGCTCTCTCTGGCTCCTGCCGAGCTGCTGTTCGTCGGCGATTCGCGCAATGATATTCAGGCGGCCAAAGCGGCAGGCTGCTGCTCTGTCGGCCTGACCTACGGTTATAACTATGGCGAACCGCTTGCGCTGAGCGAGCCGGACTATCTCTTCGACCAGTTTAATGAACTCTTACCCGCTCTCGGGTTACCGCACAGTGAAACTCAGGAATTGAAACATGACTAAGCCCATCGTTTTTAGTGGCGCACAGCCCTCAGGTGAACTGACCATTGGCAACTACATGGGTGCGCTGCGTCAGTGGGTAAACATGCAGGACGATTACCACTGCATCTATTGCATCGTGGACCAGCACGCCATTACCGTGCGTCAGGATCCGCAGCAGCTGCGCAAGGCGACGCTGGATACACTGGCGCTGTATCTGGCCTGCGGTATCGATCCGCAGAAAAGCACCATCTTCGTTCAGTCGCACGTGCCGGAACACGCTCAGTTAGGCTGGGCGCTGAACTGCTACACCTATTTCGGCGAACTGAGCCGCATGACCCAGTTTAAAGATAAGTCCGCGCGCTACGCGGAGAACATCAATGCCGGTCTGTTTGATTACCCGGTACTGATGGCCGCTGACATTCTGCTGTATCAGACCAACCAGGTTCCGGTAGGGGAAGATCAGAAACAGCACCTGGAACTGAGCCGCGATATCGCACAGCGTTTTAACGCCATCTATGGCGATGTCTTTAAAGTGCCTGAGCCGTTTATTCCGAAGTCCGGTGCACGCGTGATGTCGCTACTGGAGCCGACCAGGAAGATGTCCAAGTCCGACGACAACCGCAACAACGTCATCGGCCTGCTGGAAGATCCGAAATCGGTGGTCAAGAAGATCAAACGCGCGGTGACCGACTCCGACGAGCCGCCGGTGGTACGCTACGACCTGAAAGAAAAAGCGGGTGTCTCCAACCTGCTGGATATCCTCTCCGCGGTCACCGGGAAAACCATTCCTGAGCTGGAGCAGCATTTTGAAGGCAAAATGTATGGCCACCTGAAAGGCGAAGTCGCTGAAGCGGTGTCGGGCATGCTGACTGAGCTGCAGGAGCGCTATCACCGTTTCCGTAACGACGAAGCGTTTCTCAACCAGGTAATGAAAGACGGCGCAGAGAAAGCCAGCGCGCGCGCTTCTCAGACCCTGAAAGCGGTATACGAAGCGATTGGTTTTGTCGCCAGGCCGTAAGCGACGCAACAGCTAAAAAGGCGGGATATTATCCCGCCTTTTTTATGTCTGTCGTCCACGTGGGGAGGCGAAGGTTAGTGGTTCGAGAACCAGTTCAGTTTATCCCGCAGGCCAACCACGCGACCGACGATGATCAGCGCCGGGCTGGCCATCTGCTGCGCCAGGATATCCAGTTGCCCTAAGGTGCCGCTGACCACTTTTTGCGACACGGCGGTGCCGTTCTCGACGATGGCGGCGGGCATATCTTCCGCCATGCCGTGAGCGATAAGCTTCTCGCGGATCGCCGGCGCCTGGTTCAGACCCATGTAGAACACCAGGGTTTGCTTCTCCACCGCCAGGTTCGCCCAGTCCAGCTCGCCGCCGGTTTTCAGGTGGCCGGTGACCAGGCGGACGCCCTGGGCGAAATCGCGGTGTGTTAATGGGATCCCCGAGTAGGCGGAGCAGCCGGAGGCGGCGGTGATGCCTGGAACAACGGAGAAGGGGATGCCCGCCTCACAAAGGGTTTCCAGCTCTTCCCCTCCGCGGCCAAAGATAAAGGGATCGCCGCCTTTCAGCCGGACCACGCGTTTTCCTTTTTGCGCTTCACGCAGCAGGATCTGGTTGATCTCCTCCTGCGGGACGCAGTGATAGCCAGAGCGTTTGCCGACGAACACCCGGTCAGCGTCGCGACGCACCAGATTCATGATGTCGTCGGAAACCAGCCGGTCATAAACCACCACGTCGGCCTGCTGGATCTGCTGCAGGCCTTTGAGCGTGAGCAGCCCGGCGTCACCGGGACCGGCGCCAACCAGGACGACCTCGCCGCGATGCTCCAATGGCTCCGTCAGCAGCTGCTCGGTGGTATCCGCCACCGCCTGCCGATCGTCATTGGCCAGCGACTGCGCCAGCCGGTCGTTCACAAACAGCTTCTCCCAGAAGCGGCGACGTTCGCCCACGCTGGCAAACTGCTGCTTAACGCGCGCGCGCAGATGGCCGGCATAGCGGGCCAGCTGGCCGAGATGCAGGGGTAAGACTGACTCCAGCTTCTCGCGCAGCAGGCGCGCCAGTACCGGCGATGTCCCGCCCGAAGAGACGGCGACCATCAGCGGCGAGCGGTCAATGATGGATGGCATAATAAAGCTGGCCTGACGTGGGGCATCCACCACGTTACAGAAGATACGCCGCGCTTCGGCCGCATCGCTGACCTGCTGGTTCACCGTCTCATTATCGGTAGCGGCAATGGCCAGCCAGCAGGTGTCCAGCAGCGAGGGGATAAACTCCCCCTGCACCAGGGTTAGCATCTGTGAATCGGCCCACACCTGAAACTGCGGGGTGAAGTCGAGCGCATTGACCGTGACGTTCGCGCCGGCATCCAGTAGCAGGCGGGCCTTGCGTTCGGCGACATCCCCGCCGCCAACCAGTAAACAATCGCGCTGGCGCAACTGGCAGAATATGGGTAAGTGATCCACAGAATAACCTCATGAAAATAAGGGGTAGAAAATGCGTGGTCGTAGAATAGCAGCAAAGGTAATACAAAACATGCGACTTATCCCGCACTCATGCGTTGTCGGTCAGAAGTGTTGCTTATGTCTCCCCCCGTAGCCGGGGGGAGGAAGAGGACTTACGCTTTAAGCTGCACCTGGCCGTCTTTCACCCGGGCGTCGAAGCGGGCGATGGAGTGGCTGGCATCTTCCATGCACAGGCCGTCGCTCAGGCGGAAGCGCTGCTTTTTCAGCGGGCTGGCAACCCATAGCGCGCCGTCATGTTCGCCGATAATCCCGCGAGACAGCACGCTGGCGTTGAAGAACGGGTCAATGTTGCTGATGGCGAATACCCTGTCGTCCTGGTAGGGACGGAAGATCGCCACCTGCTGCTGGCCGAGCAGCGCGCAGACGCCGGTGGCCGGCAGGATGTCGTTGATGCTGCAGATGTTTACCCACTGGCTCATGCTTTTTCCTCCACCAGAGTAACCGGGATACGCTCATACGGCGTGGCCGGGCGGTGCTGGTCACGTTCCGGCACCACCTGAACGTTCGGGTCGCGCTGGTCGCTGTTGATAAAGTGTTTGAAGCGGGTCTGCGCCGCCGGGTTGTTGACGGTTTCGGTCCACTCGCAGGCGAAGGCGGCGCGCAGGCGAGCCAGCTCCTCTTCCAGATGGTCGTTCAGGCCCAGCTTGTCATCGATGATGACGCTGCGCAGATAGTCGATGCCGCCTTCCATGTTGTCCAGCCACGGTGCGGTGCGGGTCAGCTTATCGGCGGTGCGGATGTAGAACATCATAAAGCGGTCGAGATACTTAATCAGCGTCTCGCGGTCGAGGTCCGCGGCCAGCAGATCGGCGTGGCGCGGCTTCATCCCGCCATTACCGCACACGTACAGGTTCCAGCCTTTCTCGGTGGCGATGATCCCGACGTCTTTGCCCTGGGCCTCCGCACATTCGCGGGTGCAGCCGGAGACGCCGAACTTCATTTTGTGCGGGGTGCGGATGCCTTTGTAGCGGTTTTCCAGTTCCACGCCGAAGCCGACGCTGTCGCCGACCCCGTAGCGGCACCAGGTGCTACCGACGCAGGTTTTCGCCATCCGCAGCGCTTTGGCGTAGGCGTGGCCGGTTTCGAAGCCCGCTTCAATCAGCTGACGCCAGATCTCCGGCAGGTCGTCTTTCTGCGCGCCAAACAGGCCGATGCGCTGGGAGCCGGTGATTTTGGTGTACAGATTGAATTCACGCGCGATGCGGCCCACGGCGACCAGCCCTTCCGGCGTGATTTCGCCGCCAGCGGAGCGCGGGATCACCGAGTAGGTGCCATCTTTCTGAATGTTGGCAAGGAAGTTGTCGTTGGTGTCCTGCAGCGGCGTGTGCTGCGGTTTGAGGATGTACTCATTCCAGCAGGAGGCCAGCAGAGAGCCGACGGTCGGCTTACAGATCTCGCAGCCATAACCCTGACCGTGTTTTTCCAGCAGTTCGTCGAAGGTTTTAATGCCTTCCACGCGGATCAGATGGAACAGCTCCTGGCGGGAGTAAGCGAAGTGTTCGCACAGGTTATTGTTCACTTCGATGCCCTGTTTCGCCAGCTCGGCGTTGAGCACCTGCGTCACCAACGGAATACAGCCCCCGCAGCCGGTACCGGCTTTGGTTTCCGCTTTCAGCGCCGCTACGGTGTGGCAGCCTTTGTTGATGGCGGCGATCAGGTCGCCTTTGCTGACGTCAAAGCAGGAACAAATCTGCGCGCTGTCCGGCAGTTTATCGACGCCGATCGACGGCTTGCCGCTGCCGGCGTGGGCCGGGAGGATCAGCGAATCCGGATTTTCCGGCAACTCAATAGCGTTGAGCACCAGCTGCAGCAGGTTGCCGTAATCGCTGGTGTCGCCGACCAGTACCGCGCCGAGCAGGGTCTTGTTGTCTTCGCTGACGATAAGACGTTTGTAGACTTCTTTGCTTTCGTCGAGATAAACGTAGCTGCGGGCGCCCGGCGTACGGCCGTGGGCATCGCCGATCCCGCCCACGTCCACACCCAGCAGCTTCAGCTTGGCGCTCAGGTCGGCGCCGGTGAAGCTGTTTTCACTGCCGAGGAGATGGTCGACGGTCACCTGGGCCATTTTGTAGCCCGGAGCGACCAGACCATACACGCGGTTGTTCCAGCTAGCGCATTCCCCGATCGCGTAGATGTCCGGGTCGGAAGTCTGGCAACTATCGTTGACCATGATGCCGCCGCGCTGGGCGACTGCCAGCCCGCACTGGGTGGCCAGCTTATCGCGCGGGCGGATCCCGGTTGAGAAGACGATGAAATCGACCTGCAGCTCGCTACCGTCGGCGAAGTGCATGGTTTTACGCGCCTCAGTGCCCTGCTGGACGATCTCTTTGGTATTTTTACTGGTGTGAACTTTCACGCCCATGCTTTCAATTTTGCGCCGCAGCTGCTCGCCGCCCATCTGGTCGAGCTGCTCGGCCATCAGCATCGGCGCGAACTCGATCACGTGGGTTTCCACGCCGAGGTTTTTCAGCGCGCCTGCGGCTTCCAGGCCAAGGAGGCCGCCGCCGACCACCGCGCCGCGTTTGCTGCGACGGGCGCAGGATTCAATCGCGTTAAGATCTTCAATGGTGCGATAAACGAAGCAATCCTGAGTTTCCGCGCCTTTAATCGGCGGGATCCAGGGGTATGAGCCGGTCGCCATAATCAGCTTGTCGTAGAACACGGTGCGCCCGGCGCTGGAGTGGATCACCTTCTCCTGGCGGTTAATGGTGATCGCCCGTTCGCCGACCAGCACCTTGACGCCGTGTTTCTCATAGAAACCTTCGCGCACCAGCGACAGCTCTTCTGCGGTATGGTGGGAGAAATAAGACGACAGGTGGACACGGTCGTAGGCGATACGCGGTTCTTCACAGAACACGGTAATGTCGAACTGTCCGGCAGGCGCCTTATCGAGAAGCTCTTCGATAAAGCGATGGCCAACCATGCCGTTACCGATGATAGCGATTCTGACTTTGCTCATTTTTGCCTCGATTTCTTTTCTATTACCGCCTACCTTAACGATTCAGCCATCAGGCTTATTGATGCAAATCAATGACAACTTCACCTACCACTTAATGGGTATATGATTGATTTGTCAGTATTTTTATAAGTTATGGAAAACGCTGGCTTTTCCTTTTTGCTGATTTTGTGTACAAGAATTGGATGAGCCGCGATTGGGGTTGGGCAGAAAACTAGCCATATTGAATGGAGAAGGTGATATGACAGCAGCGCCGCTTTGGTTAATTCAGAACGTACGCCTGGCAGACCGCGACGGCCTGTGGCAGATAGCGATTGATAAGGGCCGCTTTGGCGAGATCACGCCGATGGGCGAGGCGAGCGACGAAAGCTACGAAGTGTTGAACGCTCGTGGTGGGCTGGCGATCCCGCCTTTTATTGAGCCGCATATCCACCTGGATACCACCCAGACGGCCGGCGAGCCGCACTGGAACCAGTCCGGCACCCTGTTCGAGGGGATTGAGCGCTGGGCGGAGCGAAAAGCGCTGCTCAGCCATGAGGACGTCAAAGCCCGGGCGTGGAAAACCCTGAAGTGGCAGATCGCCAATGGCGTGCAGTTTGTCCGCACTCATGTCGACGTCTCCGATCCCACGTTAACAGCGCTGAAGGCGATGCTGGAGGTCAAACGGGAGGTAGCGCCATGGGTCGAGTTGCAGATTGTCGCTTTTCCGCAGGAAGGGATCCTCTCTTACCCCAACGGCGAGGCGCTGCTGGAGGAGGCCCTCAAGCTGGGAGCGGACGTCGTTGGGGCCATCCCGCATTTTGAGTTCACCCGTGAATATGGTGTGGAGTCGCTGCATATCGCCTTCCGGCTGGCGCAGAAATATGACCGCCCGCTGGATATTCACTGCGATGAAATTGACGATGAACAGTCGCGCTTTGTCGAAACCGTTGCCGCGCTGGCGTTAAAGGCGGGGATAGGGGCGCGGGTGACGGCCAGCCATACCACCGCCATGCACTCCTATAATGGCGCTTATACCTCGCGCCTGTTTCGCCTGCTTAAGCTCTCTGGTATCAACTTTGTCGCCAATCCGCTGGTGAATATTCATCTGCAGGGCCGGTTTGATGACTACCCGAAGCGACGGGGGATTACCCGAGTGAAGGAACTCATGGCGGCGGGGATCAACGTGTGCTTTGGTCATGATGACGTCTTTGACCCATGGTACCCGCTGGGGACCGGCAATATGCTGCAGGTCCTGCATATGGGGCTGCACGTCTGCCAACTGATGGGCTACCAGCAGATCAACGACGGCCTGAAGCTTATCACCGACAACAGCGCCCGCACGTTTGGCCTGGAGGATTACGGCATTGTCAGCGGCAACCCGGCTAACCTGATCATTCTCCCGGCGGAGAATGGCTTTGAGGCCGTCCGCTGCCAGGTGCCTGTGCGCTGGTCAATTCGCCAGGGAAGGGTGATCGCGACCACCCAGCTGGCGCAAACCTGGATCCAGACCGACCGCGGTGGCGAGGAGCTCTCTTTTATGAGGAACAGCCCCCTTGCGGACGCAAAGGGGCCGAAGGCTTAGTGAGACGCCGCCTGAGCGTTGTTCTGGCGGTGACGGGAGACGAAGCCGAGGATAAAGCACATCACGAACACCACGGCGTAGAGGCCGTTAGCGGTGTGCAGCGCTGCCAGTGGACCGCTGGCAGCCACAATCGGGCCGGTGACGACGAAAGTGAGCATGGTGCCGATGGTGCCGCAGGTGAGGATAAAGTTCACCAGCTTCGGCGAAGCGACCCGCGTCTGTTGCGAGCCGAGCGTAATGATCGAGGTGTAGATGGCGCTGGAGAAGAAGCCCAGAGTCAGAATAAACCACGGCATGTGCTCTGGCGAACCATTGATAAACAGGTACATCAGCACCGTCGCGAGCCCGGCGAGGACGGTTAAGATACGCTGCAGGTCGAAGAAGCGCAGGATGAAGCTGAATGACCACATGCCGATCATGTAGGACATCCAGAAATCGCTCACCAGTTTACCGGCGTCCCCGAGGCTCATGCCCAGGCTTTTCGCATATTCCGGTACCCAGGAGATAAAGCCCAACTGACCGAGAATGTAGCACAGCGCCGCAACGGAGAGGAACAGCACGCCGATGCCCCACTTCTCTTTCACTACCGGCTGGCTGTTTTCGCTCTGCGCTTTTTTGCCCAGCACCGGGAAATCACAGCCAAAAGTCAGGACGAAAATGGCGACATACACCAGACCGATACTGGCGTAAACCCAGTACCACTCGATGCTGCGCGCCAGCAGGACGGCGGCGACCATCGGGAAAATCATTCCCGCCATACTAAAGAAGGAGTCGGTAAACAGCAGACGCGCCCCGCGCTGACGGCCTTCATACATATGGGTGATCAGGAAGGTCCCGATCGACATGGTGATCCCGCTCACCAGGCCGAGAACAAACATCGATGCGGAGAATAGCGCCAGGCTGTGGCTGAGCATCAGGCCGGCCACCGCCAGCACCATCAAAATAAAGCCAAAGCGCAGCTGAGTTTTCAGCGGCACGATTTCCATCAGCCAGGCATTGAGGAAGATGGAGATCAGAATACCGGTGTTCAGAAAGGTAAAGGTGTTGCTCATACTGGAAACGGGCAGATGGAAATAATCCGCAATGTTACCCATCACCATCCCGGTGACGATCACCAACGCGCCGGTCAGGGCGTAGGAGAAGAAGCTGATCCATGTGAGCTTAATACGGTTGCTGTTAGTCATGACTGGCCTGTGAATAGAAAGGTAAAGCGCGTTGACGCTGCGCCGGGCGGACAGATTTTATTCGTTCAGGTGATGTAATCAAATGTTTATTGTGAAAGTGGTTATCTTTTGCATAGTTTAATGTGACTTTCATCACACTTTATCCGTCGCACAGGATAACGTTTGCGCGGTTACAATTATTACAGCTAAGTAAAATTTGGTAAAAGGCTGGCCCAGGATGCAAAGGCTCTTTAGAATCAAGGCACTCGCTTTTATTCTGCTCCGTTAAGGAATTTCCATGCTCAAATCAACACTGGCGGCGATGGCTGCCGTTTTCGCCATTTCAGCTTTCTCCCCGGCCATGGCGGCAAAGGGCGATCCGCATGTGCTGCTGACCACCTCGGCAGGTAATATTGAGCTTGAGTTAAACAGCCAGAAAGCCCCGATTTCCGTGGATAACTTCCTGAAGTACGTCAACAGTGGCTTCTACAACAACACCACCTTCCACCGCGTGATCCCGGGATTCATGGTGCAGGGCGGCGGCTTTAACGAGCAGATGCAGCAGAAACAGCCTAACCCGCCGATCAAGAATGAAGCAGACAACGGCCTGCGCAACACCCGCGGGACCATCGCGATGGCGCGTACCGCCGATCAGGATAGCGCCACCAGCCAGTTCTTCATCAATGTGGCGGATAACGCCTTCCTTGACCATGGTCAGCGCGACTTTGGCTATGCGGTGTTTGGCAAGGTAGTGAAAGGTATGGACGTTGCGGATAAGATCTCCCAGGTCCAGACCCATAACGTCGGCCCGTACCAGAATGTGCCGACCAAACCAGTCGTTATCCTCTCTGCGAAAGTGCTGCCCTAATCCTTCCACGGCGCGGTGTGCTATCGCCGCGTCCGGTCGCCTCCCGGCATAACCTGAAATTGCTGCTTATACTTGTGGCACATAGGGGACGATAAGGGGGGCGACGATGCGTCCACTCACCGAAAAGCAAAAATCCCGACTCTGGGAACAGACACGCAATACCAATTTTCAGGCCAGTCGTCGCCTTGAAGGTGTGACGGTGCCGCTGGTTACGCTGACTGCCGAGGAGGCGCTGGCGCGTCTGGCGACGCTGCGGAGGGAGTATGAGCGATAAATTTGGTGATGAACGCGATCCTTACCTCTACCCGACGCTGAACGTCCTGCGCAACCGCCTCGGCATCCGTCAGTCTAAAAATCTGCAACAGGCCGCCTTTGAGATGACGGCGCTGCGGGCGGCAACCTTGCCGCTGGGCCCGCGCGTGCGCGGCTTACCCTATCTGTGCGCGATTCATCATCAGCTGTACCAGGACCTGTTTGACTGGGCGGGGCGGTTGCGCGAAGTGAACCTCTACCTGGGCGATACGCCGTTCTGCCATTTTGCCCGGATCGAGGAGGAGGGGAACGCCCTGATGCAGGCCCTTGAGCAGGAGGATTACCTTAGCGGCCTGCCGCGCGATACCTTTATCGAACGCCTGAGCTGGTTCTATGGTGAAATTAATGTGCTGCACCCTTTTCGTCTTGGCAATGGCCTGACCCAGCGCATTTTCTTTGAACAGCTGGCGATACATGCCGGCTACCTTCTTGACTGGCGTGACGTCGACCCTGCCGGCTGGAACGCGGCCTGCCAGCAGAGCGCGATGGGCGATCCGGCTCCGCTGGTGGCGATCTTTCGCAAAGTGGTAAGCGAAGCGCGGGAATCTGAGTAGAATAGCCCGGTTTTGATTGTTCCGGAGCCACTATGATCCTGCTTATCGATAACTATGACTCTTTCACCTGGAATCTGTATCAGTACTTCTGTGAATTGGGTGCGGAAGTACTGGTCAGGCGCAACGATGCGTTGACGCTGGAGGAGATAGCGGCGCTGGCGCCGGAGAAGATCGTGATCTCGCCTGGCCCCTGTACGCCGAATGAGGCGGGGATTTCCCTCGCGATTATCCGCCACTATGCGGGGAAAACGCCGCTACTGGGCGTCTGTCTCGGGCACCAGGCGATAGCCCAGGCGTTTGGCGCGACCATCGTACGGGCGGCACAGGTGATGCATGGTAAAACCTCGCTTATCGAGCATAACGGCGAAGGGGTGTTTCAGGGGCTGAATAATCCTCTGACGGTGACCCGTTATCACTCGCTGGTTATTGACCCGCCGACGCTCCCGCCCGAGTTTATCGTCACCGCCCGCAGCGCCAGCGCTGAGATTATGGGGATCCGCCACCGCGACTGGGATCTTGAGGGCGTGCAGTTTCATCCGGAAAGCATCCTCAGCGAGCAGGGCCATCAATTGCTGGAAAACTTTCTGAAGCGGTGATTTTCAGTTGCCATTGACTGATTTTTTATGCATATTTTGTGATTATATTTTCATGATTACATCTGCATAACGAAGAGGGATGGGCAAGACATGGCAACTGAACAACCGGCAATCACCCGCGCCACATTCGATGAAGTTATTTTGCCGATTTATGCACCAGCAGAATTCATCCCCGTGAAAGGGAAAGGCAGCCGCGTCTGGGATCAGCAGGGCAAAGAGTATGTCGATTTCGCTGGCGGCATTGCGGTGACGGCGCTCGGTCATTGCCACCCGGCGCTGGTGGCGGCGCTCCACGAGCAGGGCGAAACGCTGTGGCACACCAGCAACGTCTTTACCAATGAGCCAGCGCTGCGTCTGGGACGTAAACTTGTCGATGCCACCTTCGCCGAGCGCGTGGTGTTTATGAACTCCGGGACTGAAGCCAATGAAACGGCCTTCAAGCTGGCGCGTCACTATGCGGTGACCCGCCATAGTCCGTATAAAACCAAAATCATTGCCTTCCATAATGCCTTCCATGGCCGCTCCCTGTTTACCGTTTCCGTCGGCGGGCAACCGAAGTACTCCGATGGTTTCGGCCCGAAACCGGCGGATATTGTCCATGTTCCCTTCAACGACCTGCAGGCGGTAAAAGCGGTGATGGATGACCACACCTGCGCGGTGGTGGTGGAGCCGATTCAGGGCGAAGGCGGCGTGACGGCAGCGACGCCGGCCTTCCTGCAGGGGCTGCGTGAGCTGTGCGATCAGCACCAGGCGCTGTTAGTCTTTGATGAAGTGCAGTGCGGCATGGGGCGTACCGGATCGCTGTTCGCCTATATGCACTACGGTGTGACTCCGGATATTCTGACCAGCGCCAAGGCGCTAGGCGGCGGCTTCCCGGTCAGCGCCATGCTGACCACCCATGAGATCGCCAGCGCCTTCCATGCGGGATCCCACGGTTCAACCTACGGCGGCAACCCACTGGCCTGCGCGGTCGCCAACGCCGCCTTCGACCTGATCAATACCCCGGCGGTGCTGGATGGCGTGAGCGCGAAGCGCGAACTGTTCGTCAAACACTTGCAGCAGCTGGATGCTGAATTTGATCTGTTCAGTGATATTCGCGGGATGGGCCTGCTGATTGGCGCCGAACTCAAGCCGCAGCACAAGGGCCGCGCGCGCGATTTCCTCTATGCCGCTGCGGAAGCCGGCGTCATGGTGCTCAACGCCGGGCCGGACGTGATGCGTTTTGTTCCCTCGCTGATCATCGACGAGCAGGATATTGCCGAGGGGATGGCGCGCTTTGCCCAGGCAGTGGCAAAGGTGATTAACGGCTGATTTTCCGCAGCCAGATGCCATGATGCGGCCGCTGACGCCATGCCACTGACGAAATGGTATGCATGGTGTTCAGATGGCCCAGAATGCGTTGCAGGTGTTGCTCCAGGGTGCTTAACGGACCGTTCGGCACCTCTGTTTCCGGCGACTCCAGAATATTGGCATCCCCTGCGCTGCCGGGACCATCGCTGTCCAGCCGCTGCTGGCAGCGCTGCAGGGCAATCTCACAGGATTCGAGATAGCGCTGGGCAAGATCCGGGGTCAGCATCGTGTGCTCCCGGGCGAGGGTGGTCATAGCGTTGATGTGTTCGACGATAAACTGGCTGTGCGTCACCCACAGCTTCATATCTTCCAGATAGTGGGTATTAAACCCGGGCTCCTGCATCGCCTGATTCAGGGAGTTGTAGAGCGCGTTATGCGCCTGGTTGACGCGCATGCGTTGATAGGCCAGCGCGGGGGCTTTCGGGTCGGCGCTGAGGATTAGGCGAATCGCCTGCTGGTCGGCCTCCAGCGCATCGTGGGCATTTTTTTTCAGCAGGCCGCTCTGCCACTGCGGCCAGAGCCAGACCATCCCGCCGAAGGCGATCAGGCAGCCGATAAGCGTGTCGATAAGCCGGGCGACAATAAACTGTTCGCCGTTGAGCGTCAGCAACTGCAGGGTATACACCGCCGTCACCGTAAAACCCACCATCGCCCAGCCATAGTGTTTGCGAATGATCAGATAGCTGAGCAGGGTAATCAGCAGCATTCCACTCAGGGTATAGCTCTCCGGAACGTGAAAGTGCAAGGTTAGCCCGGCGATGACCAGGCCGGCGAGCGTTCCCGCCGCCCGGTGAACAATTCGCACCCGCGTGGCGCCGTAGCCGTTTTGCGTGACGAAGAGCACCGTCATCAGGATCCAGTAGGGCTTCGGCAAATGCAGGGCGTTGCCCATCAGGCTGGCGACGCTCAGCATCACGCTGATGCGGGCGGCATTGCGCAGTGCGGGTGATTTCAGCGACAGATAATTCTTTAGCGCGGGAAACAGCGGTAAACGACGCTCTTTGTCGGCCATCAGATCCCGGGCATACAGGGGGCGCTGGGTATGCAGCACCCGGGCGATACGGCTAAAGTGCCAGGCGCAGAACTGACCGACCGGGTTGTCCGGATGCTGGCGGGCGATCTTTTCCAGAGCCTCAATCTGTTTATCCATCTGAAAGCGCTGCGGAAAGCGATGATAGAGAATATCATCCGCCAGCACGCGCAGGCGGGCAGCGACGGTTTGCGCATTCCAGCGGATCACCGCTTCGGCATGGCTGCGTTCCACCAGCTTTTGCACCTCTTCTGGCTGATGCAGGCTAACCGAAATATGTTCCTGTAGATCCAGCCCAACCTGGAACGCCCGCAGCAGACGCTTGTGATCGTTGCGTTGGTTGGCGGCCAGCATATGCATCTGCTGATAGCACTGGGTAATCAGGTCGACTACCTTCTGCTGGCGGGTGAGCAGCGGCGGCAGGGCGGTCGACGGATCGGTATGCTGGGTCAACAGACTGTATTTGGCTTCACAATAGTCAGCCAGTTCCCGGTAAAGCAGGCTGAGCGACTCCCGCAGCGGCTGTTCGCGCCACAGCCAGAACCAGAGCCAGTTAAACACGCCGTACCACAGCGTACCGAAAGCGTAGATCAGCAGTGGTTCCCAGATGGGCATATTGCCCGCCAGGCTCAGGGTAAAGATAGCGGCGATCAGCGACGCGGGCAGCAGGCGAGCGTGCAGCGAACTGATCTCCGCGGTGACGCCGAGCAATAGCGCCAGACCGCTGAGAATAAGCGGCAAAGGAATGGCCTGGGCGAGCAGTAACTGCACGACCAGACTGCATCCGGCAAACAAACAGCCGCCGATAATCAGGCGTTTGAAAAAGCGCTTATGCGGGGTATCAAGACCGGCAATGTTGCAGCAGGCGGGCACTAAGGAAAACAACAGCCCCTGCTGGAGATGGCCGAGCAGAAGACCGATGGCCACAGGCAGACACAGCACCAGCGTTTGCCGCAGTGCATAGTTGACTTCCGGGTGGTAAATCAGCCTGCGCCACATGAGGGAAAAACAAGAACGGCGTACTGCAGGAGCAATACGCCGCTTAGCAACTTAACGGGTGCCGTAGACGACGATAGTTTTACCGTGTGCGGAAATCAGGTTCTGATCTTCCAGCATTTTCAAAATACGGCCAACTGTTTCACGAGAGCAGCCGACGATCTGACCAATTTCCTGACGGGTAATTTTAATTTGCATACCGTCCGGGTGGGTCATGGCATCGGGTTGCTTCGCCAGGTTCAGCAGCGTCTGGGCGATACGGCCCGTCACGTCGAGGAAGGCGAGGTTGCCCACTTTCTCAGACGTGACCTGCAGACGGCGAGCCATTTGCGAAGAGAGACGCATCAGAATGTCCGGGTTAACCTGGATCAGCTGACGGAATTTCTTATAAGAGATTTCGGCCACTTCACATGCGGTTTTCGCCCGTACCCAGGCGCTACGCTCCTGACCCTCTTCAAACAGGCCTAATTCACCGATGAAATCGCCCTGGTTGAGGTAGGAGAGGATCATCTCTTTACCTTCTTCATCCTTGATGAGTACAGCCACGGAGCCTTTAACGATGTAGTACAGCGTTTCTGCTTTTTCACCCTGGTGGATCAGCGTGCTCTTTGATGGGTACTTATGAATGTGGCAATGAGACAAGAACCATTCAAGGGTAGGGTCTGTTTGCGGTTTGCCAAGCACCATGCGCGGTTATCCTCTGTTATAAGCTATCTCCGGGCGCCGACACTACACGGCGTCCGGGCATGCAATCGTATTGTTTCCCTATACCTGGGAAGCTGGCTGATGATTTTTCGACAGCCCGTAATGTGAACTCCTCTGCATACATGCAGTACATCAATGTAATACTGTAGCATCCAGACTGTTTTAGCATAGCTTTCGCCGCATGTCTCCTGGTGTCTCGCTTCAGCATGACGCAGGTCGCCTTCCGTTGCGAGAATTGTTATGTGCGCGTAATCTGACAGGAAAATTGCGATACTGGAGTTAAATTTTATGCAAGCGCGTGTGAAATGGGTTGAAGGGTTAACCTTTATCGGGGAGTCCGCGTCAGGACACCAGATTCTGATGGATGGCAACTCCGGGGATAAGGCACCCAGCCCGATGGAGATGGTGCTGATGGCGGCGGGCGGTTGCAGTGCGATCGATGTCGTCTCCATTCTGCAAAAAGGTCGCCATGAGGTGACCAACTGTGAAGTGAAGCTGACGTCTGAGCGCCGCGAAGAGGCACCGCGTCTGTTTACGCATATTAATCTGCACTTTATCGTCACCGGTAAGGCGCTGAAAGATGCCGCGGTCTCCCGTGCGGTGGATCTGTCGGCAGAGAAATACTGCTCGGTGGCACTGATGCTGGAAAAAGCGGTGAAGATCACCCACTCCTATGAAGTGATCGAGGCGTAGTCTTCACCTGCCATAGTGAAGCATCTCAACCCCGGCCTGGCCGGGGTTTTTTCTGTTAGCCGATCTTGCGGCCTTCCATCAGGCGCTCGACCAGCGGCGTCATGATAAGCTCCATCGCCAGCCCCATTTTACCGCCCGGCACCACCAGCGTGTTCATGTGCGAGATAAACGACCCCTGCAGCATCGCCAGCAGCCAGGGGAAGTCGATATTCTGCAGGTTACGGAAATGGATCACCACAAAGCTCTCGTCCAGCGAGGGAATAGTTTTCGCGGCAAACGGGTTGGAAGTGTCTACCGTCGGCACGCGCTGAAAGTTGATATGGGTGCGGGAAAATTGCGGGGTAATGAAGTTGATGTAGTCTTCCATCGAGCGGACGACTGAGTCCATCACCGCCTCCCGGGAGTGGCCGCGCTCGCTGGTGTCGCGAATAAGCTTTTGGATCCACTCGAGGTTAACGATAGGCACTACGCCGACCAGCAGGTCGACATGGCTGGCGACATCATGATGCGGCGTGACAACCCCGCCGTGCAGCCCTTCATAGAACAGTACATCTGTCGGCTCCGGCAGCGGCTGCCAGGGGGTGAAGGTCCCCGGTACCTGATTCCACGGCACGGCTTCGTCATAGGTGTGAAGATATTTCCGCGACTGGCCTTTTCCGTGGCGACCATAGTCGACAAAGGTCTGCTCCAGCAGGCCGAAGTCATTCGCCTCCGGGCCAAAGTAGCTGATATGTTTGCCCTGATCCCGCGCCTTGCGGATCGCCATGTCCATTTCCGGGCGGGTATAGCGATGAAAGCTGTCGCCTTCTACCTCCGCGGCGTGCAGGTTTAGCTGCGCGAAGATTTTGCGAAAGGCAAGGCTGGTGGTGGTAGTGCCCGCGCCGCTGGAGCCCGTGACGGCGATCACCGGATGTTTGGCAGACATAACAACTCCCTGGTTAAACGATGTAGTGGCGTCGCCTTAGCCGTTAAACAGGCCGCGCGGCATAATATTGACCGTCTCATGCAGTTCAGACCACACGAGGACCGCCTCTCCGCGTTTCAGCTGCTGTTTAACATCGGCGACTTTATCGGCAAGTGAACGTTCATGTTCACCATAATCGGTGCCTTCACGTAACACAAAGCTTTCAATCAGGTTATCCAGCGTTTCGGGATCCAGATCCTGCCAGGGAATAATCATACGGGGTCCTCCAGCCAACGGTTTAGCCAGTCCGGGATGCGTCGTTCCAGCCACATCTCCGGCTTACGCAGGGTGCCGCCGACGAAACCAACGTGACCGCCTTGCTCGGTTAATTGATACTCAACGTTCGCGGGCAGTTGCTCCTGCGGTGGTATGGAGTGGTGATCCATAAATGGGTCGTCTTTCGCGTGAATGATGAGCGTCGGCTTAGTGATATCGCTGAGCCGCGGCATGGCGCTGCATTGCCGGTAATAATCCAGCGCATCGGCGAAGCCATGGATTTTGGCGGTGATCATATCGTCAAATTCCCGGATGCGGCGCATCCCTTTGAGCTGGCGTAAATCGACAGGCAGTGAGCCCGGATACGCTTTCAGCTTGCGTGAGGCATTGGCTTTTAACAGATTGAGCAGATAGCGCTGATAAACCCGCGAGAAGCCCTTATCCATATGATAGCTGCAGGCTTCGAGCATGAAAGGCGCGGAGACGATCACCGCCGCATCCAGCGGGCAGCGGTCGCCTTCTTCTGCCAGCAGGCAGCCCAGCATATTGCCGCCCAGTGAATAGCCGACGGCCGCAGTCGGCGCGGGACCAAACTCGCGCTGTAGCCAGTGCAGAAACCAGGTGCCATCTTCCGTTTCGCCGGAGTGATAGATGCGGTGATTGCGGTTAGGTTCGCCGCTGCAGCCGCGGAAATGCATAACCACGCCCAGCCAGCCGCGCTGCATCGCCGCGTGGATCAGACCATGGGCATATGGGCTGTGCAGGCTTCCTTCCAGACCATGAAAGACGACAAGGCGCGGCTTATGGCGCGCCTGATGCGGATCTTCGCTCCAGGCCAGATCGACAAAATCGCCGTCCGGCAGCTCTAGGCGCTGCCAGTGCGGGGTAAAGCGCAATTTACGGCGGATCAGCCGCGGCAGCATGGTTTGCAGATGACGATTGCCCACGCCGCGCATCGGATGGAACTCACGCGAATCGTTTTCGGGGGGCGTCATGTCTGTGGGGATGATTTCAACCATAGCACCAGAACAATTAATAAACGTGATGATGACTATACCGCGCAGGGCGCACAGGGGTTAGCCAATATGTGGTCTTGTGGCCAGTGACTCGAGGTTACACCAAAAACAAATCATTGATGTCACCGATGGCAGGCCATGGAGAGGGCATAAACCCACCCTGCCAGCGGCATCGTACGCGCAGGCAGGATGAGGAAGTCAATATTAGCCTTCCTGAAGCATCTGCTCTAGCTGCTCCTGGGCCTCCAGCCAGGCCATTTCGCACTCCTCCAGCCCGGACTTCGCACTGGCCTGCTGCTGCAGGCATTCGGTCAGCTCGGCTTTGCGTGAGGCGTCATAAAGCTCACTGTCGCCAAGTTTTTCTTCCGCACTGGCCAACTGCGCGTTGAGCTTGTCCATCTCTTTTTCCAGACGGGCGATCTCTTTGCGCAGCGGTTGGGTCTGGCTGCGCAGTTCCGCTTCTCGACGCTTCTGGTCCTTGCGTGCCTGCGCGCTGTTGCCGCTCTCTTTTGGCGCCTCGCCGCTCTGGGATTCCTGTTTTTGCGAGTCGCTGAGCCACTGCTGATAATCTTCCAGATCGCCGTCGAACGGCTCAACTTTACCGTCATGGACGAGGTACAGATCGTCGGTGGTGGAGCGGATCAGGTGACGATCGTGCGACACGACAACCAGCGCCCCCTCAAAGTCGATCAGCGCTTCGGTTAAGGCCTGACGCATATCGAGGTCAAGGTGGTTGGTCGGTTCATCGAGCAGCAGCAGGTTAGGGCGCTGCCAGACGATCAGGGCCAGTACCAGACGCGCTTTTTCTCCACCGGAGAAGCGGCGGGTCTCTTCGCTGACTTTATCGCCCTGGAAACCAAAGCCGCCCAGATAATCACGCAGCTTTTGTTCCAGCTCCTGCGGCGCCAGGCGAGCCAGATGCTGTATCGGTGATTCATCGGCACGCAGGAACTCAAGCTGATGCTGGGCGAAGTAGCCGAGCTTGATACCTTTTGCGAGGCCGATCTCGCCGCTCACCGGCTGGAGTTCGCCCGCCAGCAGCTTAATCAGCGTCGACTTCCCGGCGCCGTTGCGGCCCAGCAGGCCGATGCGCGAGCCCGGCACCAGATTGAGCTTGATGGAGTCGAGGATAATACGCTCGCCGTAACCGGCGCTGACTTTCTCCATTTTCAGTAACGGGTTAGGCAGACTCTCCGGCTGGCGGAAGCTGAAGTGGAACGGGTTATCCACGTGCGCCGGGGCGATAAGCTCCATCCGCTCCAGCATTTTGATACGGCTTTGCGCCTGCTTGGCCTTGGTGGCTTTGGCGCGGAAGCGATCGATATAGCTTTGCAGATGCGCAACGCGTTGCTGTTGGCTTTCGTACATCGCCTGCTGCTGAGAAAGTCGGGTAGCGCGCTGCACTTCGAACGAGCTGTAGTTACCGGTGTACTCAAACATCGTCTGCTGTTCGATATGGATAATTTTGTCGACGATAGGATCGAGAAAATCGCGATCGTGTGAGATCAGGATCAGCGTACCCGTGTAACCCTTAAGCCATTTTTCGAGCCAGATGACGGCATCGAGGTCGAGGTGGTTAGTCGGTTCATCGAGCAGCAGCAGATCAGAACGGCAAATCAGCGCCTGGGCGAGGTTAAGGCGCATACGCCAGCCGCCGGAAAAATCGCTGACCGGCCGCTCCAGCTGTTCGTTGCTGAATCCCAGACCGTGCAGCAGGCTGGCAGCGCGCGAACGGATAGTCCAGGCGTCGATGGCGTCCAGCTTGCCGTGGACCGTGGCGATGGCATGGCCGTCGTTGCGCTCATTAGCCTGCTGGAGCGCGGCTTCCAGCTGGCGGTATTCTCGATCGCCATCAATAACATAATCGATAGCCGGCTGAGGCAGCGCCGGGGTTTCCTGATTCACCCATGCCAGCTGCCAGCTGCCTGGAAAGGTCATACTGCCGCCGTCAGCGCTTATCTCGTTTTTCAAAAGCGATAGCAGCGTCGATTTCCCGCAGCCGTTTTTCCCCACCAGTCCGACCTTCTGACCTGGGTTGATGGTAGCGGTGGCGTTGTCCAGCAGGACGCGTACGCCGCGACGAATTTGTAACGAGGAGAAAACAATCATAAGGCGCCGTATGTTCAGACTATGTTAATTTGTCATTATGATAATGTAGTGTGGAAGCGAATCGCTTCACCGGGCCGCCATGGTAGCCCAAAACGAAGACGATACACAAAGTCATTCTGGCGGTGTCAGAACGCCGGGGCTGCGCAGGCCGCCAGAAGACCTACGGGAGGGGAATGATGTCTCAGACAGCGAAAGTGTTGCTGCTGTATGCCCACCCAGAATCTCATGATTCCGTGGCCAACCGGGTTTTATTAGAGCCGGCCTTACAGTTGCCGAACGTCACCGTGCACGATCTTTACGCGCACTATCCGGATTTTTTTATCGATATCGCTCATGAACAGGACCTGCTGCGCCAGCATGAGGTGATTGTTTTCCAGCATCCTTTATATACCTGGAGCTGTCCGGCGCTGCTCAAGGAGTGGCTGGATCGTGTGTTGAGCCGCGGCTTCGCCAGCGGTGCCGGAGGGAACGAGCTGGCGGGAAAGTACTGGCGTAGTGTGATCACCACCGGCGAACCTGAGAGCGCCTACCGTCGCGATGCCAATCGCTATCCGATGAACGAAATTTTACGTCCTTTTGAACTGACCGCCGGCATGTGCCGTATGCACTGGATGAGTCCCATTATTGTCTACTGGGCCCGGCGGCAACAGCCAGAGGAGCTGCTTAGCCGCGCCCGGGCCTACCGGGACTGGCTGGCCAACCCCATCGCCGCCGGAGGTATACATGGCGGGATCTGATTTGCTGCTGGCGGGCGTTCTGTTTTTGTTCGCCGCCGTTATTGCCGTCCCTCTGGCCTCAAGACTGGGTATTGGCGCGGTGCTGGGCTATCTGCTGGCCGGGATTGCGATTGGTCCGTGGGGACTTGGGTTTATCAGCGATGTGGATGAGATTCTCCATTTCTCTGAGCTCGGCGTAGTGTTTCTGATGTTTATCATCGGCCTGGAGCTTAATCCGGCCAAGTTATGGCGGCTGCGGAGCTCCATCTTCGGCGTTGGCGCGGCGCAGGTGATGCTCAGCGCGGCGATCCTCGGCGGTCTGCTGATGACGACCGGGTTTTCATGGCAGGCGGCGGTGGTCGGCGGGATCGGCCTGGCGATGTCTTCCACCGCCATGGCGCTGCAGCTGATGCGTGAGAAGGGAATGAGCCGTAGTGAGTCGGGGCAATTAGGCTTTTCGGTGCTGCTGTTTCAGGATCTGGCAGTGATCCCGGCGCTGGCGCTGGTGCCCCTGCTGGCCGGTTCAGCGGAGGAGCATGTTAACTGGCTGACGGTCGGCATGAAGGTCCTGGCCTTTGCCGGGATGCTGATTGGCGGACGTTATCTGCTGCGGCCGGTGTTCCGCTTTATCGCCAGCTCGGGGGTCAGGGAAGTGTTTACTGCCGCCACGCTGCTGCTGGTTCTTGGGTCTGCGCTGTTTATGGAGGCGCTGGGGCTGTCGATGGCGCTGGGTACCTTTATTGCCGGCGTGCTGCTGGCGGAAAGCGAGTATCGCCACGAACTGGAAATCGCTATCGATCCGTTCAAGGGGCTGCTGCTCGGGCTGTTCTTTATCTCCGTCGGCATGGCGTTGAACCTTGGCGTGCTGTACACCCATCTGCTGTGGGTGGCGGTGAGCGTGGCGGTGCTGGTGGCGGTAAAAATGCTGGTGCTCTATCTCCTGGCCCGCCTCTATGGCCTGCGAAGTTCAGAGCGGATGCAGTTCGCGGGCGTATTAAGCCAGGGCGGCGAGTTCGCCTTTGTCCTCTTTTCGTTGCCCGCCTCTCAGCGGTTGTTCCAGCATGACCAGATGGCGCTGCTGTTGGTGGCGGTGACGTTGTCGATGATGACGACGCCGCTGCTGATGAAGGGGATAGATAGGCTATTGTCGCGACGGCTGAATCCAGCGGACGATACCGATGAGGCGCCGTGGGTGGAGGATGACAAGCCGCAGGTGATTATTGTCGGGTTTGGTCGCTTTGGTCAGGTCATCGGCCGCCTGCTGATGGCCAATAAGATGCGTATTACGGTGCTGGAGCGGGACATCAGCGCGGTGAATCTGATGCGCAATTATGGCTATAAAGTCTATTTTGGCGATGCCACCCAGCTGGAGCTGCTGCGCTCGGCAGGTGCGGAAGAGGCGCAGTCGATCGTCATCACCTGTAATGAGCCGGAAGACACCATGCGGCTGGTGGAAATGTGTCAACAACACTTTCCACATCTGCATATTCTGGCCCGCGCACGCGGCCGCGTTGAGGCGCATGAGCTGCTGCAGGCCGGCGTGACGCAGTTTTCTCGTGAAACTTTCTCCAGTGCGCTGGAGCTGGGGCGGAAAGCGCTTATCACCCTGGGCATGCATCCTCACCAGGCGCAGCGCGCGCAGCTGCACTTCCGACGGCTCGATATGCGAATGCTGCGTGAGTTAATGCCGGTGCATACTGATACGGTACAGATATCTCGCGTGCGGGAAGCCCGACGCGAACTGGAAGAGATTTTTCAGCGTGAAATGCAGAAAGAAAGCCGGCAGCTGGACGGCTGGGACGAGTTTGAATAAAGGTAAATCATATGGCAGTACGTAAACGTTTTATTGCCGGGGCGAAATGTCCGGCGTGCCAGGCGCAGGATTCGCTGGCGATGTGGCGTGAGAATAATGTCGATGTCGTTGAATGCGTTAAGTGCGGTCACCAAATGCGTGAGGCGGATAAAGAGGCCCGCGAGCATGTACGCAAAGAGGAGCAGGTGATTGGCATTTTTCATCCCGACTAGCGTTATCCGTCGGCTTTTTTTAAGCTAGAGGGTACACGGCTGCAGAATTCCGCTACAATCTGCGCCACTATTCTTCCCATCTCAGGAGATATCATGAAAGTAGCAAAAGACCTGGTGGTCAGCCTGGCCTATCAGGTACGTACAGAAGACGGTGTGTTGGTTGATGAGTCTCCGGTAAGCGCGCCGCTGGATTACCTGCATGGTCACGGCTCCCTGATTTCCGGCCTGGAAAACGCGCTGGATGGCCACGAAGTGGGCGACAAATTTGACGTAGCTGTCGGCGCTAACGACGCTTACGGCCAGTATGACGAAAACCTGGTGCAGCGTGTACCGAAAGACGTCTTTATGGGCGTTGATGAACTGCAGGTTGGCATGCGCTTCCTGGCGGAGACCGATCAGGGTCCAGTACCGGTAGAAATCACTGAAGTTGAAGACGACCACGTTGTGGTTGATGGCAACCACATGCTGGCTGGCCAGAACCTGAAGTTCAATGTGGAAGTTGTCGCTATCCGTGAAGCAACGGCTGAAGAGCTGGAGCATGGTCACGTGCATGGCGCTCATGGCCACGATCACGATCATGACCACGGTCATGACGGTTGCTGCGGCGGCCACGGCCACGATCATGGTCACGACCATGAACACGGCAAAGGTGGTTGCGGTAACGGTGGTTGCGGTTGCCACTAATGGCGTCGCGTTCGCGCGGATAGCCAAAAAAAGCGGGGAAACCCGCTTTTTTTACGTCTCAATAATGCGGCGGCGGCGTCTCTTCTGCCTGAGAGGCGATATGGGACGGTTGCGTCGCCTTCAGTTTCTCGATCATCAGACGCATATGCTCCCGCATCTTCGCCATCTCTATCTCGTGGGCGGTCACGGTTTTATTGAGGTCTTCGATGGTGATTTCCTGAAACGCCAGCCGGCTTTCCAGCTCTGCAAGGCGCGTTTCTAATGTGCTATCGTGCATGGGTAACCTCTTTAGTCTGATCCTGCGAGCGGATTCTACTTAAGTTTCTCTTTTCGCGCAGCATCGCTGCGTCTGACAGGAAACTTATTCATACAAAAATAGTCCTAAAAGAGGCGATATTCAGGAACGTCCGTATGTAGATTTTAACGGCAACGTTCTATAGTACGTTTTTTGCTTTTTACGATAACCCTGGGGTGAGAGGCCCCGGCCCTGGAGAAATGGATGAAATCACTGTTTAAAGTAACGCTGCTGGCGACCACAATGGCCGTCGCCCTGAACGCACCGCTGACCTTTGCTGCAGATACGGCGGCGAAGGCAGCCCCAGCGGCTGAGAGTAAATCGGCATTTAAAAATGACGATCAGAAATCCGCCTATGCGCTGGGCGCGTCCCTGGGGCGTTACATGGAAAACTCCCTGAAAGAACAAGAAAAGCTGGGCATCAAGCTGGACAAAGCCCAGCTGATCGCCGGCGTACAGGACGCGTTTGCCGACAAGAGCAAGCTGTCCGACCAGGAGATCGAACAGACTCTGCAGGCCTTTGAAACGCGCGTGAAGACCGCGGCTCAGCAGAAAATGGAAAAAGACGCAACTGAGAACGAAGCCAAAGGCAAAACCTTCCGCGATAGCTTTGCTAAAGAGAAGGGCGTGAAAACCTCGAAAACTGGCCTGCTGTATAAAGTCGAGAAAGAAGGCACTGGTGATGCGCCGAAAGACAGCGACACTGTGGTCGTTAACTACAAAGGCACCCTGATCGATGGTAAAGAGTTTGATAACTCTTATACCCGTGGTGAGCCGCTCTCTTTCCGCCTGGACGGCGTGATCCCGGGCTGGACGGAAGGCCTGAAGAACATCAAGAAAGGCGGTAAAATCAAGCTGGTCATTCCACCGGATCTGGCGTACGGCAAAACCGGCGTTCCGGGGATCCCGGCCAACTCTACGCTGGTCTTTGACGTAGAACTGCTGGATATCAAACCGGCGCCGAAGGCAGATGCACAGCCGGAAGCCGCTGGCGAAGCGAAAGCCGCAGACGCGAACGCTGACGCTAAGAAGTAATCGAGTTCAGGCCGCCGTCTCGTCAGAGGCGGCGGCTTTTTTATTGAGCGCAGATATAATTAAAACTGGAAAGATCCTCAGGCGCTGTATTACTTTAGATAGCTTAATAATGATGATGAGCCTGCCCTGACAATAACGACAGGCTCCTGAAAAGGAGTGCTTTTTTTCATGTCCAGGTCGCTTTTAACCAACGAAACCAGCGAGCTTGACCTGCTGGATCAACGTCCCTTTGACCAGACCGATTTCGATATTCTTAAATCTTATGAAGCGGTGGTGGACGGGTTGGCGATGCTCATCGGTTCGCACTGTGAAATCGTGCTGCATTCTTTGCAGGATCTTAAATGCTCTGCCATTCGTATCGCCAATGGTGAACATACCGGCCGCCAAATCGGTTCACCGATTACCGATCTTGCGCTGCGCATGCTGCACGATATGACTGGCGCCGATAGCAGCGTTTCCAAATGCTACTTCACCCGCGCCAAAAGCGGCGTACTGATGAAGTCGGTGACGATTGCCATTCGCAACCGCGATCATCGGGTGATTGGTCTGCTGTGCATCAACATGAATCTGGATGTTCCGTTTTCCCAGATCATGAGCACCTTTATTCCGCCAGAAACGCCGGAGGTCAACTCACCGGTGAACTTTGCTTCCTCGGTTGACGATCTGGTCGCGCAGACGCTGGAATTCACCATTGAAGAGGTGAATGCCGATCGCAGCGTGTCTAATAATGCGAAAAACCGCCAAATCGTGCTGAATCTCTATGAAAAAGGGATCTTCGATATCAAAGACGCCATTAACCAGGTGGCCGATCGTCTGAACATCTCCAAGCACACCGTCTACCTCTATATCCGCCAGTTCAAGAGCGGCGATTTCCAGGGGCTGGATAAGTAATGCGTTTTGCCATTACGGTGACTGGCCCTGCCTATGGGACGCAGCAGGCAAGCAGCGCCTGGCAGTTTGCCCAGGCCGTTTTGCAGGAAGGTCATGAACTGGCATGTGTTTTTTTCTATCGCGAAGGCGTACTCAACGCTAATCAGCTGACGGCGCCCGCCAGCGATGAGTTCGATCTGGTGCGCGCATGGCAGTCACTGCACGATGAACAAGGTGTGGCATTGCACATCTGCGTGGCGGCTGCCTTACGTCGAGGCGTAACGGACGAACGTGAAGCGCAACAGCTCGCGCTGGCCAGCCACAATTTGCAGCCGGGTTTCACGCTTAGCGGGCTCGGTGCGCTGGCGGAAGCCGCGCTCACTTGCGATCGGATGGTACAGTTCTGATGAAACGTGTAGCTTTTGTTTTTTCCTCCGCGCCGCACGGTAGCGCCGCCGGCAGGGAAGGCCTCGATGCGTTACTCGCCACCTCCGCGCTTACCGACGAGATTGGCGTATTTTTTGTCGGCGACGGCGTTTTTCAACTGCTGCCCGATCAACGGCCGGGTGCAGTGCTGGCTCGCGACTACATAGCCACCTTTAAACTGCTGTCACTGTATGACATCGATCAGTGCTGGCTGTGTGCCGACTCCGCGCGGGAGCGCGGTCTGGACCCCGCTACTCCGTGGGCGGTGGATGTCGAATGCCTGGCGCCGGATACCCTGCGCGCCCGTCTGCATGAATTTGATGTGATTTTGCGTTTCTGAGGTCCCCATGCTCCATACGCTCAGTGTTTCTCCCTGGCATGCCGATATCGCAGCAATGCTTCGCGTGATGGATCACGGCGACGATCTGTTATTGCTGTCTGATGGCGTCACGGCGGCCATCGCCGGCGGTCGCTTCCTTGAGATCCTGCAATCCGCCCCCATAACCCTCTATGTGCTGCAAGACGACGTTGACGCCCGCGGGTTGGCTGGTCAAATTGCGGACAGTGTCGGTAGGGTTAGCTATACTGATTTCGTCAGACTCACGGTAAAACATGCCGGTCAGTTGGCCTGGTGATGGCGGGATCGTTGTATATTTCTTGACACCTTTTCGGCACCGCCCTAAAATTCTGCGTCCTCATATTATATGAGGCGATTTATTACGTGTTTACGAAGCAAAAGCTAAAACCAGGAGCTATTTAATGGCAACAATTAACCAGCTGGTACGCAAACCACGCGCACGCAAAGTTGCAAAGAGCAACGTGCCTGCGCTGGAAGCCTGCCCGCAGAAACGTGGCGTATGTACTCGCGTATATACCACCACTCCTAAGAAACCGAACTCCGCACTGCGTAAAGTTTGCCGTGTGCGTCTGACTAACGGTTTCGAAGTCACCTCCTACATCGGTGGTGAAGGTCACAACCTGCAGGAGCACTCCGTGATCCTGATCCGTGGCGGTCGTGTTAAAGACCTTCCGGGTGTTCGTTACCACACCGTTCGTGGTGCGCTTGACTGCTCCGGCGTTAAAGACCGTAAGCAGGCTCGCTCCAAGTACGGCGTGAAGCGTCCTAAGGCTTAATGGTTCTCCGTTAAGTAAGGCCAAACTGATTTACCTTAATGTCATACTAAACTCTTAGAGTTTTGGACAATCCTGAATTAACAACGGAGTATTTCCATGCCACGTCGTCGCGTCATTGGTCAGCGTAAAATTCTGCCGGATCCGAAGTTCGGATCAGAACTGCTGGCTAAATTTGTCAATATCCTGATGGTAGATGGTAAAAAATCTACTGCAGAAGCAATCGTATACAGCGCGCTGGAGACCCTGGCTCAGCGCTCTGGTAAAAATGAACTGGAAGCTTTCGAAGTCGCTCTCGACAACGTGCGCCCGACTGTAGAAGTTAAGTCTCGCCGCGTTGGTGGTTCTACTTATCAGGTTCCAGTTGAAGTTCGTCCGGTTCGTCGTAATGCTCTGGCAATGCGTTGGATCGTTGAAGCTGCTCGTAAACGCGGTGATAAATCCATGGCTCTGCGCCTGGCGAACGAACTCACTGATGCTGCAGACAACAAAGGTACTGCAGTTAAGAAACGTGAAGACGTTCACCGTATGGCCGAAGCCAACAAGGCGTTCGCACACTACCGTTGGTAATCCCTTCGGAGTCATAGTCACCAGGCGGGCGCTTCAGATGAGTCGCCCGCTCTGGATAACTTAACTGAACGCCTAAAGAAATAAACGAGGAATCAAATGGCTCGTACAACACCCATCGCACGCTACCGTAACATCGGTATCAGTGCGCACATCGACGCCGGTAAAACCACTACTACCGAACGTATTCTGTTCTACACCGGTGTAAACCACAAAATCGGTGAAGTTCATGACGGCGCCGCTACCATGGACTGGATGGAGCAGGAGCAGGAACGTGGTATCACCATCACTTCCGCTGCGACTACTGCATTCTGGTCTGGTATGGCTAAGCAGTATGAACCGCACCGTGTAAACATCATCGACACCCCGGGGCACGTTGACTTCACTATCGAAGTAGAACGTTCCATGCGTGTTCTTGATGGTGCGGTAATGGTTTACTGCGCAGTTGGTGGTGTTCAGCCGCAGTCTGAAACCGTATGGCGTCAGGCAAACAAATATAAAGTTCCGCGCATTGCGTTCGTTAACAAAATGGACCGCATGGGTGCGAACTTCCTGAAAGTTGTTGGTCAGATCAAATCCCGTCTGGGCGCGAACCCGGTTCCGCTGCAGCTGGCGATTGGTGCTGAAGAAGGTTTCACCGGTGTTGTTGACCTGGTGAAAATGAAAGCCATCAACTGGAACGATGCCGACCAGGGCGTTACCTTCGAATACGAAGATATCCCGGCTGAAATGCAGGACCTGGCTGACGAATGGCACCAGAACCTGATCGAGTCCGCTGCGGAAGCTTCCGAAGAGCTGATGGAAAAATACCTGGGTGGTGAAGAACTGACTGAAGAAGAGATCAAAAAAGCTCTGCGTCAGCGCGTTCTGAACAACGAAATCATCCTGGTAACCTGCGGTTCTGCGTTCAAGAACAAAGGTGTTCAGGCGATGCTGGATGCGGTAATTGATTACCTGCCATCCCCGGTCGATGTTCCGGCAATCAACGGTATTCTGGACGACGGTAAAGATACTCCGGCTGAGCGTCACGCAAGCGACGAAGAGCCGTTCTCTGCACTGGCGTTCAAAATCGCTACCGACCCGTTCGTGGGTAACCTGACCTTCTTCCGTGTGTACTCCGGTGTGGTTAACTCTGGTGATACCGTACTGAACTCCGTGAAAACTGCACGTGAGCGTTTCGGTCGTATCGTTCAGATGCACGCTAACAAACGTGAAGAGATCAAAGAAGTTCGCGCGGGCGACATCGCTGCTGCTATCGGTCTGAAAGACGTAACCACTGGTGACACCCTGTGTGACCCGGATGCGCCGATCATTCTGGAGCGTATGGAATTCCCTGAGCCGGTAATCTCCATCGCCGTTGAGCCGAAAACCAAAGCTGACCAGGAAAAAATGGGTCTGGCTCTGGGTCGTCTGGCTAAAGAAGACCCGTCATTCCGTGTATGGACTGACGAAGAGTCTAACCAGACCATCATCGCTGGTATGGGTGAGCTGCACCTCGACATCATCGTTGACCGTATGAAGCGTGAATTCAACGTTGAAGCGAACGTTGGTAAACCTCAGGTTGCTTACCGTGAAGCGATTCGCGCGAAAGTTACCGATATCGAAGGTAAACACGCCAAGCAGTCTGGTGGTCGTGGTCAGTACGGTCACGTTGTGATCGACATGTACCCGCTGGAGCCGGGCTCTAACCCGAAAGGTTACGAGTTCATCAACGACATCAAAGGTGGTGTAATTCCTGGCGAATACATCCCGGCCGTTGATAAAGGCATCCAGGAACAGCTGAAAGCTGGTCCGCTGGCAGGTTACCCGGTAGTTGATATGGGTATCCGTCTGCACTTCGGTTCTTACCACGACGTTGACTCCTCTGAGCTGGCGTTTAAACTGGCTGCGTCTATTGCCTTTAAAGAAGGCTTTAAGAAAGCAAAACCAGTTCTGCTTGAGCCGATCATGAAGGTTGAAGTAGAAACTCCGGAAGAGAACACTGGTGATGTTATCGGTGACTTGAGCCGTCGTCGCGGTATGCTGCGCGGTCAGGAATCCGAAGTAACCGGCGTTAAGATCCACGCTGAAGTACCGCTGTCCGAAATGTTCGGTTATGCAACTCAGCTGCGTTCTCTGACCAAAGGTCGTGCATCATACACCATGGAATTCCTGAAGTATGATGATGCGCCGAACAACGTTGCTCAGGCCGTTATTGAAGCCCGTGGTAAATAATCCACAGGATTAAAACCTAAGTCCCGTGCTCTCTCCGGTGGGGAGAGCACTATAGTAAGGAATATAGCCGTGTCTAAAGAAAAATTTGAACGTACAAAACCGCACGTCAACGTTGGTACTATCGGCCACGTTGACCATGGTAAAACTACCCTGACTGCTGCCATCACTACCGTTCTGGCTAAAACCTACGGTGGTTCTGCTCGTGCATTCGACCAGATCGATAACGCGCCGGAAGAAAAAGCTCGTGGTATCACCATCAACACTTCTCACGTTGAATATGACACCCCGACTCGCCACTACGCGCACGTAGACTGCCCGGGCCACGCCGACTATGTTAAAAACATGATCACCGGTGCTGCGCAGATGGACGGCGCGATCCTGGTTGTTGCTGCGACTGACGGCCCGATGCCGCAGACTCGTGAGCACATCCTGCTGGGTCGTCAGGTAGGCGTTCCGTACATCATCGTGTTCCTGAACAAATGCGACATGGTTGATGACGAAGAGCTGCTGGAACTGGTTGAGATGGAAGTTCGTGAACTGCTGTCTCAGTACGATTTCCCGGGCGACGACACCCCGATCGTTCGTGGTTCTGCTCTGAAAGCGCTGGAAGGCGACGCAGAGTGGGAAGCGAAAATCATCGAACTGGCTGGCCACCTGGATACCTATATCCCGGAACCAGAGCGTGCGATTGACAAGCCGTTCCTGCTGCCGATCGAAGACGTATTCTCCATCTCCGGTCGTGGTACCGTTGTTACCGGTCGTGTAGAGCGCGGTATCATCAAAGTCGGTGAAGAAGTTGAAATCGTTGGTATCAAAGACACCGCGAAAACCACCTGTACTGGCGTTGAAATGTTCCGCAAACTGCTGGACGAAGGCCGTGCTGGTGAGAACGTTGGTGTTCTGCTGCGTGGTATCAAACGTGAAGAAATCGAACGTGGTCAGGTACTGGCTAAGCCGGGCAGCATCAAGCCGCACACCAAGTTCGAATCTGAAGTGTACATCCTGTCCAAAGACGAAGGCGGCCGTCATACTCCGTTCTTCAAAGGCTACCGTCCGCAGTTCTACTTCCGTACTACTGACGTGACTGGCACCATCGAACTGCCGGAAGGCGTAGAGATGGTTATGCCGGGCGACAACATCAAAATGGTTGTTACCCTGATCCACCCGATCGCGATGGACGACGGTCTGCGTTTCGCAATCCGTGAAGGCGGCCGTACCGTTGGCGCGGGCGTTGTAGCTAAAGTTCTGGGCTAATTCGTTAGCTTCGAATAAAAAGGGCGCTTCGGCGCCCTTTTTGCTGCGCGCAGTTCCGCGAAATAACGTGTACAACACACTATTCATAACGTGCGCTGCGGCGGATAATGCGCAAATGGTCTATTGTAATCATAACTATTCTCATTTAATATTTGTGCATAAATTGAACGGGAGTTTATATGTACGTTTGTTTGTGCAATGGCGTTAGCGATAAAAAAATTCGCCAGGTTGTTCGCCAGTTTCAACCGCAATCTTTTCAGCAATTACGTAAGTTTGTTCCCGTTGGAAATCAATGCGGTAAGTGTGTTCGAGCTGCACGTGAAGTGATGGAAGATGAATTAACCACCATGCCGGAATTCAAAGAAATCGCCTGAAGTCCGCGCTTCTCTTTTGACATCCCTATAGGCCGGACTACGCTTCAATAAGTGGAAGCGGAGGGACTATATAATGAAAGGTGATGTCAAAATCATAAGTTATCTCAATAAATTATTGGGAAATGAGCTGGTCGCAATCAATCAGTACTTTCTCCATGCGAGAATGTTCAAAAACTGGGGTCTGATGCGCCTCAACGATATTGAGTACCACGAATCAATTGATGAAATGAAGCACGCCGATAAGTACATCGAGCGTATTCTTTTCCTCGAAGGCATTCCTAATCTGCAGGATCTCGGCAAACTTGGCATCGGTGAAGATGTGGAAGAGATGCTGCAGTCAGATTTACGCCTGGAGCTGGAAGGCGCGCAAAACCTGCGTGAAGCGATCGCCTATGCCGACAGCGTACATGACTATGTCAGCCGCGATATGATGATTGAGATCCTGGCGGATGAAGAAGGCCATATCGACTGGCTGGAAACCGAACTCGATCTGATTGGCAAAATTGGCCTGCAGAATTACCTGCAGTCGCAGATCAAAGTGTCAGATTAGCCAGCGTTTGCCACCCGCACCAGAAACCTGCTGCCGCCAGAAATGGCCCAAATGGCAGCGGGTTATTCTTTTCCCATTTCCTGTTGCCGCCGCACCTGGCGGACAGTCCCAATATCACCCACGCCATGCCAGCGAGCAATGACGCTACCAGCACCAACTGCGGCAGCATTCGCCAGCCATGCCAGGCCCCAAGGGCGGCGAGATATTTTATATCGCCATAGCCTAATCCTTCATGCCCACGGACCCTGCGGTATAGCCAATAAAGGGCGGCAAACGAGAGATAGCCGGCTAGTGCTCCCCAGACAGCCTCGTTGAGCTGATGCGGCGCCAGACAGAGATAAAAAAGCAAGCCGCTCCATAGCAGGGGACAGGTGAAACGGTCTGGCAGCAAGCCGTAACACAGGTCCTGTTGACACAATGCTAGCGTCAATCCGCTATAGCACAGTAAGAAGGGGAGGGCGGCGAGCATAGGTTACCCCGCGATGAGCAATGAACATGGCCTCACTATGCTTATCGGCTCGGCGCAGGGCAAAATGCAATTTTCGAGAGTGGATGGCGCTTTGCGGATTTATTGGCAGCGTTACGGCGCTTGCACAGCGCACTATCGCGAAGACGCGCAAATCCCGGTGATGATTTTCTAAACAGCGCTTGCGTCGTGCCAGAATTTGCGTATAATGCGCGGGCCTGTCAAAGTTGACAGCCGGTTCGATATGAACCCTGATAGTGCTTTTTGCTATCAAACAATGTCCCCAATCGGGGGACTATGTAAGAACGGTTACACTCTCCCATCAATCGTAATGGGTATGAGGAGTAATCATTTCGTCTATAAAATAATTGGAGCTCTGGTCTCATGCAGAACCAAAGAATCCGTATCCGCCTTAAAGCGTTTGATCATCGTCTGATCGATCAATCAACCGCGGAAATCGTCGAGACTGCTAAGCGCACTGGTGCGCAAGTCCGTGGTCCGATCCCGCTGCCGACCCGCAAAGAGCGCTTTACCGTTCTGATCTCCCCGCACGTCAACAAAGACGCGCGTGATCAGTACGAGATTCGCACTCACAAGCGTCTGGTTGACATCGTTGAGCCAACTGAAAAAACCGTTGATGCTCTGATGCGTCTGGATCTGGCTGCCGGTGTAGACGTGCAGATCAGCCTGGGTTAATCAGGTCATCGAGCGATTGAGAGGTTGAAACAATGATTGGTTTAGTCGGTAAAAAAGTGGGCATGACCCGCATCTTCACTGAAGATGGCGTATCTATCCCAGTAACCGTAATCGAAGTTGAAGCAAACCGCGTTACTCAGGTTAAAGACCTGGCTAACGATGGCTACCGCGCAATCCAGGTTACCACCGGTGCTAAAAAAGCTAACCGTGTAACCAAGCCGGAAGCGGGTCACTTCGCTAAAGCTGGCGTTGAAGCTGGCCGTGGTCTGTGGGAATTCCGTCTTGCTGACGGCGAAGAATTCACCGTAGGTCAGAACATTAGCGTTGAACTGTTTGCTGACGTTAAAAAAGTTGACGTAACCGGTACCTCTAAAGGTAAAGGTTTTGCTGGTACCGTTAAGCGCTGGAACTTCCGTACCCAGGACGCTACTCACGGTAACTCCTTGTCTCACCGCGTTCCGGGTTCTATCGGTCAGAACCAGACTCCGGGCAAAGTGTTCAAAGGCAAGAAAATGGCAGGTCAGCTGGGTAATGAGCGTGTAACCGTTCAGAGCCTGGACGTAGTACGTGTTGACGCTGAGCGCAACCTGCTGCTGGTTAAAGGTGCTGTCCCGGGTGCTACCGGTAGCGACCTGATCGTTAAACCAGCTGTGAAGGCGTGAGGAGATAGCAATGGAATTAGTATTGAAAGACGCGCAGAGCGCGCTGACTGTTTCCGAAACTACCTTCGGTCGTGATTTCAACGAAGCGCTGGTTCACCAGGTTGTTGTTGCTTATGCAGCTGGTGCGCGTCAGGGCACTCGTGCTCAGAAGACTCGTGCTGAAATCACTGGCTCCGGTAAAAAACCGTGGCGCCAGAAAGGTACCGGCCGTGCGCGTTCTGGTTCTATCAAGAGCCCGATCTGGCGTTCCGGTGGCGTGACCTTCGCTGCTCGTCCGCAGGACCACAGTCAAAAAGTTAACAAGAAGATGTACCGCGGCGCGCTGAAAAGCATTCTGTCCGAACTGGTACGTCAGGATCGTCTGATCGTTGTCGAGAAGTTCTCTGTTGAAGCGCCGAAAACTAAGCTGCTGGCACAGAAACTGAAAGACATGGCTCTGGAAGATGTGCTGATCATCACCGGTGAGCTGGACGAGAACCTGTTCCTGGCCGCACGTAACCTGCACAAGGTTGACGTACGTGATGCGAACGGTATCGACCCGGTTAGCCTGATCGCCTTCGACAAAGTCGTAATGACTGCTGATGCTGTTAAGCAAGTTGAGGAGATGCTGGCATGATTCGTGAAGAACGTCTGCTGAAGGTGCTGCGCGCACCGCACGTTTCTGAAAAAGCGTCTACTGCGATGGAAAAAACAAACACCATCGTTCTCAAAGTTGCTAAAGACGCGACCAAAGCAGAAATCAAAGCTGCTGTGCAGAAACTGTTTGAAGTCGAAGTCGAAGTCGTTAACACCCTGGTTGTTAAAGGGAAAGTTAAACGTCACGGACAGCGTATCGGTCGTCGTAGCGACTGGAAAAAAGCTTACGTCACCCTGAAAGAAGGCCAGAATCTGGACTTCGTTGGCGGCGCTGAGTAAGTCGGAGGAGTAATACAATGGCAGTTGTTAAATGTAAACCGACATCTCCGGGTCGTCGCCACGTCGTTAAAGTGGTTAACCCAGAGCTGCACAAGGGCAAACCTTTTGCTCCGTTGCTGGAAAAAAACAGCAAATCCGGTGGTCGTAACAACAATGGCCGTATCACCACCCGTCATATCGGTGGTGGCCACAAGCAGGCTTACCGTATTGTTGACTTCAAACGCAACAAAGATGGTATCCCGGCAGTTGTTGAACGTCTTGAGTACGATCCGAACCGCTCCGCGAACATCGCGCTGGTTCTGTACAAAGACGGCGAGCGCCGTTACATCCTGGCCCCGAAAGGCCTGAAAGCTGGTGACCAGATTCAGTCTGGCGTTGATGCTGCAATCAAAGCAGGCAACACCCTGCCGATGCGCAATATCCCGGTTGGTTCTACCGTTCATAACGTAGAAATGAAACCAGGTAAAGGCGGTCAGCTGGCACGTTCCGCTGGTACTTACGTTCAGATCGTTGCTCGTGATGGTGCTTATGTCACCCTGCGTCTGCGTTCTGGTGAAATGCGTAAAGTCGAAGCAGACTGCCGCGCTACTCTGGGCGAAGTTGGCAATGCTGAGCATATGCTGCGCGTTCTGGGTAAAGCAGGTGCTGCACGCTGGCGTGGTGTTCGTCCTACCGTTCGCGGTACTGCGATGAACCCAGTAGACCACCCACATGGTGGTGGTGAAGGTCGTAACTTTGGTAAGCACCCGGTATCCCCGTGGGGCCTGCAGACCAAAGGTAAGAAGACCCGCAGCAACAAGCGTACTGATAAATTCATCGTACGTCGCCGTAGCAAATAATTTTAGAGGATAAGCCATGCCACGTTCTCTCAAGAAAGGTCCTTTTATTGACCTGCACTTGCTGAAGAAGGTAGAGAAAGCGGTGGAAAGCGGAGACAAGAAGCCCCTGCGCACTTGGTCCCGTCGTTCAACGATCTTTCCTAACATGATCGGTTTGACCATCGCTGTCCATAATGGTCGTCAGCACGTTCCAGTCTTTGTTTCCGACGAAATGGTTGGTCACAAACTGGGTGAATTCGCACCGACTCGTACTTATCGCGGCCACGCTGCTGATAAAAAAGCGAAGAAGAAATAAGGTAGGAGGAAGAGATGGAAACTTTAGCTCAACATCGCCATGCTCGTTCTTCTGCTCAGAAGGTTCGCCTCGTAGCTGACCTGATTCGCGGTAAGAAAGTGTCGCAGGCCCTGGATATTCTGACCTACACCAACAAAAAAGCTGCTGTACTGGTCAAGAAGGTACTGGAATCTGCCATTGCTAACGCTGAACACAACGATGGCGCTGACATTGATGATCTGAAAGTTGCGAAAATTTTCGTAGACGAAGGCCCGAGCATGAAGCGCATTATGCCGCGTGCTAAAGGTCGTGCAGATCGCATCCTGAAGCGCACCAGCCACATCACTGTGGTTGTGTCCGATCGCTGAGACTCTGGAGACTAGCAATGGGTCAGAAAGTACATCCTAATGGTATTCGCCTGGGTATTGTCAAACCATGGAACTCTACCTGGTTCGCGAACACCAAAGAATTCGCTGACAACCTGGACAGCGATTTTAAAGTACGTCAGTTCCTGACAAAAGAACTGGCTAAAGCGTCTGTATCTCGCATCGTTATCGAGCGTCCGGCTAAGAGCATCCGTGTGACCATTCACACTGCTCGCCCGGGTATCGTTATCGGTAAGAAAGGCGAAGACGTAGAAAAACTGCGCAAGGTCGTAGCGGATATCGCTGGCGTACCTGCACAGATCAATATTGCCGAAGTTCGTAAGCCTGAACTGGACGCTAAATTGGTTGCTGACAGCATCACTTCTCAGCTGGAACGTCGCGTTATGTTCCGTCGTGCGATGAAGCGTGCTGTACAGAACGCAATGCGTCTGGGCGCTAAAGGTATCAAAGTTGAAGTTAGCGGCCGTCTGGGCGGCGCGGAAATCGCACGTACCGAATGGTACCGTGAAGGTCGCGTACCGCTGCACACTCTGCGTGCTGACATCGACTACAACACCTCTGAAGCGCACACCACTTACGGTGTAATCGGCGTTAAGGTATGGATCTTCAAAGGTGAGATCCTGGGTGGTATGGCTGCTGTTGAACAACCGGAACCGGCTGCTCAACCTAAAAAGCAGCAGCGTAAAGGCCGTAAATAAGGAGCGTCGCTGATGTTACAACCAAAGCGTACAAAATTCCGTAAAGTGCACAAAGGCCGCAACCGTGGTCTGGCGCAGGGTACGGATGTTAGCTTCGGCACTTTCGGTCTGAAAGCTGTTGGCCGTGGTCGTCTGACTGCCCGTCAGATCGAAGCAGCACGTCGTGCTATGACCCGTGCAGTTAAGCGTCAAGGTAAGATCTGGATCCGTGTATTCCCGGACAAACCGATCACCGAGAAGCCGCTGGAAGTTCGTATGGGTAAAGGTAAAGGTAACGTGGAGTACTGGGTTGCCTTGATTCAGCCGGGTAAAGTCCTGTATGAAATGGACGGCGTACCGGAAGAGCTGGCCCGTGAAGCATTCGGCCTGGCAGCAGCGAAACTGCCGATCAAAACCACCTTTGTAACTAAGACGGTGATGTAATGAAAGCAAAAGAGCTGCGTGAAAAAAGCGTTGAAGAGCTGAACGCTGAGCTGCTGAACCTGCTGCGTGAGCAGTTCAACCTGCGTATGCAGGCTGCAAGTGGCCAGCTGCAACAGACTCATCTGCTGAAGCAAGTGCGTCGTGATGTTGCACGCGTTAAGACTTTACTGACTCAGAAGGCGGGTGCGTAATGACCGATAAAATCCGTACTCTGCAAGGTCGCGTAGTTAGCGACAAAATGGAGAAATCCATTGTTGTTGCTATCGAACGTATGGTGAAACACCCGGTATACGGCAAATTCATCAAACGTACGACCAAACTGCACGTACATGACGAGAACAACGAATGCGGTATCGGTGACGTGGTTGAAATCCGCGAATGCCGTCCGCTGTCCAAGACTAAGTCCTGGACGCTGGTTCGCGTTGTAGAGAAAGCGGTTCTGTAATAGAGTACGCATTCTCGATACGGATAAACGGCTCAGCGATGAGCCGTTTATTTTTTCTACCCATATCTGGTTTGTGGTGTTATAATGCCGCGCCCTCGATATGGGGCTTTTTAACGACCCTAATTTTCGGGTCTCAGTAGTAGTTGACATTAGCGGAGCACTAAAATGATCCAAGAACAGACTATGCTGAACGTCGCCGACAACTCCGGTGCACGTCGCGTAATGTGTATCAAGGTTCTGGGTGGCTCGCACCGTCGCTACGCAGGCGTAGGCGACATCATCAAGATCACCATCAAGGAAGCAATTCCGCGTGGTAAGGTCAAAAAAGGTGATGTGCTGAAGGCGGTAGTGGTGCGCACCAAGAAGGGTGTTCGTCGCCCGGACGGTTCTGTCATTCGCTTCGATGGTAATGCATGCGTTATTCTTAACAATAACAGCGAGCAGCCTATCGGTACGCGTATTTTTGGGCCGGTAACTCGTGAACTTCGTACCGAGAAGTTCATGAAAATTATCTCTCTGGCACCAGAAGTACTCTAAGGAGCGAATCATGGCAGCTAAAATCCGTCGTGATGACGAAGTTATCGTGTTAACCGGTAAAGATAAAGGTAAACGCGGTAAAGTAAAAAATGTCCTGTCTTCCGGCAAGGTCATTGTTGAAGGTATCAACCTGGTTAAGAAACATCAGAAGCCGGTTCCGGCCCTGAACCAACCAGGCGGCATCGTAGAGAAAGAAGCAGCTATTCAGATCTCTAACCTTGCTATCTTCAACGCGGCAACCGGCAAGGCTGACCGTGTAGGCTTTAGATTCGAAGACGGCAAAAAAGTCCGTTTCTTCAAGTCTAACAGCGAAACTATCAAGTAATTTGGAGTAGTACGATGGCGAAACTGCATGATTACTACAAAGACGAAGTAGTCGCTAAACTCATGACTGAGTTTAACTACAATTCTGTCATGCAAGTCCCTCGGGTCGAGAAGATCACCCTGAACATGGGTGTTGGTGAAGCGATCGCTGACAAGAAACTGCTGGATAACGCAGCAGCTGACCTGACAGCAATCTCCGGTCAAAAACCGCTGATCACCAAAGCACGCAAATCAGTTGCAGGCTTCAAAATCCGTCAGGGCTATCCGATCGGCTGTAAAGTAACTCTGCGCGGCGAGCGCATGTGGGAGTTCTTTGAGCGCCTGATCACTATTGCTGTACCGCGTATCCGTGACTTCCGTGGCTTGTCCGCTAAGTCTTTCGACGGTCGTGGTAACTACAGCATGGGTGTCCGTGAGCAGATCATCTTCCCAGAAATCGACTACGATAAAGTCGACCGCGTTCGTGGTTTGGATATTACCATTACCACTACTGCGAAATCTGATGAAGAAGGCCGCGCTCTGCTGGCTGCCTTTGACTTCCCGTTCCGCAAGTAAGGTAGGGTTACTTAATGGCTAAGCAATCAATGAAAGCACGCGAAGTAAAGCGCGTGGCTTTAGCTGATAAATTCTTCGCTAAACGCGCTGAACTGAAAGCTATCATCTCTGATGTGAACGCAACCGACGAAGATCGTTGGAACGCTGTTCTCAAGCTGCAGACTCTGCCGCGTGATTCCAGCCCGTCTCGTCAGCGTAATCGCTGCCGTCAAACAGGTCGTCCGCATGGTTTCCTGCGGAAGTTCGGGTTGAGCCGTATTAAGGTCCGTGAAGCCGCTATGCGCGGTGAAATCCCGGGTCTGAAAAAGGCTAGCTGGTAATTGTCACCAATTGAATCACGGGAGTAAAGACAGATGAGCATGCAAGATCCGATCGCGGATATGCTGACCCGTATCCGTAACGGTCAGGCCGCGAATAAAGCTGCGGTCACCATGCCTTCCTCCAAGCTGAAAGTGGCAATTGCCAACGTGCTGAAGGAAGAAGGCTTTATTGAAGATTTTAAAGTTGAAGGCGACATCAAGCCGGAACTGGAACTGACTCTTAAGTATTTCCAGGGTAAAGCTGTTGTAGAAAGCATTCAGCGTGTCAGCCGCCCAGGTCTGCGCATCTACAAACGTAAAGATGAGCTGCCGAAAGTTATGGCGGGTCTGGGTATCGCAGTTGTTTCTACCTCTAAAGGTGTTATGACTGATCGTGCAGCGCGCCAGGCTGGTCTTGGTGGCGAAATTATCTGCTACGTAGCCTAATCGGAGGAAAAAATGTCTCGTGTTGCTAAAGCACCGGTCGTTGTTCCTGCCGGCGTTGATGTTAAAGTCAACGGTCAGGTTATTACGATCAAAGGTAAAAATGGCGAGCTGACTCGTACTCTCAACGATGCTGTTGAAGTTAAACATGCAGATAATGCTCTGACCTTCGGTCCGCGTGATGGTTACGTAGACGGATGGGCTCAGGCTGGTACCGCGCGTGCCCTGCTGAACTCAATGGTTATCGGTGTTACCGAAGGCTTCACTAAAAAGCTTCAGCTGGTTGGTGTAGGCTATCGTGCAGCGGTTAAAGGGGATGTAGTAAACCTGGCTTTAGGTTTCTCTCATCCTGTTGAACACAAGCTGCCGGCCGGTATCACTGCAGAATGTCCGACTCAAACTGAAATCGTGCTGAAAGGCGCTGATAAGCAGGTGATCGGCCAGGTTGCAGCAGATCTGCGCGCCTACCGTCGTCCTGAGCCTTATAAAGGCAAGGGTGTTCGTTACGCCGACGAAGTCGTGCGTACCAAAGAGGCTAAGAAGAAGTAAGGTAACACTATGGATAAGAAATCTGCTCGTATCCGTCGTGCGACCCGCGCACGCCGCAAGCTCCAGGAGCTGGGTGCAACTCGCCTGGTGGTACATCGTACCCCGCGTCATATTTACGCACAGGTAATTGCTCCGAATGGTTCTGAAGTTCTGGTAGCTGCTTCTACTGTAGAAAAAGCTATCTCTGAACAACTGAAGTACACCGGTAACAAAGACGCGGCCGCAGCTGTGGGTAAAGCTGTTGCTGAACGCGCTCTGGAAAAAGGCATCAAAGATGTTTCCTTTGACCGTTCCGGGTTCCAATATCATGGTCGTGTCCAGGCACTGGCAGATGCTGCCCGTGAAGCTGGCCTTCAGTTCTAAGGTAGAGGTGTAAGATGGCTCACATCGAAAAACAAGCTGGCGAACTGCAGGAAAAGCTGATCGCGGTAAACCGCGTATCTAAAACCGTTAAAGGTGGTCGTATTTTCTCCTTCACAGCTCTGACTGTTGTTGGCGATGGTAACGGTCGCGTTGGTTTTGGTTACGGTAAAGCGCGTGAAGTTCCAGCAGCGATCCAGAAAGCGATGGAAAAAGCCCGTCGCAATATGATTAACGTCGCGCTGAACAACGGCACCCTGCAACACCCGGTTAAAGGTGTTCACACGGGTTCTCGTGTATTCATGCAGCCAGCTTCCGAAGGTACCGGTATCATCGCCGGTGGTGCAATGCGCGCCGTTCTGGAAGTTGCTGGGGTTCATAACGTTCTGGCTAAAGCATACGGTTCCACCAACCCGATCAACGTGGTTCGTGCAACTATTGATGGCCTGGAAAATATGAATTCTCCAGAAATGGTCGCTGCCAAGCGTGGTAAATCCGTTGAAGAAATTCTGGGGAAATAAACCATGGCAAAGACTATTAAAATTACTCAAACCCGCAGTGCAATCGGTCGTCTGCCGAAACACAAGGCAACACTGCTTGGCCTGGGTCTGCGTCGTATTGGTCACACCGTAGAGCGCGAGGATACTCCTGCTGTTCGTGGTATGGTCAACGCGGTTTCCTTCATGGTTAAAGTTGAGGAGTAAGAGATGCGTTTAAATACTCTGTCTCCGGCCGAAGGCTCCAAAAAGGCGGGTAAACGCCTGGGTCGTGGTATCGGTTCTGGCCTCGGTAAAACCGGTGGTCGTGGTCACAAAGGTCAGAAGTCTCGTTCTGGCGGTGGCGTACGTCGCGGTTTCGAGGGTGGTCAGATGCCTCTGTACCGTCGTCTGCCGAAATTCGGCTTCACTTCTCGTAAAGCGATGATCACCGCAGAGATCCGTCTCTCCGATCTGGCTCACGTAGAAGGCGATGTAGTAGACCTGAACGCGCTGAAAGCGGCTAACATTATCGGCGTCCAGATCGAGTTCGCGAAAGTGATCCTGTCTGGTGAAGTAGCTCGTCCGGTAACTGTTCGTGGCCTGCGTGTGACTAAAGGTGCTCGTGCTGCTATCGAAGCTGCTGGCGGTAAAATTGAGGAATAAGTAGCAGATGGCTAAACAACCGGGATTAGATTTTCAAAGTGCCAAAGGTGGCCTTGGCGAGCTGAAACGCAGACTTCTGTTTGTGGTCGGTGCGCTGATAGTGTTCCGTATTGGCTCTTTTATTCCGATCCCTGGTATTGATGCCGCTGTACTTGCCAAACTGCTTGAGCAACAGCGAGGCACCATCATTGAAATGTTCAACATGTTCTCTGGTGGTGCTCTCAGCCGTGCTTCTATCTTTGCACTGGGGATTATGCCGTACATCTCGGCATCTATCATCGTGCAACTGCTGACGGTGGTTTACCAACCGCTGGCAGAGCTGAAGAAAGAAGGGGAGTCTGGTCGTCGTAAGATCAGCCAGTACACCCGCTACGGTACTCTGGTGCTGGCGATATTCCAGTCGATCGGTATTGCTACCGGTCTGCCGAATATGCCTGGTATGCAGGGCCTGGTGATTAATCCAGGCTTTGCATTCTATTTCACCGCTGTTGTAAGTCTGGTCACAGGGACTATGTTCCTGATGTGGCTCGGCGAACAGATCACTGAGCGCGGTATCGGTAACGGTATCTCGATCCTGATCTTCGCCGGGATCGTTGCGGGACTCCCGCCGGCCATCGCCCATACTATCGAGCAAGCGCGTCAAGGCGACCTGCACTTCCTCCTGTTGCTGTTGGTTGCAGTATTAGTATTTGCAGTGACCTTCTTTGTTGTATTCGTTGAACGTGGTCAACGCCGCATTGTGGTAAACTACGCGAAACGGCAGCAGGGTCGTCGTGTCTATGCTGCACAGAGCACACATTTACCGCTGAAAGTGAATATGGCGGGGGTAATCCCGGCAATCTTCGCTTCCAGTATTATACTGTTCCCGGCAACCATCACGTCATGGTTCGGGGGTGGTACTGGTTGGAACTGGCTGACAACAATTTCGCTGTATTTGCAGCCTGGGCAACCGCTTTATGTGTTACTCTATGCGTCTGCAATCATCTTCTTCTGTTTCTTCTACACGGCGTTGGTTTTCAACCCGCGTGAAACAGCAGATAACCTGAAGAAGTCCGGTGCATTTGTACCAGGAATTCGTCCGGGAGAGCAAACGGCGAAGTATATCGATAAAGTGATGACTCGCCTGACTCTGGTTGGTGCGTTGTATATTACTTTTATCTGCCTGATCCCGGAGTTCATGCGTGACGCGATGAAAGTGCCGTTCTACTTCGGTGGGACATCGCTGCTTATCGTTGTTGTCGTGATTATGGACTTTATGGCTCAAGTGCAAACTCTGATGATGTCCAGTCAGTATGAGTCTGCATTGAAGAAGGCGAACCTGAAAGGCTACGGCCGTTAAAACTGGTCGCCCGAGAAGTTACGGAGAGTAAAAATGAAAGTTCGTGCTTCCGTCAAGAAATTATGCCGTAACTGCAAAATCGTTAAGCGTGATGGCGTCATCCGTGTGATTTGCAGTGCCGAGCCGAAGCATAAACAGCGCCAAGGCTGATTTATTCGCATATTTTTCTTGCAAAGTTGGATTGAGCTGGCTAGATTAGCCAGCCAATCTTTTGTATGTCTGTACGTTTCCATTTGAGTATCCTGAAAACGGGCTTTTCAGCATGGTACGTACATATTAAATAGTAGGAGTGCATAGTGGCCCGTATAGCAGGCATTAACATTCCTGATCACAAACATACCGTAATCGCTTTAACCGCTATTTTCGGTATCGGCAAAACCCGTTCTAAAGCTATCTGCGCTGAAACGGGCATCGCTGAAAATGTTAAGATCAGTGAGCTGTCTGAAGAACAAATTGATATTCTGCGTGAAGCAGTAGGTAAATTTGTCGTTGAAGGTGATCTGCGCCGTGAAATCACCCTGAGCATCAAGCGTCTGATGGACCTTGGTTGCTACCGTGGTTTACGCCATCGTCGTGGTCTTCCGGTTCGCGGTCAGCGTACCAAGACCAACGCACGTACCCGTAAGGGTCCGCGTAAACCGATCAAGAAATAATCGGGGTGATTGAATAATGGCAAAGGCACCAGTTCGTGCACGTAAGCGTGTAAGAAAACAAGTCTCTGATGGCGTGGCTCATATCCATGCTTCTTTTAACAACACCATCGTTACTATTACTGATCGTCAGGGTAACGCACTGGGTTGGGCAACAGCCGGTGGTTCCGGTTTCCGTGGTTCTCGCAAATCCACTCCGTTTGCAGCTCAGGTTGCAGCAGAGCGTTGCGCAGAAGCCGTAAAAGAATACGGCATCAAGAATCTGGAAGTTATGGTCAAAGGTCCGGGTCCGGGTCGCGAATCTACCATTCGTGCACTGAACGCCGCTGGTTTCCGCATCACTAATATTACTGATGTGACTCCGATCCCTCATAACGGTTGTCGTCCGCCGAAGAAACGTCGCGTATAACGCTACGTTTTCCAGGTTAGTTGGAGAAAGAAAATGGCAAGATATTTGGGTCCTAAGCTCAAGCTGAGCCGTCGTGAGGGCACCGACTTATTCCTTAAGTCTGGCGTTCGCGCGATCGATACCAAGTGTAAAATTGAACAAGCTCCTGGCCAGCACGGTGCGCGTAAACCGCGTCTGTCTGACTATGGTGTGCAGTTGCGTGAAAAGCAAAAAGTTCGCCGTATGTACGGTGTGCTGGAGCGTCAGTTCCGTAACTACTATAAAGAAGCAGCACGTCTGAAAGGCAACACCGGTGAAAACCTGTTGGCTCTGCTGGAAGGTCGTCTGGACAACGTTGTATACCGTATGGGCTTCGGCGCCACTCGTGCTGAAGCACGCCAGCTGGTTAGCCACAAAGCGATTATGGTAAACGGTCGTGTTGTTAACATCGCTTCTTATCAGGTTAAAGCGAATGACGTTGTCAGCATTCGTGAGAAAGCGAAAAAGCAATCTCGCGTGAAAGCCGCTCTGGAGCTGGCTGAGCAGCGTGAAAAGCCAACCTGGCTGGAAGTTGATGCTGGCAAGATGGAAGGTACGTTCAAGCGTCAGCCGGAGCGTTCTGATCTGTCTGCGGACATTAACGAACACCTGATCGTCGAGCTTTACTCCAAGTAAAGCTTAGTACCAAAGAGAGGACACAATGCAGGGTTCTGTGACAGAGTTTCTAAAACCGCGCCTGGTCGATATCGAGCAAGTGAGTTCGACGCACGCCAAGGTGACCCTTGAGCCTTTAGAGCGTGGCTTCGGCCATACTCTGGGTAACGCACTGCGCCGTATTCTGCTCTCATCGATGCCGGGTTGCGCGGTGACCGAGGTTGAGATTGATGGTGTACTGCACGAGTACAGCACCAAAGAAGGCGTTCAGGAAGACATCCTTGAAATCCTGCTCAACCTGAAAGGGCTGGCGGTGAGAGTTCAGGGTAAAGATGAAGTCATCCTTACTTTGAATAAATCTGGCATTGGCCCTGTGACTGCAGCCGACATTACCCACGACGGTGATGTCGAAATCGTCAAGCCGCAGCACGTGATTTGCCACCTGACTGATGAGAACGCTGCTATTAGCATGCGTATCAAAGTTCAGCGCGGTCGCGGTTATGTGCCGGCTTCTGCCCGAATTCATTCGGAAGAAGATGAGCGCCCAATCGGCCGTCTGCTGGTCGACGCCTGCTACAGCCCTGTAGAGCGTATTGCCTACAATGTTGAAGCTGCGCGTGTAGAACAGCGTACCGACCTGGACAAGCTGGTCATCGAAATGGAAACCAACGGCACAATCGATCCTGAAGAGGCGATTCGTCGTGCGGCAACCATTCTGGCTGAACAACTGGAAGCTTTTGTTGACTTACGTGATGTACGTCAGCCAGAAGTGAAAGAAGAGAAACCAGAGTTCGATCCGATCCTGCTGCGCCCTGTTGACGATCTGGAATTGACTGTCCGCTCTGCTAACTGCCTCAAGGCAGAAGCTATCCACTATATCGGTGATCTGGTACAGCGTACCGAGGTTGAGTTGCTGAAAACGCCGAACCTGGGTAAAAAATCTCTTACTGAGATTAAAGACGTGCTGGCTTCCCGTGGACTGTCTCTGGGCATGCGCCTGGAAAACTGGCCACCAGCAAGCATTGCTGACGAGTAACCGGATCACAGGTTAAGGTTTTACTGAGAAGGATAAGGTCATGCGCCATCGTAAGAGTGGTCGTCAACTGAACCGCAACAGCAGCCATCGCCAGGCTATGTTCCGTAACATGGCAGGTTCGCTGGTTCGTCATGAAATCATCAAGACGACCCTGCCGAAAGCGAAAGAACTGCGTCGCGTAGTTGAGCCGCTGATTACTCTTGCCAAGACTGATAGCGTTGCTAATCGTCGTCTGGCATTCGCCCGCACTCGTGATAACGAGATCGTGGCAAAACTGTTTAACGAGCTGGGCCCGCGTTTCGCGAGCCGCGCCGGTGGTTACACTCGCATTCTGAAGTGTGGCTTCCGTGCAGGCGACAACGCGCCGATGGCATACATCGAGCTGGTTGATCGTGCTGAGCCGAAAGCAGAAGCTGCTGCAGAGTAATCTGTAGTAACGTAAAAAAACCCGCCTCGGCGGGTTTTTTTATATCTACCTTATCCCCACTTCACTACACTATCTGTACTCTTTTTGTTCATCCCCGGAGCCGTAGAATGTGGTTACTGGATCAGTGGGCGGAACGCCATATCCTCGATGCCCAAGCTAAAGGTGAGTTCGATTGTTTACCCGGCAGCGGCGAACCGCTGACTCTCGATGACGATTCACATGTGCCGACGGAGCTGCGGGCAGGTTATCGCCTTCTGAAGAATGCTGGGTGCCTCCCCCCGGAGCTGGAGCAGCGTAGGGAAGCGGTGGCACTGGCTGATTTACTGAAGGGCGTCCGTCAGGACGATCCGCGTCATGCTGAACTCAGTAAACGGCTTGCCTTGCTCGAACTGAAGCTTCGTCAGGCTGGCCTGAGCACCGACTTTTTACGCGGTGAGTATGCCGATGCTTTGCTACAAAGAATGAATCAGGAGTAAATATGTATCGTATTGGTGAGCTGGCTAAGCTGGCTGACGTCACGCCAGATACCATCCGTTATTATGAGAAACAGCAAATGATGGATCATGACGTGCGCACCGAGGGGGGATTTCGTCTTTACTCGGATAACGATCTTCAGCGGCTACGCTTTATTCGCTATGCCCGTCAGCTGGGCTTCACTCTGGAAGCGATCCGCGAATTATTGTCGATCCGTATCGATCCGGAGCACCATACCTGCCAGGAATCGAAAGGGATCGTTCAGGCGCGATTAAGCGAAGTCGAGGCGCGGATCAAAGAGTTGCAGACGATGCGTCGCTCTCTGCAGCGGCTTAATGATGCCTGCTGTGGGACTGCGCACAGTAGTGTTTATTGTTCGATCCTTGAGGCCCTTGAACAAGGCGCCAGCAATGGCGGTACTACGGGCCGTTGATTTTTTCATCGCGTGGATCTACACTCGCGCGGAATTCACACATGCACTGGAGTTACTATGAGTCGCTATCAGCATACCAAAGGGCAAATCAAAGATAACGCCATTGAGGCACTTCTCCACGATCCGTTATTCAGGCAGCGTGTAGAGAAAAACAAGAAAGGGAAAGGAAGCTATCAACGTAAAGATAAACATGCAGGAAGGATTGACCGGGAGGCCAGTGGCAAGCAAGCGAATCGCTTTTTTACCACTGGCCTTCTGCTTTCTGTGCTGATTAAGAACGGTTGTTTTGTTCTTTCAGCAGATCGCGAATTTCGCTCAGCAGGACTTCTTCTTTAGAAGGAGCTGGCGGCGCCGCCGGAGCCTCTTCTTTCTTACGATTTAACTTATTCATCAGTTTAATCGCCATGAAGATGGCAAACGCGACGATGATGAAATCGAAAACGTTCTGAATGAATACCCCATAATGCATCACGACAGCAGGGACATCGCCCTGGGCATCACGTAGCGTGACGGCAAACTGTTTAAAATCGATCCCGCCAATCAACAGGCCGAGTGGTGGCATAATAATATCTGCGACCAGCGATGAAACAATTTTACCGAATGCTGCACCGATGATCACACCCACTGCCAAATCGACAACGTTCCCGCGCATCGCGAATTCGCGAAACTCTTTTAAAAAACTCATTTTATTCTCCTTGTGCCAGCTGACGATGTAAGTTTAACAAATGTATTTTCATTTGCCATTACCAGTAGATAGTTACCGCAAATTATTAACCTTTGAATAATAAGGGATAATAAAAAGGCGCCTGTCCGGCGCCCTGGGAATTACAGGAAGAAAGGACTTGGCTGGAACAGCCTTTCTACATCGGAAATAAACTTTTTGTCGGTCAAAAACATGATCACATGATCGCCCTGCTCGATCCGCAGATTATTATTCGCGATCATAACGTCGTTGCCACGCACGACGGCGCCGATGATCGTACCTGGCGGAAGCTTGATCTCATCGATCGAACGTCCTACTACCCGCGAGGTGCTTTCATCACCGTGTGCGACTGCCTCGATCGCTTCGGCAACGCCGCGGCGCAGGGAGGAGACGCCGACAATATCGGCTTTACGGACATGGCTGAGGAGTGCGGAAATTGTAGCCTGCTGAGGCGATATCGCAATATCGATGACGCTGCCCTGGACCAGATCAACATAGGCTTTGCGCTGGATCAGCACCATCACTTTTTTCGCCCCCATCCGTTTGGCCAGCATCGCAGACATAATATTTGCTTCGTCATCGTTTGTGACGGCAATAAACAGGTCCACCTGATCAATATGCTCTTCAGCCAGCAGCTCCTGGTCCGATGCATCACCGTAGAAGACGATAGTATGCTGCAGCTTTTCCGCAAGCTCAGCAGCTCGCTGCTGATTACGTTCGATAAGCTTGACGCTGTAATCTTTTTCCAGCTTATGGGCCAGACCCGCACCAATATTGCCGCCGCCGACCAGCATAATACGCTTATACGGCTTTTCCAGTCGCTGCAGCTCACTCATGACTGCGCGAATATGCTGCGAGGCGGCAATAAAGAATACTTCATCGCCGGCTTCCACAATCGTCGAACCCTGTGGGCGAATAGGACGATCGTGGCGGAAAATAGCGGCCACACGCGTATCGATATGCGGCATATGCTCCCGCATGGTGGACAACGCATTCCCTACCAGCGGACCTCCGTAATACGCTTTTACTACGGCGAGGCTGACTTTCCCTTCGGCGAAGTTCACGACCTGAAGCGCGCCGGGATATTCGATCAGGCGGTGAATATTGTCGATGACCAGCTGTTCCGGGGCGATTAAGTGATCGATGGGCACCGCTTCAGAATTGAAGAGTTTATCCGCATCACGAACGTAATCAGGCGCACGAATACGGGCTATACGGTTTGGGGTATTGAATAATGAGTAGGCGACCTGGCAGGCCACCATATTGGTTTCATCCGAACTGGTGACCGCTACCAGCATATCGGCATCATCGGCCCCCGCCTCCCGCAGTACGCGAGGGTGAGAGCCATGTCCCTGGACGACACGCAGGTCGAACTTATCCTGCAGGCTGCGCAGACGGTCGCCATTGGTATCAACCAGCGTAATATCATTGTTCTCGCCGACGAGGTTTTCCGCCAGCGTGCCGCCGACCTGGCCGGCGCCCAGAATAATAATCTTCATCTGCAATGACCCATTAGTTCTGACGTTTGATTAGCTTAGCGTAAAAGAAGCCATCACCTTCTTCCGGGCCCGGCAGATTTTGCTGCCCGGGACTCTCCGGCGTGCCGGTTGCGTGAAGGTCTGCATCCGGGGTTCGCGCGAGGAAGGCGGCAATTTGCTGGCTATTCTCTTCCGGCAGAATAGAACAGGTAGCATACACCAGCGTGCCGCCTGGCTTCAGATGTGGCCAGGTGGCATTCAGGATCTCGGCCTGCAGCTGGGCTAATTCGGCGATATCCCGATCCCGGCGCAACCACTTGATATCAGGATGACGGCGAATGACGCCGGTGGCCGAGCAGGGGGCATCCAGCAGAATACGATCGAACTGCTCGTTGCCACACCACTGCTCAGGGAAGCGACCATCGCCCTGTTTCACTTCAGCTTTTACACCCAGACGCTTCAGGTTGTCATAGACGCGAGACAGACGTTGTTCATCAATATCCACCGCCATGACCTGAGCCTGCGGGGCAACCTCCAGAATATGCGTCGTCTTGCCGCCCGGTGCGGCACAGAGATCGAGAATGCGTTCGCCATTTTCTGGCAGCAGGTATCGCATACAGCCCTGGGCCGAGGCATCCTGGACGGTGACCCAGCCTTCGGCAAAACCTGGCAACGCAAGGACCGGGGCAGGGGTGGCCATACGCACGGCGTCCGGATAGTCAGGATGGGTGAAGCCCTCTAAGCCGGCCTCTTTAAGCAGAGCAAGCCATTCATCCCGGGAATGATGGTTGCGGTTAACGCGCAGCCACATCGGCGGGCGCTGGTTGTTCGCATCGACGATCTCCTGCCACTTCTGCGGCCAGGCCTGCTGCAGGCGTTTCAGCAGCCATTTGGGATGAAGATAGCGGTTTTCATGCTCAGCAAATTCGGCTAATAACGCTTCCTGCTGGCGCTGGAACTGGCGTAGCACGCCGTTGATCAGCCCTTTAAGCTGCGGGCGTTTAATGGCCACCGCGCCTTCTACCGTTTCCGCCAGTGCGGCATGCGGAGGAATACGGGTATAGAGCAACTGATAAAGTCCAACCATGATCAGAAAATGCACGGTGCGCTGTTTGCCGGTCATCGGACGCGCCATCAGCTTGTTGATAAGCCACTCAAGCTGACTGAGCGTACGCAGTACGCCAAAGCACAGCTCCTGCAACAGCGCTTTGTCTTTATCGCTGACTTTCTGCTGCAGAGGGGGCAGAACGTTGCTCAAAGACTGACCTTGTTCAACCACTTGCTCGATAGCCTGGGCGGCCAGACTGCGTAAATTTATTTTGTTTTTCATAAGCGCAAAAATAAAAATGCCCGGCTAACCCGGGCCTTAGAAGAGACGACCGTCAGTCGAGACGGGTACCTGGGATGAACCACTCCCGGCGGGAATTGAGTAAGTCCTGCGAGCTCATCGCTTTTTTACCCGCGGGCTGTAGTGATTCCAGACTGAGGATCCCATCACCCGTGGCGACCTGGATACCCTGTTTGGTTGCTGCCACTATCGTTCCCGGCTCGGTGTGCGTGGCTTTGGCAATAACCGATGCCCGCCAGACTTTTACCGGCTGCCCGTCAATCTCCAGCCAGCTCATTGGCCACGGATTAAACGCCCGGATGCAACGTTCCAGCTGTGCAGCGGAAAGCGACCAGTCGATGCGGGCCTCTTCTTTACTCAGCTTCTCGGCATAACTGACGAGTGACTCGTCCTGGACTTCAGGCTGCGCCGTCCCGTTTGCCAGTTGCGCTAAGGTTGTCAGCAGTCCCTGTGGGCCGAGATCGGCCAGCTTATCGTACAGGCTGCCGCTGGTATCCTCAGCGGTAATGGGGCAGGAAAGCTTATACAGCATGTCACCCGTATCAAGGCCGACGTCCATCTGCATGATGGTCACGCCGGTTTCACTATCGCCCGCCCACAGCGAACGCTGGATCGGCGCGGCGCCACGCCAGCGCGGCAGCAGCGAGCCATGAACGTTGATACAGCCCAGTCGCGGCATTTCAAGCACCGCTTTTGGCAGAATCAGACCATACGCCACCACCACCATGATATCGGCGCCCAAATCGGCGACGAGCTGTTGGTTTTCCTGCGGGCGAAGAGACGATGGCTGGAATACGGGGACGTCATGGGCTTCAGCCAGCACTTTTACCGGGCTCGGCATCAATTTTTTGCCGCGTCCCGCGGGACGGTCTGGCTGAGTAAACACGCCAACGACCTGATGTTCAGACGACAACAACGCGTCAAGATGACGCGCTGCAAAATCGGGGGTGCCGGCGAAAATGATACGTAGTGAATGTGACACGGTATTCCTTGTTATCAGGCACGGGAACGTAAACGATCCAGTTTCTCAACCTTCTGACGAATGCGCTGTTGTTTGAGCGGTGACAGATAGTCAATAAACAGTTTGCCAACCAGGTGATCCATTTCATGCTGGATACAGATAGCCAGCAGGCCATCGGCCTCCAGCTCAAACGGCTTACCGTCGCGATCCAGCGCACGGATCTTCACTTTTTCCGCACGGGGTACCAGAGCACGCTGTTCCGGAATGGACAAGCAGCCTTCTTCAATACCGGTTTCGCCGTCTTTTTCCAGCAACTCCGGGTTGATTAACACCAGCCGCTCTTCACGGTTTTCCGACACATCGATAACGATGATGCGCTGATGGATATCGACCTGGGTTGCGGCCAGACCGATGCCTTCCTCGGCGTACATGGTGTCGAACATATCATCGACGATACGCTGAATTTCCGCATTCACTTCTTTGACCGGCTCGGCGACTTTGCGAAGGCGCTCGTCCGGAATATGTAACACTTGCAAAACTGCCATAAAGTTCCAGAGTCGTATTCAGGAGTTGATAAGATTATTAGCTCTATTCTAGACAAAACCCCCTGCAATTGACAGTCTCACTGTCCAATCGCAAAGATTGTCAATGCCGCTTATGGCAGGGGGTAAGGATGACGCCCGACGAGATTTGGCTGCGGCTGATGAAGGTCAGTAATTTGTATGGCGACAGGATGCTGGATATCGCGCAGCGGTTATGCGCAGCCGCTTCCGTTGATAGTGAAGCGCTGCATGCCGTTGGGATGACTGCGGCGCAGGCGAAGCCATTTTTACGGTTTGACGAGCGTGAGCTTGACGAGACGCGGCGCTGGTTGGAACACCCGGATCATCATCTGTTACGGGCCGACGATCCGCGCTATCCGTTGCGGCTAAGGGCTATCGCTGATTACCCCGGCGCGTTGCTGGTCAATGGCGACCCCGCCCTGCTTCACAGCGCACAGCTTGCCGTTATTGGCAGCCGTTTGCACTCCTGGTATGGCGCTCGCTGGGGAAAACTGTTCAGCGAAACGCTGGCGCGTAGAGGGATCACTATCACCAGTGGGCTGGCGTTAGGCATTGATGGGGTCGCGCACCGCGGCGCGCTGGCTGTAGAGGGGAAAACCATCGCGGTGCTGGGCAACGGGCTGGAACAGGTTTATCCGCGGCGCCATGCAAACCTCGCCCAACAGATCATCGACCATGGCGGTACACTGGTATCTGAATTTCCACTCATTACGCCGCCGCTTCCCGCTCATTTTCCCCGACGTAACCGTATTATCAGCGGCTTAAGTCTGGGCGTGCTGGTGATTGAGGCGGCGTTGAGAAGCGGATCGCTGGTCACCGTCCGCTGCGCCCTGGAGCAGGGAAGAGATGTGTTCGCCCTGCCAGGCCCGATTGGTAACCCGGGATCTGAAGGCCCGCACTGGTTAATCAAGCAAGGCGCGGTACCGGTGACCTCGCCAGAGGATATCGTGGAGTACTGGCAAACCGAGCTGGCCTGGCTTACTGATACGTCTGATTCGATAAATAATTGCGCCGATCAGCCGTCTGTAGCATTGCCATTTCCGGAGCTCCTGGCTAACGTAGGAGATGAGGTAACACCTGTTGACGTTGTCGCTGAACGTGCCGGCCAATCTGTGCCAGTAACCGTAGCTCAGCTACTTGAACTGGAGTTAGCAGGCTGGATCGCAGCTGTACCCGGCGGCTATGTCCGATTAAGGAGGGCAAGCCATGTTCGACGTACTCATGTATTTGTTTGAAACTTACATCCATAACGAAGCAGAAATGCGCGTGGATCAGGACAAACTGACGCGGGATCTTACCGATGCGGGTTTTGAGCGGGAAGATATCTATAACGCGTTAATGTGGCTCGAGAAACTGGCTGATTATCAGGAAGGTCTCGTTGAACCCATGCAGCTCGCTTCCGACCCGCTGTCGCTTCGGGTGTATACCGAAGAGGAGTGCCAGCGTCTGGATGCCAGTTGCCGGGGATTTTTACTCTTCCTCGAGCAGATTCAGGTGTTGAACCTCGAAACGCGAGAAATGGTGATAGAGCGCGTCCTGGCGCTGGATACAGCAGAATTTGAACTGGAAGACCTGAAATGGGTCATCCTGATGGTACTGTTCAACATTCCGGGTTGTGAAAACGCCTATCAGCAAATGGAAGAATTACTCTTCGAAGTAAATGAAGGTATGCTGCATTAATCTTTTTGCAGCAACATCGAGTTGTTATGACCAAATCAGCACTGTTTTCGGTGCGTAAAAATGAGCCCTGCCCGCAGTGCGGGGCTGAACTGGTGATCCGTTCCGGGAAACATGGCCCGTTTCTCGGCTGTTCGTATTATCCGGACTGTGACTATATCCGTCCCCTGAAAAGTCAGGCGGACGGTCATATCGTTAAGGTGCTGGAGGGACAGGAGTGCCCATCTTGCGGCGCTGTCATGGTGTTACGCCAGGGGCGCTTTGGTATGTTTATCGGCTGCAGTCGCTATCCTGAATGCGAGCATACCGAGCTGATTGATAAACCCGATGAGACCGCTATCGCCTGTCCGCAATGCGGACAAGGGCATCTGGTCCAGCGTCGCTCTCGTTTCGGTAAAACCTTTCATTCCTGCGATCGCTACCCTGATTGCCAGTTCGTTATCAATTTTAAACCGGTAGCGGGCGAATGCCCTGAATGCCATTACCCGCTGTTAATTGAAAAGAAGACGGCGCAGGGCGTGAAACGCTTTTGCGCCAGTAAACAATGTGGAAAGCCGATCCCGGCGGAATAAATCAGTGAATAATAACCTGCCCTCAGAAACCGTCGCCCATGCCGTGGCGGTACTGAAAAATGAACATGTCATCGCCTACCCCACAGAAGCCGTTTTTGGCGTTGGCTGCGATCCAGACAGCGAAACGGCCGTCATGCGTCTGCTGGAGCTGAAGCAGCGTCCTGTTGACAAGGGATTGATCCTTATCGCCGCCAGCTTTGAGCAGTTGAAGCCTTATGTTGATGATTCACGGTTAAGTGACTCGCAGCGGGACGCTATCTTTTCCTGCTGGCCGGGACCGGTGACGTTTGTATTCCCGGCGCGTCCTGAAACGCCGCGCTGGCTGACGGGGCGTTTTGATTCGCTGGCCGTACGCGTGACCAACCATCCGCTGGTGATTGAATTGTGCGAAGCTTACGGAAAACCGCTGGTCTCGACGAGCGCCAATCTCACCGGGCAACCACCGTGTCGTACCACCGCAGAGGTTCATGCTCAGTTTGGTGACAGCTTCCCGGTTGTGGATGGCGCCACAGGTGGACGGCAAAATCCATCTGAAATCCGTGATGCCCTGACGGGTAAACTGTTCCGCCAGGGGTGAACCATGGAAACCTATGCCGTTTTTGGTAATCCGATCGCGCACAGCAAATCGCCTTCTATTCATCAGCTGTTTGCCCGCCAGTTAGGGATTACTCATCCTTATGGACGTGTGCTGGCGCCGCTGGACGATTTTGTCTCTTCTCTGAATCAGTTCTTTGCAGAAGGAGGAAAGGGGGCCAACGTCACCGTTCCTTTTAAAGAGGAAGCTTTTGCGCGCGCGGACGAGCTGACAGAACGCGCTGCGCTGGCGGGAGCAGTAAATACCCTGAAACGCCTGGAAGATGGCCGTTTACTGGGGGACAACACCGACGGTATTGGCCTCCTGAGCGATCTGGAACGCCTGGGGTTCATTAAGCCGCGCCAGCGGATCCTGCTTGTAGGCGCTGGTGGCGCATCACGCGGGGTTCTTTTGCCGCTTCTGTCGCTGGGATGTGCCGTCACGATCGTGAATCGAACCTATTCTCGTGCCCATGAGTTAGCCACTCTCTTCGCCCATACCGGTAGCGTCAGCGCAAGAGAGATGGATACCTTATCCGGGGAAACATTCGATCTGATCATCAATGCGACGTCCAGTGGAATAGACGGTGATGTACCGGCTATCCCGGCATCTGTTGTCCACGCTGACGTGTATTGCTATGACATGTTTTACCAGAAAGGGCCAACACCGTTTCTTCACTGGTGCCAGCAGTATGGCGCAGTCCACTGTGCTGATGGGCTGGGAATGCTGGTGGCGCAAGCCGCCCATGCTGTTCTGCTATGGCACGGCGTCCTGCCGGCTATCGCTCCGGTCATCGAAACGCTGCAGCAGGAACTGAATGCATGAATCAGGCGATTCAGTTTCCTGACCGGGAATCATGGGATGCCGAACGGCAGGGTGTGGTTTTTCCTGTGCTGGTCAATGGGATGCAATTAACCTGCGCAATTTCAGGACAGAGCCTGCAGCAGCGTTTTGGTGCAGAGGGGCCAGCGCAGTGGCTGGCCGCCTTCCAGGAACATCGTTGGGATCTAGAGGAAGAGGTGGAAGCATTGATCCGCGATGGTCAGGAAGATGCTCAGGGCTGGATCTGGTTATCCTGATCCAGGTATTCATTTTTCCATTTCACATAGTTATTTGCTGAATACTTCAGTCCTTCCCGTTCCGTCTCCGTCAGGGGGCGGATCTGTTTGACCGGATTGCCAAAGTAAAGGTAGCCGCTTTCCAGTTGTTTGTTCTGCGGTACCAAACTGCCTGCACCAATCATGACGTCATCGCCAACGACGACACCATCTAATAAGATCGAACCCATACCAACCAGCACGCGGTTGCCGATAGTGCAGCCGTGCAGCATCACTTTATGACCAACAGTTACATCCTCACCAATGATCAGCGGATTTCCCTCCGGCTTATAAGAGGACTTATGGGTCACATGGAGAACGCTACCGTCCTGAATATTGCTGCGTTGACCTATCGATACATAGTTGACGTCGCCGCGAATGGCCACCAGAGGCCAGACGCTGACATCATCGGCAATTCTGACATCACCGATGACAACGCTGGATGCGTCAATCATGACGCGAAGACCGATTTGTGGGAAAAATGCTTTATAGGGGCGCAGCTGAGCAGACATATAGACCTCAAAATACCGGAATGTAAGAAGACTTTGGTGGCTTTTATCTCCCTGTGCAACCCCTGAAAACGGTGAAAATTGAGCAAATCGTGCAATTACGCGACGAAAAGGGTGAAAAATCACCATTCAGAAAAAAAAGATCGAAAAAAGGCTTGTGCAAAAAAATGGGATCCCTATAATGCGCTCCCACTGACACGGCAGATGTGAATCACTTCACACAAACAGCCAGTTCGGTTGAAGAGAAAAATCCTGAAATTCAGGGTTGACTCTGAAAGAGGAAAGCGTAATATACGCCACCTCGCGACAGAGCGCTAAAGCGCGTCGCAACTGCTCTTTAACAATTTATCAGACAATCTGTGTGGGCACTCAAAGTGACATGGATTCTTAACGTCCTCGGACGAAAAATGAATACCAAGTCTCTGAGTGAACATACGTAATTCATTACGAAGTTTAATTCACGAGCATCAAACTTAAATTGAAGAGTTTGATCATGGCTCAGATTGAACGCTGGCGGCAGGCCTAACACATG
>NZ_PION01000008.1:0-266107 GCF_002810615.1 Klebsiella sp. G-Nf4 | reverse complement strand
CAGCCCAGGCCGGATTGTTCGGGTTATGGTTCAGGAAATCACGCCACAGCACTTCGGCAATGTCAGCCATACCCATCGGGGCCCCCGGGTGGCCGGATTTGGCTTTCTGTACAGCGTCCATGCTCAGCGCACGAATAGCGTTAGCAAGCTCTTTACGTGAGGACATTTTGACTCCAGTTCGGACTGTTGAAGGCCATGCCCTTAACGACTTGACGAGAGCGCGTTTTGGGCTACGCCGGAAAAAAGTGTGAACAATGTAACCCAAGCGACAAGTCATGTACATGGAGCATCCTTTTGCCCTTTAAGAAATCTCTGGAACAGGTTGTGCTACCCCGGAATCCGCTCGCCCGCATCCTGCGATACTCTTTATAATTTACGCAGAATACGGTTCCCTGCCGTCGCCGTATTGTCGGATAAACAACCATAAGATTGTGGAAGATAAAAAAATGAAAATTCGCTCAACCGTACTTGCTCTTGGGATCGCAGCAACCCTCACCGGATGTCAGAACATGGACTCCAATGGTCTGCTCAGCTCAGGCGCCGAAGCCTTCCAGGCGTACTCCCTCAGCGACGCGCAGGTGAAAACCTTAAGCGACCAGGCCTGTAAAGAGATGGACGCCAAAGCGAAAATCGCCCCGGCCAGCAGTGAATACAGCCAGCGTTTGAGCAAAATCGCGACCGCGCTGGGCGATAACATCAATGGCCAGCCAGTGAACTACAAGGTCTATGAGACCAAGGATGTGAACGCCTTCGCGATGGCGAACGGCTGCATCCGCGTTTACAGCGGGCTGATGGACCTGATGAACGATAATGAAGTTGAAGCGGTTATCGGCCACGAAATGGGTCACGTTGCGCTGGGCCACGTGAAGAAAGGCATGCAGGTCGCGCTGGGGACCAACGCCGTGCGTGCGGCGGCGGCCTCCGCCGGCGGCATCGTCGGCAGCCTGTCGCAGTCGCAGCTGGGCGATTTAGGCGAAAAACTGGTGAACTCGCAGTTCTCCCAGCGTCAGGAATCGGAAGCGGATGACTACTCTTATGACCTGTTGCGTAAGCGCGGCATCAATCCGTCGGGACTGGCCACCAGCTTCGAAAAACTGGCCAAGCTGGAAGCCGGTCGTCAGAGCTCTATGTTTGACGATCACCCGGCCTCCGAAGCTCGCGCCCAGCATATTCGCGATCGCATGAAAGCCGACGGGATTAAATAATCGACAGCGGGAGGCATTATCGCCTCCCTTTTTTATATCCCTGTAAAAATATTTAGCCGCATGAATTGATAACTTAAGCGCACAAACCGTTAATTATTGCTGCACCTCGTTACAGCCAATTATTTTAAGCGCTGTCACTCAGCAAGATATTATTTGGCAAATAAAAAACAGCGTACACAATCCGCCTTTCAGAACCGCGTTCCTCCAGATAATAAATAGTCCACCCCTCTTCGCCAAACGCAGCCGGCGTGCGCCACACAGCTTGTTTCCTGGCGATACCATTGCTCACACAATGATTGCTTTCGACATTATTTCAGGAGAATATCGCGATTGCAGTGATTCCCTTGAATATATATCGACAGACAGAGAAGTGTCTTCAGTGAAAAAAGAATTATCCTTAATTGCACTTGGCATAATTGCCGCCGCACCGACTTTCGCCAGCCAACAATCCGCCAGTCAGGGCTTTATTGACGACAGCCATCTGGATCTCTTTTTACGTAACGCGTATATCAAACGTGATTATCGCGATGGGTTGCCGGATAAAGCCGAATGGGGCCAGGGGATTATCGCCACCTTCGAATCGGGCTTTACCCAGGGACCGGTCGGCTTTGGCGTGGACGGTATCGCTCAGTATGCGGTGCGCCTTGACGGCGGTCGCGGGCGCAGCGGCGCGGGCGGGATCGACTTTTTCGCCCAGGATGACGATGGCCGCGCGAAATCCGACCTCGCGAAATTCGGCGCTACCGGCAAAATGCGCTTTTCGAATACCGTGCTCAGCTACGGCAGCCAGCGGCCGATGCTGCCCATCGTCTACGCTGACGATTCACGCCTGCTGTACGAGAGCTATACCGGCACCATGCTCACCTCACGCGAAATCGACGGTCTGGAAATTAACGCCGGTTATCTCACCGACCAGCAGCGCAAAAGCGACGACAGCCATAACAGCGGCCTGAAAAGCCTGACCTTCGGCGGGGCAAGCTACCGGTTCAACGAGCAGCTCAGCGGCGCGCTGTACGCGTCACACGTCGAAGATGTGCTGAACAAACAGTATCTTGGCCTGAACTACAAGCAGCCGTTCGCCGCCGACCAACAGCTGGTTCTCGATTTCAACGGCTATAACTCACGCCTGGATCAAGAATATGCCGACGCCAATGACACCGGGCGCAGCAACAGCATCTGGAGCCTGGCCGCCAGCTACATCTGGGATATTCACACCTTTAAAGTCGCTTATCAGCAAAGCAGCGGCAGCACCGGTTACCACTACGGCGGTTACCAGAACCAGGGTGGCGTTGGCGATGGCGGGAACACCATCTGGCTGGCCAACTCCTACTGGTCTGATTTTAACGGTGAAGATGAACGCTCCTGGCAGGCATCGTACGGACTGGATTTCGCCGGGCTGGGATTACCGGGGCTGACCTGGACCACTGCCTACGTGCGCGGTGATAACATTAAAACGTCAGAGACCAGCAACGGCAAAGAACACGAATGGTTCAACCAGGTTCAATACCAGGTACAAAACGGCGTGGCGAAAGATTTGAAATTCAGACTACGCTATTCGGTGCTGCGCGTTTCCAGCAACGCCAGCGACTATAACGTTAGCGGGAATGAAGTCCGGTTCTACGTCGAATATCCGTTTAACGTATTTTGACACGATGATGACCCCTCTCCTGTGCGCCGGCCCTCTCCCGGCGCGCAGGAGCTCTCGCCCGGCGCCTTGATAACCCCTCTGTGCCGCGCGCAACCCTCTCCCGGGAAGGGAGAGGGTCGGGGTTACCCGGCTTATTCGCCCTTCTTCGCCGCCTGGATGTAGAGCATTTCCAGAGCAAGGGTCGCCGCCGCCAGAGCGGTGATTTCGGACTGATCGTAGGCCGGAGCGACTTCCACCACGTCCATCCCAACGATGTTCAGATCCTTCAGGCCACGCACCAGTTTGATCGCGCGGTCTGAGGTCAACCCACCGATAACCGGGGTCCCGGTGCCTGGCGCAAACGCCGGATCCAGACAGTCGATATCAAAGGTCAGGTACACCGGCATGTCGCCGACGATCTGCTTCACCTGGGAAATCACGTCATCAACGCTGCGGTCGTTGACCTGGCCGGCGTCCAGCACCGTAAAGCCATTATCTTTGTCGAACTCGGTACGGATACCGATCTGCACGGAGTGGTTTGGATCGATAAGCCCTTCGTTCGGCGCGGTGTAGAACATGGTGCCGTGGTCGAACTCGCAGCCGTTGGCGTAAGTGTCGGTGTGGGCATCGAAGTGCACCAGCGCCATTTTACCGAAGTGCTTAGCGTGGGCGCGCAGCAGCGGCAGGGTAACAAAGTGGTCACCGCCGAAGGAGAGCATGCGCTTGCCTGCCGCCAGCAGTTTCTCGGCGTGGGCCTGCAGTTTCTCGCTCATTTCGCGCGCGTCGCCGAAGGCGTATACCAGATCGCCGCAGTCCACCACGTTCAGGCGTTCGCGCATGTCGAAGTTCCACGGGAAACGGTTGTGCTCCCAGGCGAGGTTAGTGGAAACCTGACGGATCGCCGCCGGACCATGACGGCCACCCGCGCGCCCGGAGGTCGCCATATCAAACGGCACGCCGGTGATGACCCAGTCCGCATCGCTTTCATACGGCATGAAGTTCATTGGCAAACGCAGAAAGCCAAAGGCGTTGGATACCAGGGAGTTATCGTATTGATGACCTAAAGTGCTCATGGATATGACCTCTTCTCGCAGTCGTGGAACGTAAAAAATAAGTATAAAAAAACCCCTCCACGTCGTTAGGCCCGACGAGGAAGGGTTTGATAGATAAATCGCTTATTGGCGTGAATTATCGCCGGTAATGCATACGGGTTCAAGTGAGTATCGCATTCTGCCGGATGACGGCTTCGCCTTATCCGGCCTACCTTCACAGGCCCGGTAAGCGCAGCGCCACCGGGCATCAATGGTTACTCGTCTTCCAGATAAGTATAGCCGTACAGTCCCGCCTCAAACTCTTCGAGGAACTGCTGCTGCAGCGCGTCGTCCAGATCGGTGTTTTTCACCTGATCGCGGAACTGGGTCAGCAGCGTGTTCGGATCCAGCTGCACATACTGCAGCATATCCGCCACGGTATCGCCCTCGTCGGACAGCTCAACCTCAACGCTGCCATCAGGGAAGACGAACACGTCCACCGCCTCGGTGTCGCCGAACAGGTTATGCATGTTGCCGAGGATCTCCTGATAGGCCCCGACCATAAAGAAGCCCAGCATCGGCGGGTTCTCCGGGTCGTATTCCGGCATCGGCATGGTGGTGGCGATCCCATCGCCGTCCACATAGTGATCGATGGCACCATCGGAGTCGCAGGTGATGTCCAGCAGCACCGCGCGGCGCTCCGGCGACTTGTTCAGCCCTTCCAGCGGCATGACCGGGAACAGCTGATCGATCCCCCAGGCATCCGGCATCGACTGGAACAGCGAGAAGTTGACGTAGATTTTATCCGCCATGCGTTCCTGCAGCTCATCGATGATGGGACGATGCGCGCGGTTGCTCGGGTCGAGCTGCTTCTGCACTTCATGACACATGTTCAGATACAGCTGCTCGGCCCAGGCGCGCTCCTGCAGGTTGAAAGTGCCGGAGGAGTAGCCGATATGGATATCGTGCAGGTCCATCTGGCTATCGTGCAGCCATTCGCGCAGCGAGCGGCGGTTGCCGGTCTCGTGCATCTCCAGCCAGGTTTCCCACATGCTCTGCAGCGGACGCGCGGCGTCTTCCGCCGGCGGGGTCGCCTCAGTGTATTCGTTACGCTCCACGCCGATGATGTTGGAAACCAGCACGGTATGGTGCGCGGTCACCGCGCGGCCGGATTCGGTGATCACCGTCGGGTGCGGCAGGCCGTTCTCTTCGCAGGCATCGCCGATCGCCCAGATGATGTTGTTGGCGTATTCATTCAGACCGTAGTTCACCGAGCAGTCAGACTGCGAGCGGGTCCCTTCATAGTCCACGCCCAGACCGCCGCCGACGTCAAAGCACTGAATGTTGACGCCCAGCTTATGCAGTTCGACGTAGAAACGCGCGGATTCACGCACGCCGGTGGCGATGTCGCGAATGTTGGCCATCTGCGAGCCGAGGTGGAAGTGCAGCAGTTGCAGGCTCTCAAGATGCCCTGCGGCACGCAGGATCTCGACCAGCTGCAGTACCTGGGTCGCCGCGAGGCCAAACTTGGACTTCTCTCCGCCGGAGGATTGCCATTTGCCGGAGCCCTGAGAGGCCAGACGCGCACGCACGCCGAGGCGCGGCACCACGTTCAGGCGCTCGGCTTCTTCGAGCACGATGGCGATTTCCGACATCTTCTCGATGACCAGATAGACCTTGTGGCCCATCTTCTCGCCCACCAGCGCCAGACGGATGTATTCGCGGTCTTTATAGCCGTTACAGACGATGACGCTGCGGGTCATCCCGGCGTGCGCCAGCACGGCCATCAGTTCCGCTTTCGAACCGGCTTCCAGTCCCAGCGGCTCGCCGGAATGGATCAGCGATTCAATCACGCGACGGTGCTGGTTAACCTTAATCGGGTAGACGAGGAAGTAATCGCCGTTATAACCGTACGATTCACGCGCGCGTTTGAAGGCGGCGTTGATCGAGCGCAGGCGGTGCTGCAGGATCTGCGGGAAGCAGAACAGCGCCGGCAAACGTTGCCCTTGCGCCTCGCGGGCTTTGACTAATTCCGCGAGGTCCACGCGCGCTTCCGGGACGTCCGGATCCGGGCAAACGCTGATGTGGCCCAGTTCGTTGACGTCATAATAGTTATTGCCCCACCAGGCAATATTATAAGTACGCAGCATCTTGCTGGCTTCCTGGGAGCTCATCGCTACCTCCTGCATGGAACGTAGTACACCGTGTTCGCCTGCTGACGAAGGCGAAACCATAGACATGTCGTCAGACATAGCGAACCTCAATTTTTAATAATAAGTGTAAGACAGTTAACTACTATCGCAGTCCAAAGATGCGATAACAACCCATGAACAGTCCTAAAGCCCAGCACTATCTGCTGGTTTTGCGACTGCGCGACCGGTTTCTTATTCATATCATCGTAAAACACGTAGCCGAACAGAGTATGACAGTCCGGAGAAACCACGAGAAAACTCTTGCCTGGCAAGAGCGCCCTTGTTCAGTTTTCTGACGACCGACCGGCCCTGGAATCCTGAGAAGCGCCGAGATGGGGTGAACATCGGCTGGTTTGCATGAGAGAGATGCAGGTTGCGGAGTGCTGACGCGCGACAGAACGACGCGACGAATCAAGCGAAAAACGTTGGTTCATTATCTGGTATCACCTCCACACCGCCCTGCGACAGGGTCGGCGACAAGCCAAAGCTATACATACCGGGCAACAGGCGCTACGCCGCTGCGAGATTCTGTAAATACAGACTGCTTAACCCGGCTGGAAGTGGCACCACAGGGCGATGCCCCGTGCGCTTTTTTAATGAGCCGCGCGCGGCGTTTTATACCGAGAAGCAGGGTAAAAAGCAAAATAAAAATGTGTGCGTTTGCGTGGTTGTCAGGAAAATTTGCCAGGCGGGTTTTCCCATAAATGCGACCGCCATCAAAAAAGGCTGGAAATGGGCTCAAGAATTGACCTAAAATAGCCATCCAGAAGTTAATCCGTCTATACTGATTAACACTCAGACTGCTCGTGTCGCTACCTGCGCGGCTTTGCGCTGATTATCCACCAAAGCCACATTACACAACAGTATGAGCTATCCGAATCGTCCACAGGTGAAATAAAATATGGCAAAACACCTTTTTACGTCTGAGTCCGTATCAGAAGGGCATCCTGACAAAATTGCTGACCAAATCTCTGATGCCGTGCTGGATGCGATCCTCGAGCAGGATCCGAAAGCACGTGTCGCATGTGAAACCTATGTCAAAACCGGCATGGTGCTGGTAGGCGGCGAAATCACCACCAGCGCATGGGTTGATATCGAAGAGATCACCCGTAACACCGTCCGCGAAATTGGCTACGTGCATTCCGATATGGGCTTTGACGCCAACTCGTGTGCCGTTCTGAGCGCCATTGGTAAACAGTCTCCGGACATCAACCAGGGCGTCGACCGTGCCGACCCGCTGGAACAGGGCGCAGGCGACCAGGGTTTGATGTTTGGCTATGCGACCAACGAAACCGACGTGCTGATGCCAGCGCCGGTGACCTATGCTCACCGTCTGGTGCAGCGCCAGGCTGAAGTACGTAAAAACGGCACCCTGCCGTGGCTGCGTCCGGATGCGAAAAGCCAGGTGACCTTCCAGTATGACGACGGCAAAATCGTCGGCATCGATGCGGTGGTTCTGTCCACGCAGCACGCGGAAGATATTGACCAGAAATCTCTGCAGGAAGCGGTGATGGAAGAGATCATCAAGCCGACCCTGCCGACCGAATGGCTGAGCGCTTCGACCAAGTTCTTCATCAACCCGACCGGACGTTTCGTTATCGGCGGCCCGATGGGCGACTGCGGTCTGACCGGTCGTAAGATCATCGTTGATACCTACGGCGGCATGGCTCGTCATGGCGGCGGCGCGTTCTCCGGTAAAGATCCGTCTAAAGTTGACCGTTCCGCAGCCTACGCGGCGCGCTATGTGGCGAAAAACATCGTTGCCGCAGGCCTGGCCGATCGTTGTGAAATCCAGGTCTCCTACGCTATCGGCGTTGCTGAACCGACTTCCATCATGGTGGAAACTTTCGGCACCGAGAAAGTGCCTTCTGAACAGCTGACCCTGCTGGTGCGCGAGTTCTTCGACCTGCGTCCGTACGGCCTGATTCAGATGCTGGACCTGCTGCACCCGATCTACAAAGAAACCGCTGCCTACGGTCACTTTGGTCGCGAGCATTTCCCATGGGAAAAAACCGACAAAGCGGCTCTGCTGCGCGAAGCGGCCGGTCTGAAATAACCTCCCCGTTTCCTCTCTTCAAGGCCAGCCTCGCGCTGGCCTTTTTGTTTCCGTCGCCCTCCCCCTGCGCCTCGCTTCAGCGGAACGCTGCAACATGATGAAAGCGATTACATAGTGATGAATGCCACTTCCTGCCTACAGCAGGCATTTCATGCGTGTTTTTTTCACAATGTTACATATTGTTTCGGTCAACTCTGATTACCGTTTTTCAAATTGTCGACTATCCTTGCATATACTGCTGATTTAAAAAGCATTTAATGCATTACGTTTCTTTACCTTTGTGTAAACGATTACACAGCCGTGACTATAATCACGTTTTTTTACCGTCGAGTGTCCTACCCTAACCATCGACAGAATCAATAACTCAACTGGAGGGCGTTATGCCTGACAACAAAAAACAAGGGCGTTCGAACAAGACCATGACGTTCTTCGTCTGCTTCCTCGCCGCACTGGCTGGCCTGCTGTTCGGCCTTGATATCGGTGTTATTGCGGGTGCCTTACCCTTTATTGCCAATGAGTTCCAGATTTCAGCCCATACCCAGGAGTGGGTGGTCAGCTCCATGATGTTCGGTGCCGCCGTCGGTGCGGTCGGCAGCGGCTGGCTCTCCTTCAAACTGGGCCGTAAAAAAAGCCTGATGATCGGCGCCATCCTCTTTGTCGCCGGCTCTCTGTTCTCCGCTGCCGCGCCAAACGTCGAGATCCTACTGGTTTCCCGCGTGCTGCTGGGCCTGGCGGTGGGCGTTGCCTCTTATACTGCACCGCTGTATCTGTCGGAAATCGCGCCAGAGAAGATTCGCGGCAGTATGATTTCGATGTACCAGCTGATGATCACCATCGGGATCCTCGGCGCCTATCTCTCTGACACCGCCTTCAGCTATAGCGGCGCGTGGCGCTGGATGCTCGGTGTGATCATTATTCCGGCGATTTTACTGCTGATCGGTGTCATCTTCCTGCCGGACAGCCCGCGCTGGTTCGCTGCGAAACGTCGCTTCGTTGATGCTGAACGCGTGTTGCTGCGTCTGCGCGATACCAGCGCCGAAGCGAAACGTGAGCTTGACGAGATCCGCGAAAGCCTGAAGGTGAAACAGTCCGGCTGGTCGCTGTTCAAAGACAACAGCAACTTCCGCCGCGCGGTGTTCCTCGGTATTCTGCTGCAGGTGATGCAGCAGTTCACCGGCATGAACGTCATCATGTACTACGCACCGAAGATCTTTGAGCTGGCGGGCTATGCCAACACCACCGAGCAGATGTGGGGGACGGTGATCGTCGGTCTGACCAACGTGCTGGCCACCTTTATCGCTATCGGTCTGGTCGACCGCTGGGGCCGTAAACCGACGCTAATCCTCGGCTTTATCGTGATGGCCGCGGGCATGGGCGTGCTGGGTAGCATGATGCACATCGGCATTCACTCCTCTACCGCGCAGTACATCGCCGTCCTGATGCTGCTGATGTTCATCGTCGGTTTCGCCATGAGTGCCGGTCCGCTGATTTGGGTACTGTGTTCCGAAATCCAGCCGCTGAAAGGCCGCGACTTCGGCATCACCTGCTCCACAGCGACCAACTGGATTGCCAATATGATTGTCGGCGCCACCTTCCTGACCATGCTCAACTCGCTGGGCAGCGCCAATACCTTCTGGGTGTACGGCGGTCTGAACGTGCTGTTTATCCTGCTGACTATCTGGCTGATTCCGGAAACCAAAAACGTCTCGCTGGAACATATTGAACGTAACCTGATGCAGGGTCGTCCGCTGCGTGAAATCGGCGCCCGCGACTAACCCGCCTGAGCTTCCTCCCCTCCCGGGAGGAAGCTTCCTCTTGCTCTCCCCCGCCCGTCGCACTATCCTCTGGCGCTATGAAAACACCCCGTATTCCCATCGCTATTCAGCAGGCCGTGATGCGCAGCCTGCGGGAGCATCTCGCCAAAGCGAACCTCAAACTGGAACGCCGCTACGCGGAGCCGACGCTGGTCTACCAGCAGCGCGGTACCTCCGCCGGCACCGCCTGGCTGGAGAAAAACGAAATTCGTTTAAACCCGGTGCTGCTGCTGGAAAATCAGCAGGAGTTTATCGATGAAGTGGTACCGCACGAGCTGGCGCACCTGCTGGTCTGGCAGCACTTTGGCCGCGTCGCGCCGCACGGTAAAGAGTGGAAATGGATGATGGAGAGCGTCCTTGGCGTTCCCGCGCGTCGCACCCACCGTTTTGAACTCGATTCGGTCCGCCAGAACACCTTCCCCTATCGCTGTCGCTGTCAGCAGCATCAGCTCACCGTCCGTCGCCATAACCGGGTGGTGCGCGGCGAGGCCACCTACCGCTGCGTTCACTGCGGCGATCTGCTGGTGGCTGAAAAATAACCATCGGAATTAATTAGAAACTTTCTGATCTGACTGATTGCATCCGGCACCCTCATTCGCTACGTTGCGGGCTCGTTTTGACACGGAGTTAACGATGTCCCGTATGCATGTTTTAGCCGTAGCGGTATTGAGCACGGCAGTCAGTGGCCCGCTTGCGGCCGCCGGTATTAGTAGTTTTTCCCAGGCCAAGGCCGCTGGCGTCAAAGTGAACGCCGACGTTCCGGGCGACTTTTATTGCGGCTGTAAAATCGACTGGCAGGGTAAAAAAGGCGTTATCGATCTGGAATCTTGCGGCTATAAAGTGCGTAAAAATGAGAACCGCGCCAGCCGGGTTGAATGGGAACACGTGGTGCCAGCGTGGCAGTTCGGCCATCAGCGCCAGTGCTGGCAGGAAGGCGGGCGGCAAAACTGCGCCAAAGATCCGGAGTACCGCAAGATGGAAAGCGATATGCACAACCTGCAGCCGGCGGTGGGAGAAGTGAATGGCGATCGCGGCAACTTTATGTACAGCCAGTGGAACGGCGGTGAAGGCCAGTACGGCCAGTGCACTATGAAGGTCGATTTTAAAGATAAAGTCGCTGAGCCCCCTGCCCGCGCCCGCGGCGCCATCGCCCGCACCTACTTCTATATGCGCGACCGCTACCAGCTGAATCTTTCCCGCCAGCAAACTCAATTGTTTACCGCCTGGGATAAACAGTACCCGGTCACCGCCTGGGAATGTGAGCGCGATGAGCGCATCGCGAAAGTGCAGGGCAACCATAATCCGTATGTCCAGCAGGCTTGCCAGGCGCAAAAGAGCTAACCTACACTAGCGGCAATTGTTAATTTGCAGCCCTGTGCTTCCCGCCCGGTGGCGGGAAGCTGGCATCTGCGCAACGAACGGAATATCAAGCATGCGCATTCCTCGCATCCATCATCCAGAACGCCTCATTGTCGGCAGCCAGATTGCGCTGAGCGATGACGCGGCCAACCACGTCGGTCGCGTCCTGCGCATGGCCACCGGTCAGCACTTACAGCTTTTTGACGGCAGTAACCAGGTGTTTGACGCCGTCATCACCGAGGCTGGCAAGAAAAATGTCACGGTTGAGGTGCTCAGCGGCGACCCCGACGATCGTGAATCGCCGCTGCATATTCACTTAGGCCAGGTGATGTCGCGCGGTGAAAAAATGGAATTTACTATCCAGAAATCGATCGAACTCGGGGTAAGCCTCATAACGCCACTGTTTTCCGAGCGCTGCGGCGTTAAACTGGACGCCGAACGTTTGCAGAAGAAGATCCAGCAGTGGCAGAAAATCGCTATTGCCGCCTGCGAACAGAGCGGTCGTAACGTGGTACCGGAAATACGTCCGGCTATGCAGCTGGAAGAGTGGTGCGCCGAGCAGGACAGCGGGCTGAAGCTCAACCTGCACCCGCGCGCCAGCGCCAGCATTAATACGCTGCCGCTACCGGTTGAACGCGTCCGTTTGCTGATTGGTCCGGAAGGTGGGCTATCGGCAGAAGAGATAGCGATGACCGCGCAATACCAGTTTACTGATATCCTGTTGGGACCGCGCGTTCTGCGTACAGAGACTACTGCGCTCACCGCCATCACCGCCCTGCAGGTGCGTTTTGGCGACTTAGGTTGAGGCGTTAACGGAGAAGAACCATGATCAAGCTTGGCATCGTGATGGATCCCATCGCAACCATCAACATCAAGAAAGACACCAGCTTCGCTATGTTGCTGGAAGCGCAGCGTCGCGGCTATGAACTCCATTATATGGAGATGAACGACCTCTATTTGATCAACGGCGAAGCCCGCGCCCGTACGCGCACGCTGAGCGTCGAACAGAACTACGATAAATGGTATGACTTCACCGGTGAGCAGGATCTGCCGCTGGCCGATCTTGACGTTATTTTGATGCGTAAAGATCCGCCGTTCGATACCGAATTTATTTATGCGACCTACATCCTGGAGCGGGCAGAAGAGAAAGGCACGCTTATCGTCAACAAGCCGCAGAGCCTGCGCGACTGTAACGAGAAACTGTTCACCGCCTGGTTCTCTGAACTGACGCCGGAAACGCTGGTCACCCGCAATAAAGCCCAGCTGAAAGCCTTCTGGGAAAAACACGGCGATATCATCATGAAGCCGCTCGACGGCATGGGCGGCGCCTCTATTTTCCGCGTCAAAGCCGGCGATCCGAACCTTGGCGTGATCACGGAGACCCTGACCGAGCTCGGCAGCCGCTACTGCATGGCGCAGAACTATCTGCCCGCCATTAAAGACGGCGACAAGCGCGTGCTGGTGGTGGACGGCGAGCCGGTGCCTTACTGCCTGGCGCGTATTCCGCAGGGTGGCGAGACCCGCGGTAATCTGGCCGCTGGCGGCCGTGGCGAAGCTCGCCCGTTGACCGAAAGCGACTGGGAAATTGCCCGCCGCGTCGGCCCGACGCTGAAAGCCAAAGGTCTTATCTTCGTCGGCCTGGATATCATCGGCGACCGTCTGACGGAAATTAACGTCACCAGCCCCACCTGCGTGCGTGAGATTGAAGCCGCCTTCCCGGATATTTCGATCACCGGCATGCTGATGGACGCTATCGAAAGACGTATCACCAAATAAACACCAGGGCGGATAAACGTCCGCTCATGGCGCAGCGAGCGCGGTTGACCGCGCTCGTGAAACGCTGCCAGCCAGGCGCCACTCGGGCGCCAGCCAGATAAAGTGCATCGACACTATTCTACTTTGCCCGCATACTGGGTGTTGCTTTTTGAACCAGGAACAGAACCTCTGACAATGAATTTACAGCATCACTTTCTGATTGCCATGCCTGCGCTTCAGGATCCTATTTTCCGCCGCTCCGTGGTCTATATCTGCGAGTATAACGACGAGGGAGCCATGGGCATTATTATCAATAAGCCGCTGGAAAATCTGCAGGTGGAAGGGATCCTTGAGAAGCTCAAGATTGTTCCGGAGCCGCGCAATCCGGAGATCCGTCTGGATAAACCGGTGATGCTGGGCGGCCCGCTGGCGGAAGACCGCGGCTTTATTCTGCATACCCCACCCTCTGACTTCTCCTCGAGTATCCGCATTTCGGATAATACAGTGGTCACCACCTCGCGGGATGTTCTTGAAACCTTAGGTACCGACAGACAGCCGGGCAACGTACTGGTTGCGCTGGGCTACTCCTCATGGGAGAAAGGGCAACTGGAGCAAGAGATTTTAGATAATGCCTGGCTCACCGCCCCTGCTGACCAGAATATTCTCTTCCGCACGCCCATCGCCGATCGCTGGCGCGAGGCGGCTAAACTGATTGGTATCGACATTGTGACGATGCCAGGCGTCGCGGGGCATGCATGATGAGCGGAACCTTTCTCGGCTTTGATTTCGGCACCAAAAGCATCGGCGTGGCGGTGGGGCAACGCATCACCGCAACCGCGCGACCATTACCGGCGCTGAAGGCGCAGGACGGTAAACCGGACTGGAATATCATCGAAAAACTGCTCAAAGAGTGGCAGCCTGAGGCGGTGATCGTTGGCCTGCCGCTGAATATGGACGGCACCGAGCAACCGCTGACGGCGCGCGCACGGAATTTCGCCAATAAAATTCATGGCCGCTTTGGCGTCGCGATCGTCCTTCACGATGAACGTCTGAGTACGGTGGAGGCTCGGGCAGGCTTATTTGAACACGGCGGCTACCGGGCGCTGAATAAAGGTAGCGTTGATTCGGCTTCAGCCGTGGTCATTCTGGAAAGCTACTTCGAGCAGAGCTTTTAGGCTCTGCTCTCCTGCGCCGCCGGCAAATTGCTGACGGCGCGCTTCAGGCCGCTTAGTGGCGCAGATGTTCGTTCGCCCAGCTCACCGCTTGAGTACGATTCTTCACGCTCAGTTTACGAAACACATTGTACAGGTGCGTACGCACCGTGTTCTCGCTGATAAACAGGGCACGGGCAATATCCAGATTCGTCGCCCCACAGCGCAGCTCGTTGAGGATCTCACATTCCCGCTCAGTGAGTGGCGAGTTCTCAACGGGCGCCGATGCATGGTCCGCAGCGTACATCGCCGGGTGCATCACGCTCAATTCAGCCGTCTGTTCGCCGTTCAGTACGGCCTTAACGCCCTCAATTAAGCGCGATTCATCATCGTCATGGCGGAACACGCCATATAAAGCCGGCCACTGCGCCATTTCGTATAACTCATACTTTTGTGCGCTATTAATAATCAACAAGCGAGGATTATCTGCCTGCAGTCGAATAATGTCTCGCCACACCCCATTTAATTTCTTATTTGACACTGCAATATCAAATAATATTACCGAATCTTTCGCCAGGCGCTGCGCCAGTGGTTTATTAATGTTTTGTAAAACCACTGGTGCCATCAGGGTTTCACTCAGATAGCTGGCAAAGGCTTTGCTCTGAATTGACGGGTGGGTAATAAATGTAACCTGACGAGAAGATGATGAATTTCCATTAAAATTAATCACTTAAAACTCTCCTTAGCTGCTACCCACCGCCATGGTGGTTAAATGAATAAAAAAATATACAAACAGTCGTGAATTTATAAATAGCCTTGGCAACTTACAAATTGAAACGTTATTCCATGAGAATCATCCTATTCCCGTAAACAGCATAAATCGAATACCTCAAAGCTGTCAAAAGGTAATCAAACTTTTTTCCTGGAAATGCGTATTCACTGTCGACATATCGCAACTGAATGTGTTATTTGAATTTATTCAGAATGGTTATTTGTATTACCAAATAATATAAATAAACAGCCATCAAACATTCAGTTAACATATCATTTAACCCACCCTGCCTGCTTCACGCTTCTCTTACAGCTCGCCTGCGGCGACACGTTGCTGAAAACTCTGCGTAAATGTCAGCATTCCGGCCTGCATCCCGGTCTGCATCACGCCGGGCAACTGGTGCACTTTTCCTTCACGGATCAAATTCGCCACGGCGGGGGTATTGACCAAAAGCTCGTATAGCGCAACTCTCCCGCCCTGACGTGCAGGTAACAATTTTTGCGCCAGCACCGCGCACAGGCTTCCGGCCAGCTGACTACGAACCTGATCTTTCTCCTCTGCCGGAAAGACATCGATCAATCTCTCCACTGCCGGCGCCGCACCGCGGGTGTGTAACGTCGCCATCACCAGATGCCCGGTCTCCGCAGCCGTTAACGCCAGACGAATGGTTTCGCTGTCGCGTAGCTCGCCGAGCAGGATCACATCCGGATCCTGGCGCAGCGCCACGCGGAGCGCCGCGGCGAATGAAGGACAGTGACGGCCAACCTCTCGCTGCTGGATCAGGCAGCGCTCGCTGTGATGAATAAACTCCACTGGGTCCTCCAGGGTCAGAATATGGCCATCAAGACGCTGATTGAGATGCCCCACCATCGCCGCCAGGGTGGTCGACTTGCCGCTGCCCGTCGCTCCGGTGACCAGCAGCAGGCCACTCTCTTCCGCCAGCAGTTCACTCAGCGCAGGCGGGGCGCCCAGCGTCTCCAGACGCGGGCACTGTTCAGGAAGGAGCCGCAACACCAGTGATATTCCACGCGTATGGGCGAAAGCGCTGGCGCGCAACCGCGAACCGCAGGCCAGGGTCAGCGCAAAGTCAATCTGGCCGTGTTCCTGCCAGTGCTGTAACTGTGCGGCATCAAGCCAGCAGTTGAGTAAATCCGGGATATCCGGCGCGGGAAAGGGGGCGGGCTCCAGCCTGCCCTGTCGCCGCCAGCGCGGTGCGGCGGAATTGCACAGGTGTAGATCGGAGACATTATGCTTTACACTAAGGGCTACGATTTCTTCCAGCTTCATAACTCATCCTCGGAATATGAACGATATTGCGCATAACCTGGCACAGGTCCGGGACAAAATCTCCGGTGCCGCCGCTCGTTGCGGGCGTGCGCCAGAAGAAGTGACATTGCTTGCAGTGAGTAAAACAAAACCTGCGAGCGCGATCGAAGAAGCCATCGCGGCAGGCCAGCGGGCATTTGGTGAAAACTACGTCCAGGAGGGCGTGGAAAAGATTAACCATTTCCAGCAGGCCGGCGTCAGTGGGCTGCAGTGGCACTTTATTGGCCCTCTACAGTCCAACAAAAGCCGGCTGGTGGCAGAGCATTTTGACTGGTGCCATACCGTCGATCGGCTGAAAATTGCCACCCGCCTGAACGAACAGCGCCCGGCGCATCTGCCGCCGCTGAAGGTGCTGATTCAAATCAACATCAGCGATGAGCAGAGCAAATCCGGCATACCGCTGGAAGCGCTCGATGGATTAGCGGCAGAGATCGCTGAGTTACCTCATCTGGAGCTGCGCGGTCTGATGGCCATCCCAGCGCCTGAGTCAGAATATGTAAGGCAGTTTGCCGTCGCCCAGCAAATGGCGGTAGCATTTGCGCGATTAAAAACGCGGTACCCCACGGTCGATACGTTGTCTCTGGGAATGTCGGACGATATGGAAGCCGCAATCGCGGCGGGAAGCACGATGGTGCGCATCGGCACAGCTATTTTTGGTGCGCGCGACTACAGCAAATAATAAGGAATCTGAGGAACGCCATGAAGACGTTGACTTTCCTGCTTTCAACGGTCATTGAGCTTTATACGATGGTCGTGTTGTTACGCGTCTGGATGCAGTGGGCGCGCTGCGACTTTTACAACCCGTTTTCGCAGTTTGTGGTGAAGGCCACGCAGCCGATTGTCGGGCCGCTGCGCCGGATTATCCCGGCGATGGGGCCGATTGACAGCGCCTCGCTGCTGGTGGCATTTATTCTCTGCGTCATCAAAGCGATCGTGCTGTTTATGGTGATCACCTTCCAGCCGATCATCTGGATCTCCGCCCTGCTTATTCTGCTGAAAACCATCGGCTCGTTGATCTTCTGGGTGCTGCTGTTGATGGCGATCATGAGCTGGGTCAGCCAGGGCCGTAGTCCGGTGGAGTACGTGCTGATGCAGCTGGCGGACCCGCTGCTGCGCCCTATCCGCAACCTGCTGCCGTCGATGGGCGGTATCGATTTCTCACCGATGGTGCTGGTGCTGCTGCTGTACGTGATTAATATGGGCGTCGCCGAGGTGCTGCAGGCCACCGGTAACGTGCTGCTGCCGGGGCTGTGGATGGCGCTATGAGTGCCGTTGAAACCTGTGCTGACGGGCTGGTGCTGAGGCTGTACATTCAGCCGAAGGCCAGCCGCGATAGCATCGTGGGCGTACATGGCGACGAGCTCAAAGTCGCCATTACCGCCCCGCCCGTTGATGGCCAGGCCAATGCCCACCTGGTGAAATTTCTCGCCAAACAGTTCCGCGTAGCCAAAAGCCAGGTACTGATTGAAAAAGGCGAGCTGGGTCGCCATAAGCAAGTTAAAATCATCGCCCCACAACAGATCCCGACTGCGGTCGCGGCGCTAACTGAATAAACAGGATTCATCATGCAAAAAGTCGTCCTCGCGACCGGCAACGCCGGTAAAGTGCGCGAACTGGCCTCGCTGCTGGAAGATTTTGGTCTCGATATCGTCGCTCAGACCGAGCTGGGCGTGGACTCTGCGGAAGAGACCGGCCTGACCTTTATTGAAAACGCGATTCTGAAAGCGCGTCATGCGGCACAGATCACCGGCCTGCCGGCCATCGCCGACGATTCCGGTCTGGCCGTCGATGCTCTTGGCGGCGCGCCGGGTATTTACTCCGCCCGCTATTCCGGCGTCAACGCCACCGACCAGCAGAATCTTGAGAAGCTGCTCGACGCGTTAAAGGACGTGCCGGACGACAAGCGTCAGGCGCAGTTTCACTGCGTGCTGGTCTATCTGCGCCATGCCGAAGATCCCACGCCGCTGGTATGCCACGGCAGCTGGCCTGGGGTAATCACCCGACAAGCCGCCGGTACGGGTGGCTTCGGCTACGACCCGATCTTCTTCGTCCCGTCAGAAGGGAAAACCGCGGCTGAACTGAGCCGTGAAGAAAAGAGTGCGATTTCCCATCGTGGGCAAGCGCTAAAACTGTTACTGGAAGCATTACGTAATGGCTAATTTGCCGCCGCTGAGTCTCTATATTCATATTCCCTGGTGCGTGCAGAAATGCCCGTACTGCGACTTTAATTCGCATGCGCTGAAAGGCGAGGTGCCGCATGACGATTACGTCCAGCATCTGCTAAACGATCTGCAGGCCGATGCGCAATATGCCCAGGGACGGGAAATAGGCACTATTTTTATCGGCGGCGGTACGCCGAGCCTGCTGTCCGGCCCGGCCATGCAAACTCTGCTGGATGGCGTCCGCGCCTGCCTGCCGCTGGCCGCCGGGGCGGAAATCACTATGGAAGCCAATCCGGGCACCGTGGAGGCCGATCGCTTCGTTGATTACCAGCGCGCCGGGGTAAACCGCATCTCCATCGGCGTACAAAGCTTTAGCGAACCGAAGCTGCAGCGCCTGGGGCGGATCCACGGTCCGGAAGAGGCCAAACGCGCGGCACGTCTCGCCAGCGGCCTGGGCCTGCGCAGCTTCAATCTCGACCTGATGCACGGTTTGCCGGACCAGTCGCTGGAGGAGGCGCTGGACGATCTGCGTCAGGCGATTGCGCTGAATCCACCGCACCTGTCGTGGTACCAGCTGACCATTGAGCCGAACACCCTGTTCGGTTCCCGGCCGCCGGTGCTGCCGGATGACGACGCGCTATGGGATATTTTCGAGCAGGGGCATCAGCTGCTGAGCGCCGCCGGCTATCAGCAGTACGAGACTTCCGCCTACGCTAAACCGGGCTTCCAGTGTCAGCATAATCTCAACTACTGGCGCTTTGGCGACTACCTCGGCGTCGGCTGCGGCGCGCACGGTAAGATAACCTTCCCTGACGGACGCATCCTGCGGACCGCCAAAACCCGCCACCCACGCGGGTATATGGAGGGCCGCTACCTCGAGCGTCAGCATGATGTGGAAGAGGCGGATAAACCGTTTGAGTTCTTTATGAACCGTTTCCGCCTGCTGGAGGCCGCGCCGCGCGCAGAATTTAGCCGCTATACCGGTCTTGAGGAAGCGGTGATCCGCCCCCAGCTGGACGCGGCGATAGCCCAGGGGTATCTACAGGAAGACGAGCAGAACTGGCAGATCACCGAGCACGGTAAGCTGTTTTTGAATTCCCTGCTTGAGTTATTTCTGAACGAGTAAACGCAGAGGCGGTCCTGTCGGAAAGCGGACCGCCATGTCTTTATTTCAGCGAGCCAACCAGCGATTTCCGGCTATCCTCCAGCGAGACCACCCGGCTGCAGACGTCCTTACCAAACTGCTGGAAATCGGCCTCCTGGTTTTTCCATTCATCCTGAATCGCCGTTTGTAGGCCGCCGAGGCTGCCGAGAATGCCCTGTAGCGGGTTGCCGCCGCCTTTGAGCACCGCTTTCGCGCCCATCTCGTTAATACTGTCCTGCAGAATGCCGCCCATCGCCTGATTCACCAGTTGCTGGCCATCGGCGCGTACCTGGTCGATAGCTTTATAGTGGAAGGTCAGGCCATCGCTGCGGCGCTCAATGATGCGGTTCATCTGTTCTTTCAGCTGCGCGTCCAGCTTGGTCAGGCGACCGTGCATGCTGCTGTTGGCGCCAACCTGTTCAGTGATGATTTTATCCAGCGCCTTACGGCCTTTTTCGACTCGCGAACGCGCACCTTCGTCAATCCACGGCAGGCTGCTGCGCAGGCTGGCCTGGTAATCCTGCGCCTGTTCGCGCTGGGCGGCGCTCAGAGTATAGGCTTTACCGTTAAAGGTCAGGTTGCCGTCCGGCTTTATCACCAGATTGCCGTTTTCCCCTTTCACCTGCACCTGCTGCGGGCTAAGGATCACATCGTCACGCGGCGTGACGCTACACTGGTAGTCCGCATGGGCAGACAAAGCGGTGACGGAGAGCGCCACCGCCAGCAGCGTTTTACGCATCATAAAACTCCCTTAAGACAAAACGGGCCGGCAGTTGCCGACCCTTGTCAAACTTAGTCCCACCAGACGTCAAAAAGTTCGCTGGTGCGCACATCCTCTAATTTACGCGCTTCCAGCCATTTGCGTACGATGGCCTGATGCTCTTCGGTGCACTTACCGATCTCCTGCATGCAGATGAGACCTTCCCAGGAGAGATAGCCGCTGCCGTCGAAGGCCAGCTTGTTCGGCTCAATCACCTCTTCGATCAGATCGTTGACCGTCTGGTCGATCTGCTCTTCGGTGGTCCCTTCCGGGAAACGCCAGGCGACGGAGAAGCCTAACTCCTGAAACTCATCGATATGCATTTTTTTACGCAGACGACGGCTACGATTCTTGGCCATTATTTCACCCTCTCGAACATTAAGTCCCATACGCCGTGGCCGAGACGATGACCACGCTGTTCAAATTTGGTTACCGGGCGCGATTCCGGGCGCGGTACGTAATCGTTGCTTGCCGACTGGTTACGATAGCCTTCCAGCGAGGACATCACTTCCAGCATATGCTCGGCATAGGCTTCCCAGTCGGTCGCCATATGGAAGACGCCGCCGAGTTTCAGTTTGCTTTTGACCAGCTCAGCGAAAGGCGGCTGCACGATACGACGTTTATTATGACGCGCTTTATGCCACGGGTCAGGGAAAAACAGCTGCACCATATTCAGTGAGTTATCCGGGATCATGGTATGCAGCACTTCCACCGCATCGTGACACATCACACGCAGATTTTGCACACCTTCTTCTTCAGCAGAAGCCAGACAGGCGCCAACGCCCGGGGAGTGCACTTCAATGCCAAGGAAATTCTGTTCCGGTTTGGCTTTTGCCATCGCCACCAGCGAAGCCCCCATGCCGAAACCAATTTCTAGTGTGACCGGCGCTTCGCGGCCAAACAGGGCAGCGAAATCGAGCGGCGCATCGTTGAATTCAACGCCCATCACCGGCCAAATGTTATCCAGCGCATGCTGCTGCCCTTTCGTCAGGCGCCCCTGGCGACGGACGAAGCTACGAATACGGCGCAGCGGGCGGCCGTTTTCATCGAATTCCGGAGAAATGACGTCGTTTTTCATAAAAGTTAAGTCTGCTAGTGAAAGTGTTCGGAAAACGGGCATTATCCAAAGTTACCCGGCGGATGCAAGGGTTTACAGCCACTCGCCCTTGTGCTGCAATCTGCCACCCTGTAATCGCGATCCCGGAGCCATAGCTTTGACTTTTCTCGCCGCGCAATTTTCAGCCCAGGTTCTGGACTGGTACGACAAATACGGGCGTAAAACCCTGCCCTGGCAAATCGCCAAGACGCCCTACAAAGTATGGCTCTCCGAAGTGATGTTGCAACAAACCCAGGTGACCACGGTAATCCCGTATTTTGAACGCTTTATGGCGCGTTTCCCAACGGTAGTGGATCTCGCCAACGCGCCGCTGGATGAAGTGCTGCATCTGTGGACCGGTCTCGGCTACTACGCGCGGGCGCGCAACTTGCATAAAGCCGCCCAGCAGGTGGCGACACAGCATGGCGGCATCTTCCCGCAAACCTTTGACGAAGTGGCAGCGCTGCCCGGCGTCGGGCGTTCAACGGCAGGGGCGATTCTGTCGCTTTCGCTCGGTCAGCATTATCCGATTCTCGACGGCAACGTGAAGCGCGTGCTCGCCCGCTGCTATGCTGTCAGCGGCTGGCCGGGGAAAAAAGAGGTCGAAAAACGGCTGTGGGATATCAGCGAAGAGGTGACCCCGGCGCAAGGGGTAGAACGCTTCAACCAGGCGATGATGGATCTCGGGGCGATGGTTTGCACCCGCTCGAAGCCGAAGTGCGAGCTGTGCCCGTTGAGCAACGGCTGCGTGGCCTATGCGAACCATTCATGGTCGGAATATCCGGGCAAAAAACCGAAGCAGATCATCCCGGAACGCACCGGCTATTTCCTGCTGATGCAGCACGGCGACGAGGTGTTTCTCTCCCAGCGTCCACCTGTGGGTTTGTGGGGCGGATTATTCTGTTTTCCGCAGTTTGCAGACGAATCCGGGCTGCGCGAGTGGCTGGCGCAGCGTCAGATAAAGACCGATAATCTGACGCAATTAACCGCCTTTCGCCACACTTTCAGCCATTTCCACCTGGATATTGTGCCGATGTGGCTTACAGTGCACTCATCTGGCGCATGCATGGATGAAGGCAACGCACTCTGGTATAACTTAGCGCAGCCGCCGTCGGTCGGACTGGCGGCCCCCGTGGAGCGCTTGTTGCAACAGTTAAAAGCCGGAACGCCGGTATAAATTTTCGGCTATCAAAGAGGATTGATTATGAGCAGAACCATTTTTTGTACTTTCCTGCAGCGTGAAGCGGACGGCCAGGATTTCCAGCTGTATCCGGGTGAGCTCGGCAAGCGCATTTACAACGAAATCTCCAAAGAAGCCTGGGCGCAGTGGCAGCACAAGCAGACCATGCTGATCAACGAGAAAAAACTCAGCATGATGAACCCGGAGCACCGCAAGCTGCTGGAGCAGGAGATGGTGCAGTTCCTGTTTGAAGGGAAAGACGTGCATATCGAAGGCTACACGCCGCCAGAAAAACAGTAAGGGCCCTGTGGCCTTTTAAAAACAAACACAACACGCACGCCCGGAATGATGAAAAAATACTTAGCGCTCGCGCTGATTGCGCCGTTGCTCGTTTCGTGTTCCAGCTCCAATAAAAAAGGCACCGAATATAACGAGGCCTGGGTCAAGGACACGAACGGATTCGATATCCTGATGGGCCAGTTTGCCCACAACATCGAGAACATTTGGGGGTATAACGAAGTCCTGCTCGCCGGGCCGAAGGACTACGTCAAATACACCGATCAATATCAAACCCGTAGCCACATCAACTTTGATGCCGGGACGATCACCGTCGAGACCATCGCGGGTACCGATCCGCGCGGGCGACTGCGTCAGGCGATCATCAAAACGCTGCTGATGGGCGATGACCCCAACTCCATTGACCTCTACTCCGACGTCGATGATATTCAGATCTCCAAAGAGCCGTTCCTCTATGGTCAGGTGGTCGATAACACCGGTGAATCCATCCGCTGGGAGTGGCGCGCCGCGCGCTATGCCGATTATCTACTGCAAACCCGTCTGAAGAGCCGCAGCAACGGCCTGCGCGTGATCTACAGCATCACCATCAATCTGGTACCGAACCACCTCGACAAACGTGCGCATAAGTATCTCGGCATGGTGCGTCAGGCCTCGCGTAAATACGGTGTTGATGAGTCGCTGATCCTCGCAATTATGCAAACAGAATCATCGTTTAACCCGTATGCGGTGAGCCACGCCGATGCCATGGGGCTGATGCAGGTCGTCCAGCACAGCGCCGGGAAAGACGTTTTCCGTTCGCAGGGCAAATCCGGCCTGCCGAGCCGCAGCTATCTGTTCGACCCGGCAAATAACATTGATACCGGTACCGCCTATCTGGCGATGCTGAACAATGTTTATCTCGCTGGCATCGATAACCCCACCTCGCGTCGCTACGCGGTGATCACCGCCTATAACGGCGGCGCCGGCAGCGTGCTCCGCGTCTTCTCCAGCGATAAAGTGCAGGCGGCTAACATTATTAACAGTATGGCGCCGGGCGATGTCTATCAGACGCTGACCACCCGTCACCCGTCGGGCGAATCACGCCGCTATCTGTATAAAGTTAACACCGCGCAGAAAAGCTATCGCCGTAAATAACGCTCCTCTCTCACAGGCCCGGACATCGCGCTGGGCCTCTCTATTTATATGACATACTTCGTCATATCTTTTCGATTTTCTGCGGCAGTTAACAGAAGCATCTCACACCCGAATGATAGAATCGCATCAAAATAACGGTAGTTATGTTATTTAAAAAACATAACAAGCCCACATTCGTGAGGATAAATACATGAATCTTAAGCTGCAGCTAAAAATACTGTCGTTCCTGCAGTTCTGCCTTTGGGGGAGCTGGCTGACCACGCTTGGCTCATACATGTTTGTCACGCTGAAGTTTGACGGCGCGGCAATCGGCGCAGTGTATAGCTCGCTCGGTATCGCCGCGGTGCTGATGCCGACGCTGCTCGGCATCGTCGCCGATAAGTGGATCAGCGCTAAATGGGTTTACGCCGTTTGCCACCTGGTGGGCGCGCTGACGCTGTACCTCGCGGCGCAGGTCACCACGCCGGGTGAGATGTTCCTCGTGATCCTCCTCAACTCGCTGGCCTATATGCCGACGCTGGGGCTGATTAACACCATCTCCTACTACCGCCTGCAGTCGGCAGGACTGGATATCGTCACCGATTTCCCGCCGATTCGTATCTGGGGCACCATCGGCTTTATCTTCGCCATGTGGGGCGTGAGCTTCTCGGGCTTTGAGCTGAGCCATATGCAGCTCTATATCGGCGCGATCCTGTCGGTGGTCCTGGCGCTGTTCACCCTGACGCTGCCGCATATTCCGGTCGCTAACGCCCAACGCAATCAGAGCTGGACCGAGATGCTCGGCCTGAACGCCTTTGCGCTGTTTAAAAACAAGCGTATGGCAATCTTCTTTATCTTCTCGATGATGCTCGGCGCCGAACTGCAAATCACCAATATGTTCGGCAACACCTTCCTGCATAGCTTCGATAAAGATCCACTGTTCTCCGGCAGCTTTATCGTCGAGCACGCCTCGGTGCTGATGTCGATTTCGCAGATCTCCGAAACGCTGTTTATCCTGACCATTCCGTTCTTCCTCAGCCGCTACGGCATTAAGAACGTGATGCTGATGAGTATCGTCGCGTGGATGCTGCGCTTCGGCCTGTTCGCCTTCGGCGACCCGACGCCGTTCGGCACCGTACTGCTGGTGCTGTCGATGATCGTCTACGGCTGCGCCTTCGATTTCTTCAACATCTCCGGTTCGGTATTCGTTGAGAAAGAAGTGCGTCCGGAAATCCGCGCCAGCGCCCAGGGGATGTTCCTGATGATGACCAACGGCTTCGGCTGCATTCTTGGCGGGATGGTGAGCGGCAAAGTGGTTGAGCACTTTACCGTCGAGGGGATCACTAACTGGCAGAGCGTATGGCTGATTTTCGCTGGCTATTCGCTGGTGCTGGCCTTTGCCTTCGTGGCGCTGTTCAAGTATCAACACGTCAGACAGCCTGCCGCCGCGCGCCAGAGCGCCTGATCGTCATTGCCCGGTGGCGGCTGGCGCCTTACCGGGCCTACAGAATTTGTAGGCCGGATAAGGCGCCAGCCGCCATCCGGCAAAAATACGCGCACAATACCTGGTCGCGGTTTACGCTTTCAACACATACCCGTACAACCGCTTAATGCCATCTGGATCCGTTTCGCTATAGACCCCCTGCAGCTCCGGCGAGAATCCCGGCAGCATATTGACGCCCTCCTCCAGCGCGAGGAAATAGCGCAGTACCGCCCCGCCCCAGATCTCACCGGGCACCACGCATAATACCCCTGGCGGATAGGGCAGCGCCCCCTCTGCCGCAACGCGGCCTTCCGCCTCGCTCAGACGCACCAGCTCCACGTTGCCGCGGATAAATTCGCGGTTAGCATCCTGCGGATTCATCACCACGCGCGGGAAGCTCCGTTTACGGAACATCTCCTTTTGCAGGCTCTTCACATCAAAGCTGACGTACAGATCGTGCATCTCCTGGCACAGCTCGCGGAGGGTGTAATCGCGATAGCGCACCGGATATTTGTTGTAGATGGTCGGCAGCACGTCAGCCAGCGGCGTATCCGATTCAATATGCTGTTCGAACTGTCCCAGCATCGCCACCAGCTGCGCCATTTTTTCGGCGCTCTCCGCTGGCGTCAGCAGGAATAAAATCGAGTTGAGATCGCACTTCTCCGGCACGATGCCGTTTTCACGCAGATAATGCGCCAGAATGGTCGCCGGGATGCCGAACTCACTGTACTCCCCACTCTCAGCGTCAATGCCCGGGGTGGTCAGCAACAGCTTGCACGGGTCGACAAAATACTGGTCGTCCGCATAGCCCTCAAAACCATGCCAGCGCGCGTCCGGTTCAAAGCTGAAGAAGCGGCGCTCCCGGGCGATCGCCTCGGTCGGGTGATCCTGCCATGGCCGCCCCGCCACCACCGGCGGAATAAAGGGCTGGATCATCTTGCAGTTAGCGATGATCGCTTTCCGCGCCTCGATGCCCAGCGCCACGCACTCGGCCCACAGGCGGCGGCCGCTCTCGCCTTCATGAATTTTGGCGTTGACGTCCAGCGCGGCAAACAGCGGATAGAACGGGCTGGTGGAGGCATGCAGCATAAAGGCGTTATTCAGCCGCTTGTGCGGACAGAAGCGCGCCTGGCCGCGCAGATGGTTATCCTTTTTATGGATCTGCGACGTCTGCGAGAAGCCGGCCTGCTGCTTGTGCACGGACTGGGTGACAAAAATACCCGGATCGTCCGGGGTCAGCTCCAGCAGCAGCGGCGAGCAGTCGGCCATCATCGGGATAAACTGCTCATAGCCCACCCAGGCCGAGTCGAACAGGATGTAATCGCAGAGGTGGCCGATTTTATCCACTACCTGGCGGGCGTTATAGACCGTGCCGTCGTAGGTCCCGAGCTGGATCACCGCCAGACGAAACGGGCGGGAGGCATTGGCTTTCTCTGGCGCCGCTTCGCGGATGAGATCCCGCAGGTAACGCTCATCAAAGCAGCGCTCGTCAATGCCGCCAATAAAGCCGAACGGATTGCGCGCGGCTTCAAGATAGACGGGCGTCGCTCCCGCCTGAATCAGCGCCCCGTGATGGTTTGACTTGTGGTTGTTACGATCGAACAGCACCAGATCGCCGCGGGTCAACAGCGCGTTGGTCACGACTTTGTTGGCCGCCGAGGTGCCGTTAAGGACGAAGTAGGTTTTATCCGCATTGAACACCTTCGCTGCGAATTTCTGCGCGTGCTTGGCCGAGCCTTCGTGGATCAGCAGATCGCCTAATTTTACGTCGGCGTTGCACATATCGGCGCGAAAGACATTTTCGCCAAAAAAGTCATAGAACTGACGGCCTGCAGGGTGCTTTTTGAAAAACGCTCCGTGCTGATGCCCCGGACAGGCAAAGGTGCTGTTATCCATCTCGACGTACTGGGTCAGAGTATTGAAAAACGGCGGCAGCAGACGCGCTTCATAATCACAGGCCGCCGCCTCCAGCTCCAGCCACTCCTGATCTTTACCGGCGATCACCGCCTGTACACCCTCTGGCTTCTCGACCGCCGTCTCACTCAGCAGGTAGACCGGCAGATTAAATCCGCTGCGTCTGAGGAGGGCAAGGATGCCGCTGCGACTGTCAGCCGCAGTGATGACGACGGCCGCCACATCGGTAAAATCGGTACTGTCCAGCGCCACAACGCGACGGTGGGTGGACAAGCGGGTGACCAGCTCGCAGCTGGCGGCAATGTGCATGGATTTCATAAGCGCAAATGCCCGTATCGGGAGTGTAAAAATCTCAGACAAGGAAACCTTGCCCAACGATGTGTCCGGGTCTGACGGATTTCAGCTCCGACCGCCGGACATCAGTAAAAGCAGACGCGTCCGATCTTACTGTTGCCCTACAGTGAGCATACGTGTCCTTCACCGCATGGTGAACAGAGGGGTAAGCGTAGCAAGATGAGGCAGCCCGCGCATCTGTGCGCGACGTCGCTGGCGAGATAATGGCAGTGTCGTCATCGGCGGCCTCATATCAGGGAGGAGAAAATTCGCGCAATCATGGCACCTTTCCCGAACAGGCGCAAGATGAAAACCGTATGCACTTATATCACGGATACACAAGCTTTCGCGGCGGGTTAACGTCATAATAATGCGGTTATCAGGGATATTTAACAGGAGTCAGCGTGGTTACAGGACCTTTTATTAACGCCAGCGCGGTGCTGGTCGGCGGTGTGCTGGGCGCCTTGCTCAGTCAACGGTTGCCGGAACGGATCCGCACATCAATGACCTCAATTTTTGGCCTGGCATCATTAGGCATCGGCATTTTACTGGTCATTAAGTGCGCCAATCTGCCGGTGATGGTGCTGTCGACCCTGGTGGGGACGCTGCTCGGCGAAATATGCAATATGGAAAAAGGCATCAATACGCTGGTCAGTAAGCTCCAGCAGTTGATGTCAGCGAAAGGCAAGAAAAAGGCCTCGGCTCATGACTCTTATATTCAGAGCTATGTGGCGATTATCGTCCTGTTCTGCGCCAGCGGCACCGGCGTCTTCGGCGCCATGCGCGAAGGGATGACTGGCGACGCCAGCATTCTGATTGCCAAAGCGTTTCTCGACTTTTTCACCGCCACCATTTTCGCCTGCACCCTGGGCATTGCCGTCGCCGCCATCAGCGTGCCGATGCTGCTCATCCAGCTGACTCTTGCAGCCTGCGCGGCGATTATTATGCCGCTCACCACGCCGATGATGCTGGCGGATTTCAGCGCCGTCGGCGGTATGCTGCTGGTGGCCACCGGGCTGCGCATCTGCGGGATAAAAATGTTTGCCGTGGTGAATATGCTGCCTGCGCTGGTGCTGGCGATGCCAATTTCAGCGGCCTGGACGCTGTTTTTTGCCTGAAGACGCGTGCTTTTAGCGCAATGTGGTGATAGATTGTTCAGTCTGCTGCAAAACAGATAAATTTCGTTGACGAGGCGCGGCGATTACGGTTTAATGCGCCCCGTTGCCCGGATAGCTCAGTCGGTAGAGCAGGGGATTGAAAATCCCCGTGTCCTTGGTTCGATTCCGAGTCCGGGCACCACTTATTCAGAGAACCCAGCCTATGGCTGGGTTTTTGCTTTTCTGCGACCGGACTCTCCATCGAACTGCGTTCGATTATTCGCCGCACAGCGGCTCACCCCTTCGGGGCCAACGCGACAAGCGCGCTGTTCAACGCCTGCGGCGTTAGTCCGAGTCCGGGCACCACTATTTAAAGAACCCGCCCAAAAGGCGGGTTTTTGCTTTTCTGCATCCGGACTCTCCATCGAACTACGTTCGATTATTCGCCGCACAGCGGCACACCCCTTCGGGGCCAGCGCGACACGCGCGCTGTTCAACGCCTGCGGCGTTAGTCCGAGTCCGGGCACCACTATTTAAAGAACCCGCCCAAAAGGCGGGTTTTTGCTTTTCTGCGCCCTCTATCCGTGGGTTTCTACCACGCCGTATCCTCTGTGCCATTAAGGCCTGTTCCCCATAGAATCTTTTCGAAAATACATTTTCAGATATCAGATAACACGCTGATTCAAATCGCCATTTTATCGCTAAAAGCGGCTAAAAACGCCCTTTTCTGGAAATCGATCCGCCCAGGTGGCTACCCTGCTTTCCCTCCAGATGGCCAAATAGCATCTTATATTCCATTTGACGCTAAAAGACAGAGAAATGTTCTTTAAATTACCGTTTTCACAGCTCTACCATGCAAAAATATCTTAAACGAGTGGGTAAATGGTTATGTCACTGTTTCATTCCGTGAGCGACCTGATCGGTCATACTCCCCTGCTCCAGTTGCACAAACTGGATACCGGCCCCTGCAGTCTGTTTTTAAAACTGGAAAATCAGAACCCGGGTGGATCAATTAAAGACCGGGTTGCGCTGTCGATGATTAATGAAGCCGAGCGCCAGGGAAAACTGGCGCCCGGAGGAACGATAATCGAAGCCACCGCCGGCAACACCGGCCTCGGGCTGGCGCTGATCGCGGCGCAGAAAAATTACCGGCTGATCCTGGTGGTGCCGGACAAAATGAGCCGCGAGAAAATCTTTCACCTGCGGGCGCTGGGCGCGACGGTGCTGCTCACCCGTTCCGACGTCAATAAAGGCCACCCGGCCTATTATCAGGATTATGCCCGCCGCCTTGCCGATGAAACGCCGGGCGCCTTTTATATCGACCAGTTTAATAACGACGCCAATCCGCTGGCCCATGCCACCTCCACTGCGCCGGAGCTTTATCAGCAGCTGGAGGGCGACATTGACGCCGTCGTTGTCGGCGTCGGCTCCGGCGGCACGCTGGGCGGGCTTCAGGCCTGGTTTGCTGAACACTCGCCAAAAACGGAATTTATTCTCGCCGATCCGGCGGGTTCGATCCTTGCCGATCAGGTTGATACCGGTCGCTATGGCGAAACGGGATCCTGGCTGGTCGAAGGGATCGGCGAAGATTTTATCCCGCCGCTGGCCAGGCTGGAGGGGGTGCATACCGCGTATCGCGTCAGCGACCGCGAAGCGTTCCAGACTGCGCGTCAGCTGCTGCAGGTCGAGGGCGTGCTGGCCGGCTCCTCCACCGGCACCTTGCTCAGTGCCGCGCTGCGCTACTGCCGGGCACAAAGCCGTCCGAAACGGGTGGTGACCTTCGCCTGCGATAGCGGCAATAAATACCTGTCAAAAATGTTCAACGACGACTGGATGCGCCAGCAAGGACTGATCGCCCGACCCGAACAGGGCGATCTCAGTGATTTTATCGCCCTGCGTCATGATGAAGGCGCCACCGTCACCGCCGCGCCGGACGACACCCTGGCCGCGGTCTTTGCCCGCATGCGGTTGTATGACATCTCCCAACTGCCGGTGCTGCAGGATGGTCGCGTCGTTGGCATCGTCGATGAGTGGGATTTGATCCGCCACGTACAGGGCGATCGCCAACGCTTCTCCCTGCCGGTCAGCGAAGCGATGAGCCGCCATGTTGAAACCCTCGATAAGCAGGCGCCCGAGAGCGCGCTGCAGGCCATTTTCGATCGCGGCCTGGTAGCGGTGATCACAGATAACGCACGTTTTCTTGGTCTGGTCACCCGTAGCGATGTACTGACCGCCTGGCGTAACCGACTTGCACAATAAGGAATTTTTTATGTCATCTATCCACACCCTGAGCGTACATAGCGGAACCTTCACCGACAGCCACGGCGCAGTGATGCCGCCGATTTATGCTACCTCCACTTTTGCTCAGCCGGCGCCGGGGCAGCATACCGGCTATGAATATTCCCGCAGTGGGAACCCTACCCGCCACGCGCTGGAGACGGCGATCGCCGACCTGGAAAACGGCACGCGCGGCTACGCGTTCGCCTCCGGGCTGGCCGCCATCTCCACCGTGCTGGAGCTGCTGGATAAGGACAGTCACCTGGTGGCGGTCGATGATGTGTATGGCGGCACTTACCGCCTGCTGGAAAACGTTCGCCGCCGTAGCGCTGGTCTGCAGGTGAGCTGGGTGAAACCCGACGACCTGAAGGGGATTGAGGCGGCGATCCGCCCCGATACGCGCATGATCTGGGTGGAAACGCCCACCAACCCGCTGCTGAAGCTGGCGGATCTCAGCGCCATCGCCGCCATCGCGCGACGCCATAACCTGATCAGCGTCGCCGATAACACCTTCGCCTCGCCGGCGATCCATCGCCCGCTGGAGCATGGATTTGATATTGTGGTGCACTCCGCGACCAAGTACCTCAACGGCCATTCCGATGTCGTCGCCGGCCTGGCGGTGGTTGGCGATAACTCCGAGCTCGCGGAAAAGCTTGGCTATCTGCAGAATGCGGTAGGCGGTGTACTCGACCCGTTCAGCAGCTTCCTGACGCTACGTGGTATCCGTACCCTGGCGCTGCGGATGGAGCGCCACAGCGCGAACGCGCTGCAGCTCGCCGAATGGCTGGAACAGCAGCCGGAAGTGGAGCGAGTCTGGTTCCCCTGGCTGGCCTCGCACCCGCATCATCAGTTGGCGCGCCAGCAAATGGCGCTGCCCGGCGGCATGATTTCGGTGGTGGTGAAGGGCGATGATGGTTACGCCGAGCGCATCATCAGCAAGCTGCGCTGGTTTACGCTTGCGGAGAGCCTGGGCGGCGTGGAGAGTCTGGTGAGCCAGCCCTTCAGCATGACCCATGCCTCGATCCCGCTGGAGAAACGTCTGGCGAACGGCATCACGCCGCAGTTGATCCGCCTGTCGGTGGGGATCGAAGATCCCAACGATCTGATTGCCGACTGGCAGCAGGCGCTGCGGGAAGAGTGATTATTCCGACGCGCGGCTCGGGGTCAGCGCGTCGGCCATTCCCTGCTGAAGGTGGGCGATAAACTGCGTCAGCTTCGGCAGGGGCCGACGATCCTGGCGCCAGAGCAGATGCACGGGTCTCGGCTGCGGGGTCCAAGCCTCCAGCACCCGCACCAGGCTGCCGCTGGCCAGCGCATCGGCCAGTAGCACCTCCGGCTGCATCAGCAGCCCGGCCCCGGCGATCGCCGCCTGGCGCAGCGCGTAACCATCATTGCAGCGTAAAATCGCATCGCGTTTCCAGCGCACTTCCCCCTCCATGCCCGGCAGCCGCCACTCGTTGCGGGCGGTCCAGACCGTATGGGACAGGCAGAGATGATCGGCGAGATCCTCCGGCGTCCCGGGGGTCCCGTAACGCGCCAGATAAGCCGGCGCGGCGCAGATCACCATCCGATACGGCGCCAGATAGCGGGCCACCAGATCCTCCTGATGGATCTCGCCAATGCGGATCGCCAGATCGACCCCCTCATCCACCAGATCGACCATCCGGTTAGTCAGATCCAGTTCCACCCGGACCGCAGGCCAGGCCTGCAGGAAGGTGGCGGTCAGGGGCGCGATCACGCTGGCGCCAAACGAGGTGGGGGCGCTCACCCGCAGAGTGCCGGCGGGCGCCAGCCGCAGCCGCTCGACCGCGCTTTCGGCGATAGAAACCTGCTCCATCACCCGTTTCGCTTCATCAAAATAGACCCGCCCGGCGTCGGTGAGGCTCTGGCGTCGGGTGTTACGCTCCAGCAGACGTGTCGCCAGCTGGCTTTCCAGCTGGGCGATATATTTCCCGACCATCACCGCCGACAGCCCCAGGCGCGACGCCGCCCCGGTAAAGCTACCGCACTCCACCACGGCAATAAACGTCTCCATCCCTCGTAACTTATCCATATTGCTAACCTCTGGTTAGTAATGTTCTAACTTTTAGCCAGTTTATCCGATATTCGTTTTATTAAAGAATAGCCTCTCACCTCATCAGGAGACAGCCATGAAAATTATCGTTATCGGTGCCAGCGGCACCATCGGTCGCGCGGTCAGCGAAGAGCTGAGCCTGAGACATGAAGTTATTCGCGTCGGTCGCACCCGGGGGGATTATCAGGTGGATATCACCTCGCAGGAGAGCGTCCAGGCGCTGTTTGCCCAAACGGGCGAAGTAGATGCGATTGTCTCCACCACCGGCAATCTGCACTTTGGGCCGTTAAGCACCATGACCGACAGCCAGTTCAACCTCGGGCTGCAGGACAAGCTGTTGGGGCAAATTCGCCTGGCGCTGATCGGGCAGCATTTCCTGCGTGACGGCGGGTCGATTACCCTGGTCAGCGGTATTGTCGCCCAGGAGCCCATTGCTCAGGGGGTCAATGCCACGACGGTCAACGCCGGTCTGGAAGGCTTTGTGCGCGCCGCCGCCTGCGAACTGCCGCGCGGGATCCGCATCAATCTCATTAGCCCCACCGTACTCAGCGAGTCGCTGGCGGCCTACGGCGACTTTTTCCCGGGCTTTGCCAGCGTCCCCGCTGCCGCCGTGGCGCAGGCCTATCGTCGCAGCATTGAAGGCGTTCAGACCGGCCGCATCTACCCGGTTGGCTACTAGCCTGTGCCGGCCCGCCGGGGCCGGCGCTTACATCAGGCCGTCATTGCAGGTACACTTACCGCTGATTGTCTCCGGCCGAAAAACTGATGTTGAAAAAATTACCTTTTATTATCCCGCTTTTAGCGCTTATCGCGCTGCTGGTCTGGTGGTTCACCCCGCATTACACCGCAGATGAAGAAGCCTACTACCGGGCAGTCTTTTGCATGATCGATCATGACGACAGCCGCCAGTTCCTCCACGATATGCAAAATATCGTCGAAGGGGGAAATTCTGACTATGCGTTGCATAAAACCCATTACCTGCCGGCGCTGGGGCAGCGGATGCTGGACACCTGGCACCAGCTCAGCGCACAGGAGCAGCAAATATTGGGCGAAGATCGGCAGCGCTGTGGCGAGATATTGCGCGAAAAACAGCAGGGAAAATCATCCTGACGGGGGGCGAAATCGCAGTATATCTTCAGCGTCGAATGAGATTGTGCTGTTGATGACCAGATGACTGCCACAAAACACCCCGCCCTTGCGGGGCCGCGATATGACGTTTTTTTCTGCAGCGACATACTATAAAAAGTAGTTGATCTGGTACGAACTAACTCTTATTTTGCTTCTCAGTTTTCAAAATGAGATAAAACTGATGCCAGTCATTATTGCCAGTAGTATTAAAGAAGCCAAAGCGTTGATTAACGGTGGGAAATACAGAGAAATTATTCTCAACTTCGATATTGATGCCGATGACTTTTTCTCTCTCGCCAGCCATTCTGCTGGGACAAAAATCTCCATCTCCGACCGAAACGATCGCTCTCCGGTAAACTCAGAAAAATAATTAACCCGCGAGGGACGTTTATGTGGTTGTTTATTGGCACCTTTGCGGTTGCTTTTCTCGCATCGCTGATGCTGGTCTGGCTGGATGACCGGATCGCCGAAACAGATTGATCCTGGGGCTGGACGCTAACGTCAGTTCCTCCCGCTCTCGTCGCGAAGGGCTGTGCGCCGTCGTTAAGCGGCGCACAGCAGAGTCGTTACAGGGAGGCCGCCAGCCGCTCTACGGCCGTCAGCAACCCGGCCTCTGACACCGTGGAGTAGGAGAGACGCAGAGTACGGGTATCCGGCTTATCGTGATAGAACGCTTCGCCAGGAACGTAGACCACGCCGTTTTCCAGCGTTTTCTTCATCCATTCCATGGTATCGAACGGATAGCGGAAACGCGCCCACAGGAACATGCCACCCTGCGGGCGGCTGAATTCCAGGTGCTCGCCAAGGCGGCTTTCCAGCGCGTCGGCCAGCGCCACACACTTCTTGCGGTAGTCTTCGCGAATCAACGCGATCTGGTTCTCCAGCCGGTTCATGCCGAGGTACTCCGCGGTAATCACCTGCGACAGCATATTGGTATGCAGATCCGCCGCCTGCTTCACGATCACCGTCTGCTGCGCCAGCCAGTCCGGCATCACGACCCAGCCTATGCGCATCCCCGGCGCGAGGATCTTCGAAAAGGTCGAGGTGTAGACCACCTGATCTTCACAGCCCAGCTCAACCGCGTGCTGATAGAGCGGGCGTCGAACGGCGTCAGTGAAGCTAATTTCGCCATAGGGATCGTCTTCCAGAATGACGAAGTCATATTTTTTCGCCAGCTCAACCAGGCGACGACGACGCGTCTCGCTCAGCGTTTTGCCGCCGGGGTTGCCGAACGTCGGCACCAGATAAACGGCTTTGACGCGGGTGGTCTCCAGCAGGTCGGCCAGTTGCTCCACCAGCATCCCGTCATCATCGGTGTCGACACTGAGAATATTGGCCTGCGCCAGCTGAAACACCTGCAGCGCCGCCAGATAGGTGGGACGTTCAACGACGATAGTGTCACCTGGATCGAGCAGCGTACGAGCAACGATATCCAGCGATTGCTGCGAGCCGGAGGTGATATAGACCTGAGCGGGAGAACAGGTCACGCCACGGGAGTGACAGATTTCACTCACCGCCTGACGTAGCGGCGGGTAGCCCTCCGTCAGACCGTACTGGAATGCGTCATGAAAACGTTCGCTCATCACCTTCTGCACCGCCAGCTCCAGGCCTTCGGTATCAAACAGTTCCGGGGCCGGAATGCCGCCGCCAAGCGAGATCACGCCGGGCAGTTTACTGTGCTTGAGAAGTTCGCGGACGGCGGAGGGCTTGAGTTCACCCGCGCGGGCGGCGAGACGCCGATCGTGCATACTATTTTCCTTTTCTGTCTTGTTGTTGTGTTAATTATCTTCGCTTCGTTGCAGGTGTTCCCCGGCGGCGCTGACCATGCCGGGGCTATCCTTTTCTGTACGTTGTCACCCGGACAGGGGTATGCCGCTACCCGGGTTTCGCACGTCATGCTTTGTCTTTCAAAACGATTAACGGCTCGATATCGCTCTCTTTTTTCACCACCAGCGACGAATCGCCGCGCAGACAGGTACCGCCGTAGTTACCGCCAACGGTAAACGTGCACACCTGAATGTACTTACCGTCGACTTTCGGCAAGCACCACAGCTGCTGGTAGATATTCTTTCGATCGACAAACTGGCCGCTGGTCTTATCCAGAACCTCATCCTGAGGACCGATCAAATCGATATTGTTCCCGCAACGTCCGGAAATGGGCTTAACCGCGTAGCCGGTTTTCGCCAGCTCCTCGTTAACCACAAAATCGGTATCCAGCAGATAGCGATGATGCGGGAACAGCGACCACAGCACAGGCAGAATCGCTTTGTTGCCCGGGATCACCGTCCACAGGGGTTCGAATACCAATACTTCAGGACGCAGCAGGACGTCAATCAGCCGCACCTCATTCTGCGGATGTCCGGTACGAATCGGCACCGCCGCGTACTCATCGGCGCTGACTTCGCGCACCTGCTCAATGGCGGTTTCCCATGCCCAGGTTTTCCAGACGCAGTTGACCAGCCGCCCGTCAGCGTCAATCAGCTGGCCGGCAGCGTCCCAGCGCAGCTCATCAAGGCCAAAGAGAATTTTGCTCTCAAAACCGGCCTGGGTCAGCGAACGCTGGATAAATTTCGCGTGGTAATTCTCTTCCAGATCCTTGTCCTGCATGATGTGGACGAAGGGCCGCGCCCGGCTGTGTTTCCACGCCCCCGCCAGCTCATCGAGCAGACCTTCCGCCGGATTGTGGCCGGTGCCGTAGTAGCCCTGCTTCAGCCATTGCTCAAGGATCAGCCCGCCTTCGGTATGGCAGGAGGCGGAGTCGGCATTGTACTCGTACACCTTCAGCCCGCGCTCGTCCATGCAGAAATCCATGCGCCCGGTGATCATATGATGACGACGGCGCTGCCAGGAGAGACGCAGACGCGGCCAGAGGATTTTCGGGATATCAAACAGCGCCAGCAGGTTATCATCCTTCATCACCTTATCGGTGGCGTGCAGATACATCAGGTGCAGCTCGTTAGTCGCTTTGATCAGCTCCTGTTCGGCGCTTTCGCTGATGGTGAAATACTGGTAGGGATCCTGGTTGATGAAATGGCCGTTGGCCGCCACGTAGGCTTTTTGCAGCGGATCTTTCTCGTTCAGCCATTTGCCGCGGAACTGGCCGTTGTTCGGCAGCCGCGCGCCTTTGATCGCCATCGCCTCGCCAGGCAGCACCGGCTGCGGCAGGCTGTGTTCGGTATCGGCGGTCTGGATCATCCAGCCTAAAATTTCGGTATCGGTAAAGGTATCTTTGATGGTGTACCGGCCGGCGTTGACCTCGAGGGTCAGCTCGCGGGTCCACTGCTGGCCCTGCGGCAGCGGCGAGTGAATGACGTTCTGCTCGGCGATACGCACTTTATTGCCGACAAGCTGGGTGATCACCGCGACGTGGCCGGTGTGCTTAAACTCGCCTCCCTTCTGCCAGATCAGTAACGAACCGGCGATGGGCGGACGGCGGGAACCGTTGGCGAAGGCCTGCAGCGGCAGAATGTTGTCATTGACCACTTCACGCAGGAAACGCAGGGAGAAGATTTCATACGCCATCCCCACATCGGTAAAGACAAACCCGTAGGTCAGGAACAGAAAGCGGCGTGCAAACTCGACGCACTGCCATTTATGTCCCATATACTCATTATCGATGTAGCTGCGAAACGTTGCGTCATCCGGATAGTCTTGCGGATTTAAGCTACTGTAATTCGATGAATAAATCGCCACGCCGCCGGGCGCGTAGCCTAACAATGTCCCAAACGGGGCGTCACTGCTTGTCGATCCTTTGCTCATTTAGCCTGACCTCAAATTAATGCAGCCCGGGCAGTTGGCGAAACAAAACTCCCTCTTCTTATCCTGCCGCAGGCACTTACCAGACAGAGGTGTAACGATGATACCACTCATTCGTTTCGCTAATCGTGCCGTTAAGGAAAATAACCCTGCAGCCGGAAGCAAAAGTGATATCGTTATCGGTGATATAACAAAAAAACAACGCAACATCAGGAGTCGACAATGAGCACACCCTCGCATCTGAATGCCCAACCGCTGGTCTGGGGACACGGCCCGCGGACGTTTGAGGTGTTCCTTGAGCCCACCTGCCCCTACTCTGTCCGCGCGTTTAATAAACTCGACGACCTGCTTGATGAGGTCGGTGCCGATAACGTCACCATCAAGATACGCCTGCAGTCGCAGCCGTGGCATCTGTTCTCCGGGGTTATCGTCCGCTGCATCCTCGCCGCGTCCACCCTGCCGCACGGTAGAGAGCAGGCGCATAAGGTGATGCAGGCCGTGGCCGACCATCGGGAAGAGTTTGAGTTTACCGATCACTGCAGCGGGCCGAACATGAACGCCACGCCGCAGCAAATCATTGAACGCATTGAACGTTACAGTCACGTGCTGCTGGGGGCCGCCTTTGCCCGCCCGGAGCTGCAGGACGTGATCAAGTGGCACAGTAAATACGCCCGTCAGAACGGCATCCACGTCTCGCCGACCTTTATGGTCAATGGCCTGGTGCAGCCGGATCTGGGCAGCGGCGATGATGTCAGCGTGTGGGCCGCGCGCATTATGGCCTGAGGTCACCTGCTACACTTTTTGTACATCCACGAAAAAGGCAAACCAGCATGTCAGAGCAAAACTACCAGCCACCAAAAGTGTGGGAATGGAAGCAAAACAGCGGCGGCGCGTTCGCCAATATCAACCGTCCCGTTTCCGGCGCGACCCATGAACGCGTCCTGCCGGTCGGCACCCATCCGCTCCAGCTATACTCACTCGGTACACCCAACGGCCAGAAGGTGACCATCATGCTGGAAGAGCTGCTGGCGCTGGGCGTCAGCGGCGCGGAATACGACGCCTGGCTGATACGCATCGGCGAAGGCGATCAGTTTTCCAGCGGCTTTGTCGACATCAACCCGAACTCGAAAATCCCAGCCCTCAGCGACCACTCCACCACGCCGCCGACCCGGGTATTTGAGTCCGGCAACATTCTTCTCTATCTGGCGGAAAAATTTGGCTTCTTCCTGCCGAAAGATCCTGCCGGTCGCACCGAAACCCTCAACTGGCTGTTCTGGCTGCAGGGCGCGGCGCCGTTCCTCGGCGGCGGCTTCGGCCACTTCTATAACTATGCGCCGGTGAAGATCGAGTACGCGATCGACCGCTTTACGATGGAAGCCAAACGCCAGCTCGACGTGCTGGACAAACAGCTCGCCCGTGGTCGCTATGTGGCTGGAGAGGAGTACACCATCGCCGATATGGCTATCTGGCCGTGGTATGGCAACGTGGTGCTGGGCAATGTTTATAACGCGGCGGAGTTCCTCGACGCCGGGAGCTATAAAAACGTGCTGCGCTGGGCGCAGGATGTCGGCAACCGTCCGGCCGTCAAGCGCGGACGCATCGTCAACCGCACCAACGGCCCGCTCAATGAGCAGCTGCATGAGCGCCACGACGCCCGCGACTTTGACACCCAAACGGAAGATAAGCGCCAGGCGTAAGGTCTTTACCCTTTCCCGCTGACGGGAAAAGGCACACACCACAGGACGGCTCCGCCTGCGAAGCCGTCCTGTTTAGCTTTCCAGCCGATACCCCGCCAGAAAATAGCGCATCGCCATACCCGAATCCCCTTCTTTGAAGAAATCCATCACCATATCTCTGTCAAGGCCATAGCGACGGGTCAGGATCCCCGCCTCCCACGCGCTGAGCTGGCGGTCGCCGGTTTTTTCAAACATGCGGTGCGAATAGCCGAGCACAAACCCGCGTTTATAGTCGGCGCAAAAATTCGCCGCATGCGCGGCGGTGTCAGCATAGGATGCCTGTAGCCCCGCCATTAAGCCTTTTCCAAAATGATTTTCCATCGCGCCCCCTAATCGTTATATAATAAATTATATAGCGTTTTTTTGAGCGAGCGGTAGCGCTATTTATGTCGTTTGCGCTAGTGTAAATACTTCTCAAACCATGCCAGCGTGCGTTGCCAGGCCAGATCAGCCGCAGCCCGATCGTAGCGCGGCGTGGAATCATTATGAAAGCCGTGATTCACGCCCTGATAGAGATAGGCCTCGTAGATTTTATGGTGTTCCTTCAACGCCTGTTCATAGGCGGGCCAGCCTTCATTAATGCCGCTATCGAGGCCGGCATAGTGCAGCAGCAGCGGCGCTTTAATTTTATCGACCTCCTTCAGCGGCGGCTGGCGGCCGTAAAACGGCACCGCGCAGGCTAGCTCCGGGATCGCCACCGCCGCCGCGTTGCTGACGCCGCCGCCGTAACAAAAACCGGTGATACCGACCTTCCCCGTCGCCTGTGGATGCTTCGCCATAAACGAGACCGCCGCAAAAAAATCATTCATCAGCTTCACGGGATCGACTTTCTGCTGGAGCGCGCGGCCTTCATCATCATTCCCCGGATAGCCGCCGACGGAGCTCAGGCCATCAGGCGCCAGCGCGATATATCCCGCTTTCGCTACCCGCCGGGCTACGTCTTCAATGTAGGGATTCAGGCCTCGGTTCTCATGTACCACCACAACGGCGGGCGCTTTGTCGGCTATTTTCGTCGGCGTCACCAGGTAAGCCCGCACTTCGCCGTGGCCGTCAGGAGAGGGATAATGAATATACTCCGGACGGATATCCGGATCGGTGAACAGTACCTGCTCTGCCAGGGCATAGTCGGGCTTCAGCAGATTAAACAGCGCCAGCGCGGTCATCCCGCCGACAGTATATTTCCCCGCCAGCTGGAGAAACTCGCGTTTGCTGATTTTGCCGTGGGCATAGTAGTCATAATACTCGAGCAGCTGCTGCGGGAAATCTTTGGCCGTTAATCGCGTCATCACCCTGCCTCCGTTGTTAAGCGCCCTTTAAGCAAAGCAGAAGCCCGGACATACGCCAGCGCAGAGAAGCAGAAACGGGGGAGAAAAAAGCCCAGCGGCTAACACCGCCGGGAGAGAAGAGATCAGTGTTTCACTTTGTTCAGACGATCGAGATAGCCCATCACAAAGGCCGAAAGGACGAAGGTCAGGTGGATAATCACGTACCACATCAGCTTGTTGTCCGGCACGTTTTTCGCATCCATAAACACCCGCAGCAGGTGGATAGATGAGATCGCCACAATTGACGCCGCGACTTTATTCTTCAGGGAGGTGGCATCCATTTTACCGAGCCAGCTCAGCTTCTCTTTCCCTTCATTGATATCCAGCTGCGACACGAAATTTTCATAGCCCGAGAACATCACCATCACCAGCAGGCCACCCACCAGGGTCATGTCCACCAGCGACAGCAGCGTCAGGATCAATTCCGACTCGCTGACGCTGAAGATATGCGGCAGAACGTGGACGATCTCCTGAAAAAATTTGATGGTCAGCGCAACCAGCCCCAGCGAAAGGCCAAAATAAACCGGTGCCAGCAGCCAGCGCGAAGCGTACATAGCGTTTTCCAGAAAGCGTTCCATATAATCCTGTTAGTTAACAAAAAGAAGCGACATTATATCTCAGACAGATAACGTGATGGCAACGCCAGGCCAACACGTCGCCGACAAACGGCCATAAAAAAAGGCCGGCGCGTGGCCAGCCTTTCAGAAGCGTCATCGGATTATTTGGCTTTGACGGTCTCTTCGCCCACCAGCCCGATCTTGAGATATCCCGCCTGATGCAGGGTATCCATCACTTTCATCATCGTCTCATAATCGACGGTTTTATCCGCGCGGAAGAAGACGGTGGTATCTTTTTTGCCGGCAGTCAGGCTATCCAGAGCGTTAATCATATTCGCTTCGGTCACTGGGTCGTTGCCGAGGAACATGCTCTTATCCGCCTTCACCGACAGGTAGATAGGTTTTTCCGGTCGCGGTTGCGGCTGGCTGGAAGAGGCCGGCAGATTCACCTTTACGTCAACCGTCGCCAGCGGCGCAGCCACCATAAAGATAATCAGCAGAACCAGCATGACGTCGATAAACGGCGTCACGTTGATCTCATGCATTTCGCCGTTATCGTCCAGATTTTCATTAAGACGCATCGCCATAGCCGATCAACCTACCCGTAATTTCTGCGCGCTGCGCACCGGCTTCACGCCGCTGGCGCTGAGGTCCAGGTCGCGACTTTGCAGCAGCAGCACCTGAGCGGCGATGTCGCCGAGCGAGGCCTTATAGCTGCCGATCATGCGGGCGAAGATGTTATAGATGACTACCGCCGGGATGGCGGCGAACAGGCCGATGGCCGTCGCCAGCAGCGCTTCCGCGATGCCCGGGGCTACCACCGCAAGGTTGGTGGTCTGCGTCTGGGCGATACCGATAAAGCTGTTCATGATGCCCCAGACGGTACCAAACAGCCCCACGAACGGCGAAATGGCGCCGATGGTGGCCAGATAACCGTTGCCGCGCCCCATATGGCGACCGACGGCCGCGACGCGACGCTCAAGGCGGAAACCGGTTCGTTCCTTGATGCCTTCGTTGTCTTCTGCACCGGCGGAGAGTTCAAGTTCGTTCTGCGCTTCATTGATAAGCTGGGTGGTCAGGCTTTTCGCTTCAAAGGCGCTGGCGATATCGCTGGCCTGATCGAGAGAGCGGGCTTCTGCCAGCTGCTGCTGTTCACGTTTGAGGCGGCGCTTGCTGGCGAGGATTTCCGCCCCCTTGCCGAAAAAGATGGCCCAGGTGACGACCGACGCCAGAATCAGGCCAATCATCACCACCTTAACGACAATATCGGCATGATGATACATACCCCAAACGGAGAGATCCGCCTGCATCAAATTATTACCCACGCTCTATCTCCACGACGATAATCACAAAATCTGCCCACAATAATATCAAAACGACATCGAATTGATAGTGGTTCTCATTAGTATTTACACTGTGCAGCAAATCACGTTTATTTTCCTTGCGCTCACGCAGTAAAAAAGCGGCTTACCGCGGGCCTGGTAAAATTTTCGCCTGTATCGGCGCCGCGCTGGTACAGAAAAGAAGATTCATGCTAGTTTAGACGTCCAGACGTATAAAAACAGGTTCATCAACATGGCTGATAAACATCTTGATACCGCGCTGGTCAACGCCGGGCGGAGCAAAAAATATACTCAGGGCTCAGTGAACAGTGTGATCCAGCGCGCTTCATCGCTGGTTTTCGACACCGTAGAAGCCAAAAAACACGCCACCCGCAACCGGGCCAACGGCGAGCTGTTCTACGGACGCCGCGGCACCCTGACTCACTTCTCGCTGCAGGAAGCGATGTGCGAGCTGGAAGGCGGTGCCGGCTGCGCCCTCTTCCCCTGCGGCGCGGCCGCGGTGGCCAACACCATCCTGGCGTTTGTCGAGCAGGGCGACCATGTGCTGATGACCAATACCGCCTATGAGCCAAGCCAGGATTTTTGTACCAAAATTCTCGCTAAACTCGGCGTCACCACCAGCTGGTTCGATCCCCTCATCGGCGCCGATATTGCCCATCTTATTCGGCCGGAGACCCGCGTGGTGTTCCTTGAATCGCCCGGTTCCATCACCATGGAAGTGCATGATGTGCCTGCGATTGTCGCCGCCGTGCGTAAAGTCGCCCCGGAAGCGATTATCATGATCGATAACACCTGGGCGGCGGGGATCCTGTTTAAAGCGCTGGATTTTGGCATCGACATTTCCATTCAGGCGGCCACCAAATACCTGATCGGCCACTCAGACGGCATGGTCGGCACCGCGGTGGCGAATGCGCGCTGCTGGGCGCAGCTGCGTGAGAATGCCTACCTGATGGGGCAAATGCTGGACGCCGATACCGCCTATATGACCAGCCGCGGTCTGCGCACCCTGGGCGTGCGCCTGCGTCAGCACCATGAAAGCAGCCTGCGCATCGCTGAGTGGCTGGCGCAACATCCGCAGGTGGCGCGGGTAAACCACCCCGCCCTGCCCGGCAGTAAAGGCCATGAATTCTGGAAGCGCGACTTCACCGGCAGCAGCGGTCTGTTCTCGTTTGTGCTCAACAAACGTCTTAGCGACGCCGAGCTGGCCGAATACCTCGACAATTTCAGCCTGTTCAGCATGGCCTACTCGTGGGGCGGCTTTGAATCGCTCATTCTGGCCAATCAGCCGGAGCAAATCGCCCATATTCGGCCGGAGGCTGAAGTGGATTTCAGCGGCACGCTGATCCGCCTGCACATTGGTCTCGAAAATGTTGACGATCTGCAGGCGGATTTAGCAGCGGGCTTCGCGCGTATCGTGTAAAGTGACAGTCAGTGGCAACAATGGCGGACGTTTTTTTATCGAAGCGGCCGCTTTTGTTGCGCCCGGGATCAAGGTGCTCGGGTCTCTTCAGGAGTACACTAGTCAACAATACGGTACCACTTAGGAAAGTCCATGGTTGTCATTCAAGAGATTGTCGCCGCGCTGTGGCAACATGATTTTGCCGCATTGGCGAACCCTCACGTTGTGGGCGTTGTATATCTGGTTATGTTCGCCACCCTGTTTCTGGAAAACGGGCTGCTGCCCGCGTCCTTTTTACCGGGAGACAGCCTGCTGCTGCTCGCCGGCGCGCTGATTGCTAAAGGCGTCATGGACTTTGTGCCCACTATCGCCATTCTGACCGCCGCCGCCAGCCTCGGCTGCTGGCTGAGCTATGTGCAGGGGCGCTGGCTGGGCAATACGCAAACGGTGAAAGGCTGGCTGGCGCATCTGCCGCATAAGTACCATCAGCGCGCCACCTGTATGTTTGATCGCCACGGTCTGCTGGCGCTGCTCGCTGGCCGCTTTCTGGCGTTTGTCCGCACTCTGCTGCCAACCATGGCGGGGATTTCCGGCCTGCCGAACCGCCGCTTTCAGTTCTTCAACTGGCTGAGCGCCCTGCTGTGGGTTGGCGTGGTCACCGGTCTTGGCTATGCGCTGAGCATGATCCCGTTTGTGAAGCGCCATGAAGATCAGGTGATGACCTGCCTGATGATCCTGCCGATTGTCCTGCTGCTCGCGGGCCTGCTCGGCACGCTGTTCGTGGTTATCAAAAAGAAATACTGCAGCGCCTGACGGCCACCTGCCGGGGGGCCTGCGCCCGCCCGGCCTGCCCTCCCGATATTACACGCCCTGCATCGTGCGAATACGTGCAGCATCTTCCCCGGGCGTCATACCGAAGTAGCGCTTAAACTCACGGCTGAACTGCGAAGGGCTTTCATACCCCACCCGCATCGCCGCCGCGCTGGCCTTCATGCCGTCATGGATCATCAGCATGCGCGCCTTGTGCAAACGGTAGGTTTTCAGATACTGCAGCGGTGAGGTACTGGTCACTGATTTAAAATTATGGTGAAACGCTGACACGCTCATATTCGCTTCCGCCGCCAGCTGATCGACGCTCAGGTTTTCAGTGTACTGGCTCTCAATATGTTTCAGCACGCGGCTTATCAAACTGAAGTGGGTCTGCCGACTGACCAGCGCCAGCAGTGCGCCGCCGCAGGGGCCCGTCAGCACATAGTAGAGGATTTCACGGATAATCTGCTTGCCAAGAATGCGCGCGTCCAGCGGACGATCCATGACGTCGAGCAGCCGTTCGGCAGCGCATAAAATATCTTCGGAAAGCACTGCCGAATTTATTCCGCTGGAGGCGACGGCGGGCTGAAACAGCGGATCCTCGCCAATATCCATCAGCAGCTCCTGCAGCTGCAGGATATCGACGTTCAGACGCATCCCGGCGAGGGGCACCTCAGGGGTCGCAAAGGTTTCGCACTCGAAGGGCAGCGGCACGGTCAGCAGCAAATATTCATTTGTGTCGTAGCGAAATGTCCGTTCATTGATATAACCAATTTTATGGCCGGAAAAGAGAAAAACGATCCCCGGCAGGTACATCACCGGCGTCCGGGTACCCGGCTGCGTCCCATACAGCAGGCGGACGTCAGGCAGCAGCGAACTTAACAGTTCGTGCTTATCTTTCAGCTGGTTAACTTTCTCCGTCAATATCTGGCATATCTCTGCATGTTGCATTGCCACCGTCTCCCCCGATGTTTCTTCACCCGTACATTGTGCGCAGGCTGGCGAGAATTCTCCAGCTACATGGAGAAATAGGCAAGACATCGGCAGAAATGTGCATTGAGGGTCAACGGTGCCAGGACCACAATAACCGTCATCTGGCAGCGGTATCGTCCCTGTCGGCGGTTTTACTCTTTTGAGGACACTAGCAATGAATAATTTTGACCTGCATACCCCAACCCGCATTCTGTTTGGCAAAGGCGCGATTGAAAAGCTGCGTGAACAGATCCCGGCGGAGGCTCGCGTACTGATCACCTACGGCGGCGGCAGCGTGAAAAAAACGGGCGTCCTGGATCAGGTACTCACCGCCCTGAATGGTCTGGATGTCCTTGAATTTGGCGGCATCGAGCCGAACCCGTCTTACGAAACCCTGATGAACGCCGTGAAGCTCGCCCGTGAAGAGAAGGTCACTTTCCTGCTGGCGGTCGGCGGCGGTTCAGTCCTGGATGGCACCAAGTTCATCGCCGCGGCGGCCCATTACGACGTCGCTATCGATCCGTGGGAAATTCTGGAAACTTATGGCAGTAAGATCGCCAGCGCCATTCCAATGGGTTCGGTTCTGACTCTGCCGGCGACCGGTTCTGAATCAAACAAAGGGGCGGTCATTTCGCGGAAAACCACCGGCGACAAACGCGCGTTTATGTCTTCGCACGTTCAGCCGCAGTTCGCAATCCTCGATCCGGTTTACACTTATACTCTGCCGCCGCGCCAGGTCGCCAACGGCGTGGTTGACGCCTTCGTCCATACCGTTGAACAGTACGTCACCTACCCGGTTGACGGCAAAATTCAGGACCGTTTCGCCGAAGGCATTCTGCTGACGCTGGTGGAAGATGGCCCGAAAGCGCTGCAGGAGCCAGAGAACTACGATGTGCGCGCCAATATTATGTGGGCGGCGACGCAGGCGCTGAACGGTCTTATCGGCGCAGGCGTGCCGCAGGACTGGGCGACGCATATGCTCGGCCACGAACTGACGGCGATGCACGGCCTGGATCACGCCCAGACGCTGGCTATCGTTCTGCCGGCGCTGTGGAATGAGAAGCGCGACAGCAAACGTGCGAAACTGCTGCAGTATGCCGAGCGCGTGTGGAATATCACCGAGGGTTCCGACGACCAACGTATTGATGCCGCCATCGCCGCGACGCGCCAGTTCTTCGAGCAGATGGGTGTGCCGACCCGTCTCTCCGATTACGGTCTCGACGGTAGCTCCATCCCGGCGCTGCTGGCGAAACTGGAAGAGCACGGCATGACCAAACTGGGCGAACATCAGGATATCACGCTGGACGTCAGCCGCCGTATTTACGAGGCAGCCCGCTAATTTATCCCCGCCTGATTCACCTCTCCTTACGTTAAACAAACGTCGGGGAGAGGTGTTTTTACTACCGTTTTTAGCTATTTCGTCCAGACTTAATGCTACCCCTCGGCGGATTCTGCCTCGCCGAGTTCATTAACAGGAGGAAGGCATGACACATCCAACCGTTATAAAACTACACGACGGCAACCTGATGCCGCAGCTGGGTCTCGGCGTGTGGAAAGCTGGCAACGAGGAAGTCGTCTCTGCCATTCATAAGGCGCTGGAAGTCGGTTATCGCTCTTTTGACACCGCCGCCGCGTACCAAAATGAGGCTGGCGTCGGCAACGCGCTGCACAGCGCAGGCGTCAATCGCGATGAGCTCTTTATCACCACCAAACTGTGGAACGACGATCAAAAACGGCCGCACGAGGCGCTGAAAGAGAGTCTCAGCAAGCTGAAGCTCGACTATGTGGATCTCTATTTAATCCACTGGCCTGTGCCGGCGATCGGCCATTACGTCGAGGCCTGGCAGGCGCTGATCGAACTGCAACAGCAGGGGCTGGCAAAAAGTATCGGCGTGTGTAATTTCCAGGTCCCGCATCTGCAGAAGCTGATTGATGAAACTGGCGTCGCCCCGGCGATCAACCAGATTGAGCTCCATCCGCTGCTGCAGCAGCGTCAGCTGCACGCCTGGAACGCCACCCACAAGATCCAGACCGAATCCTGGAGCCCGCTGGCCCAGGGCGGTAAAGGGGTTTTCGATCAGAAAGTCATCCACCAGCTCGCCGATAAATACGGCAAAACGCCGGCGCAGATCGTCATCCGCTGGCATCTTGATAGCGGTCTGGTGGTGATCCCGAAATCAGTGACGCCGTCGCGTATCGCCGAGAACTTTAACGTCTGGGATTTCCGTCTCGACAAAGACGAACTCAGCGAAATCGCCAAGCTGGACCAGGGCAAGCGTTTAGGGCCCGATCCGGATCAGTTTGGCGGCTAACATGTAAAAAAGCCGGATAGCGCTGACGCCTGTCCGGCTCTCCAACCGGCCCGGTCAGCAAAACGCTACCGGGCACAACGTCAGGCTTAACGCCCGGCGACTTTACCGCGTTTGACGGGCTTTTTCGCCGTCGCTTCACCGTTAGAACGCTGATGCACAATTGGCGTGTGCTTGGTCAGTGCCGGGCGGGTATGGCGGTTCTGGCGACGCGCTTCGCGCATCTCATCCAGCGTCGGGGCTGGCACCAGGCAGTCGCGGCGTGAGCCAATCAGGTGCTTCTTGCCCATCGACTCCAGCGCCTGACGGATCAGCGGCCAGTTTGCCGGATCGTGGTAGCGCAGCAGCGCTTTATGCAGACGGCGCTGTTTCTCGCCCTTCGGCACCACCACCTCTTCGCTCTTATAGCCAATCTTACCCAGCGGGTTCTTGCCGGTGTAATACATGGTGGTCGAGTTCGCCAGCGGCGACGGATAGAAGTTCTGCACCTGGTCAAGACGGAAGCGATGTTTCTTCAGCCACAGCGCCAGGTTCACCATATCTTCATCGCGCGTTCCCGGGTGGGCGGAGATAAAGTACGGGATCAGATACTGTTCTTTACCCGCCTGCTTCGAATAGGTATCAAACAGCTCTTTAAAGCGGTCGTAGCTGCCCATCCCCGGCTTCATCATCTTCGACAGCGGCCCCTCTTCGGTATGCTCCGGAGCGATCTTCAGATAGCCACCGACATGGTGGGTTGCCAGCTCTTTGATATAGCGCGGATCTTCTACCGCGATGTCATAGCGTACGCCAGAGGCGATAAGGATCTTCTTGATGCCCTTCAGCTCACGGGCGCGACGGTAAAGATTGATCGTCGGCTCGTGGTTGGTATCCATGTGCGGGCAGATATCCGGGTAGACGCAGGAGAGACGGCGGCAGGTCTGCTCAGCGCGTGGCGATTTACAGCGCAGCATATACATGTTGGCCGTTGGGCCGCCGAGATCGGAGATCACCCCGGTAAAGCCGGGCACCGTGTCGCGAATGGCTTCGATTTCATTAATGATCGAGTCTTCTGAACGGCTCTGGATAATGCGCCCTTCGTGCTCGGTGATTGAGCAGAACGAACAGCCGCCGAAGCAGCCGCGCATGATGTTGATCGAGAAACGGATCATCTCGTACGCCGGGATACGCGCGTCGCCGTAAGCAGGATGCGGCACACGCTTGTAAGGCAGCGCGAAGACGCTGTCCATCTCTTCAGTCGAGAGCGGGATTGCCGGCGGGTTGATCCAGATATAGCGTTCGCCATGCTTTTGCATCAGCGCCCGGGCGCAGCCGGGGTTAGTTTCGTGGTGCAGAATACGCGAAGCGTGAGCGTACAGGACTTTATCGCCTTTCACCTTCTCGAAGGAAGGCAGCAGCACGTAGGTCTTTTCCCACGGTTTGGGCCGCGGCGGCTGCACGGTGATGCTTTTGGCTTCCTGCTTTTTCGGCGCAACCGGCTTGTTATCGGCGCACGGCAGATCCTCACCATACGGATGCGGGATCGGGTCGATTTTCCCCGGAGTATCCAGGCGGGTGGAATCGACGCCGCTCCAGCCCGGCAGCGCCTCTTTCACCATGATGGCGGTATTGCGCACATCGCGGATCTGGTCGATGGATTCACCCATCGCCAGGCGATGCGCGACTTCCACCAGCGGGCGCTCGCCGTTACCGAACATCAGCATATCGGCCTTGGAGTCCACCAGCACCGAGCGGCGCACGGTATCGGACCAGTAATCATAATGCGCGGTACGGCGCAGGCTGGCCTCGATGCCGCCGAGGATCACCGGCACGTCTTTCCACGCCTCTTTACAGCGCTGGGTGTAGACCAGGGTGGCGCGATCCGGACGCTTGCCCGCCACGTTGCCAGCGGTGTAAGCATCATCATGGCGCAGCTTACGGTCGGCGGTGTAGCGGTTGATCATCGAGTCCATATTGCCCGCCGTCACGCCGAAGAACAGGTTCGGCTTACCCAGGCGCATAAAGTCTTCTTTGCTGTTCCAGTCCGGCTGGGAAATGATCCCTACCCGGAAACCCTGCGCTTCCAGCATACGGCCGCAGATGGCCATCCCGAAGCTCGGGTGGTCGACGTAGGCGTCGCCGGTCACCAGAATAATGTCGCAGCTATCCCAGCCAAGTTGGTCCATCTCTTCACGCGACATCGGTAAAAATGGCGCAGGGCCAAAACAGGCAGCCCAGTATTGCGGCCAGGAAAAAAGGTCACGATCCGGTTGGATCAGGGATATTGCGCTCATATTGCTTCCGGGGGAAATGATAAAAAAATAACCAAAAGGGCGTGGATTATAAGCCGGAATGATAGTGGAAATGAAGGAGGATTTTCTCAAACCCTGACCGTGTTCCGGCCAGGGTTGCGAAGATTACGGCGCCGGATTCACCAGCATCTGGCCAATCGAGCCGCGGTCGGCAAGCTCCAGCGTCTGGCTCAGATACTGGAACGGGAAGTGCGACCACGACGGTTGGGCGTAGTAGACCAGCAGTTCAACCTGCCCGTCGACCCACACGGTATCCTTCCAGCCACGGTCTTCCGGGAAGGGCGTCGAGCCATTGACGTTACGGATCTGGAACATCACCCCTTCAATATGGAACGACTGCGGGCGGTCGGCACGCACCGTCCAGCGCTCCCAGGTCCCCTGTTGCGCCGTGATATCGATACGCTGCGGATCCCACAGCTGGCCGTTGATACCCGGATCGTCGCCGAGGGTGATATCCCGGCTGCGGATCGGCGTGCCGGAGAGCAGTTCGGTCGGCAGCAGGCGCACCGGCAGGCTGTCGGTGACCAGCGGCAGCAGCCCGGTCGGCCGCAAGGTCAGCACCAGCGTGGAGACCAGGATACTTGACGGTTCAAAAAAGCCGCGGATGCGGTCGACAATGCTGGCCGCTTCACCACAGGTAATGGACACTTCATCGCCGTTGGTCATATCGATCAGAATTTCACGCCGTTCCCCTGGCCCCAGCGACAGCTGTTTGAGCGAGACTGGCGCCGGCAGGAACCCCTGGTCGCCGGAAATCACATGCAGCAGTCGGCCATCGCTCATCTGCAGCTGATAGCGCCGGGAGTTGGAGGCGTTCAGCAGGCGCAGGCGCACCCAGCCGCGCGACACTTCGACATACGGGCTCTGCACGCCGTTAACCAGCAGCGTATCGCCAACGAAGCCGCCGCTCCCCGGTTCGCTATATTCCGGCGTGCCGAAGTTATCCAGCCGCTTGTCCTGAATAATCACCGGGAAGTCATCAACGCCGTAGTGGTTAGGGATTGGCAGGTTCTTGCTGACCTCATCTTCCACCAGCCACATGCCGGCCAGGCCGTTGTACACCTGCTTCGCCATCCGGTTCGGCGTGTTGGCCTGATACCACAAGGTAGCAGCGCTCTGGCGGATAGGCAGCACCGGCGCCCAGTCGGCGTTCGGCGACATCATGCGCGCCGCACCGCCGATCAGCGGGCCAGGCACCTGCAGGCCGCGGATGGTCATCGCGACATTCTCTGTCAGACGGTTGCTGTAGATAAGCTTGACGTCGTCCCCGCTCCAGACGCGGATCGTCGGCCCCATGTAGCGGCCATTGATCCCCCAGACGGGGGCGCGAGTGCCTGGCGTAAACGACCAGTGCGAACGCTGCAGCGTCAGAAACAGCGGCTGACCGCGACGCGATTCCAGCAGCGGCGGAACCGGCAGCGCGAGCTGCTGGCCGGCGGCATGGGCTTTCAGCGGCGCGGCGCCAGCGCACAGCGCTACGCCGGAAGCCTTAATAAACTGACGCCGACTGAGTGACATATTAACTCCATGACATACTGACAAATGAAAAAGGGAATTCGTTTCCCGCCAGCAATACGCGCGCGTTGGCGGCGTTTCCTGTCTTATGACTTTTTAGCCGCTTCGCGCTCGGCCACTTCGTTGTCCAGCTCAGCAATTTTGGCGGCCATCAGCTCGCGGCAATGCGTCGCCAGCGCGCGCACGTTGTCTTTACCGAACTGACTGGTATCCACCGGCGGCAGCATCTCAACAATCACCAGACCGTTGTTCCAGCGATTGAGCTTAATTTTGTTCGATGTGTTGGACACACACACCGGAATAATCGGCACTCCGGCGGCAATCGCTGCGTGGAAGGCACCGGTTTTAAAAGGCAGCAGGCCGCGGCCGCGGCTACGGGTTCCTTCCGGGAACATCCAGAACGAAATTTTACGCTTTTTAAACGCATTCACCACTTCAGCAATGGTGCCATGCGCTTTGGTTCGGTTATTACGGTCAATCAGCAGGTTGCCCGTCAGCCAGTAGAGCAGGCCAAAGAACGGGATCCACAGCAGGCTTTTTTTACCCACGGTGACCGTCGGCGGCTGCACGATGTTCGACGCCGTCACCATATCATAGTTGTTCTGGTGGTTAGCGATGTAGATCGCGTTGCCATAGCTTTCCGCATCGGCAGGTTTACGCAGTTCTACCTTCAGGCCAAATACCGGAGATAGGCGGCCAAACAGATGGCCGAAAGTGGCGACATGTTTTGGATTACGCGGGCTGAACAAGCAGTACAAACAGCCAAGTATGCACACTACGATGCAATAAATGACCACAAAAATTACTCGAAAAATTAATAGCATAGCTACCTCTAAAACCCAAATCGCTTAGAATTATTCGCTGCTGACAGAAGGCAGGCTCATCAGTTCTGCGCAGGCCGGGACCGTTCTTCCTGGGTCCCTGGTGATGGACATTGTTAATCGCAACGTCTGAATAAACAACGATTTTGCGGCATTTTTTCGCCTCCTCCCGTCAACGACGGGAGGAGTGGCGTTTACTCTTCGCTATCGCCTGCCGCGGCGCGGCGCGGCGAGTCGATTTCAACACGGTCAATCTTCTGCAGTCCGCGCATCAGCGAACCGCGACGGCCACGCTCGCCAGTGACTTTTTGCAGCTCTTCCGGACGCAGTTTGATCTTCCGTTTGCCAACATGGATGGTGAGCGTGCTCTGCGGAGCCAGGATAAACAGATGCGCCAGGCCATCCTGCCCGGCTGCGGCTTCCGCCGCCGGAATACTGATAATTTTGTTGCCCTTGCCTTTCGACAGCTGCGGTAGATCGCTCACCGGGAACATCAGCATCCGCCCGGCGGCGGTGATGGCCAGCAGCATATCGGACTCGTCCTCAATCACCAGCGGCGGCATCACGTGCGCATTGTCAGGCAGGGTGATCAGCGCTTTACCGGCACGGTTGCGCGCCACCAGATCGTTGAAGGTGCAGACAAAACCGTAGCCAGCGTCGGAAGCCATCAGCAGCTTGCGATCGTCGCTTTCCATCAGCATATGTTCCACGGTCGCGCCCGGCGGCAGAGTCAACTTACCGGTAAGCGGCTCACCCTGGCCACGCGCGGAAGGCAGGGTAATCGGATCGATGGCATAGCTGCGTCCGGTGGTATCGATAAACACCACCGGCTGGTTGCTCTTGCCTTTCGCCGAGGCCTTCCAGCTGTCGCCCGCTTTATAGCTCAAGCCCTGGGCGTCAATGTCGTGCCCTTTGGCGCTCCGCACCCAGCCCATCTGCGACAGGACGATAGTCACTGGCTCAGACGGCTGCATATCATGCTCGCTCATCGCTTTCGCTTCTTCACGTTCGTGAAGCGGCGAGCGGCGATCGTCGCCGAAAGCATCGGCATCAGCCTGCAGCTCTTTTTTCAGCAGGTTGTTCATCTTACGTTCAGAAGCCAGAATCGCCTGCAGCTGGTCGCGCTCTTTTTCCAGCTCGTCCTGCTCGCCGCGGATCTTCATCTCTTCCAGTTTGGCGAGGTGGCGCAGTTTTAATTCCAGAATCGCTTCCGCCTGGGTTTCGCTGATGCCAAAGCGCGACATCAGGGCTGGCTTCGGTTCATCTTCGGTGCGGATGATCTCGATCACTTCATCGATATTGAGAAACGCCACCAGCAAACCTTCGAGGATATGCAGGCGCTTAAGCACTTTCTCTAACCGATGGTTCAGACGGCGACGCACGGTATCGCGACGGAACACCAGCCATTCGCTGAGGATCTCCAGCAGGTTTTTCACCGCCGGGCGTCCGTCGAGGCCGATCATATTGAGGTTGATGCGGTAGCTTTTTTCCAGATCGGTAGTGGCAAACAGGTGGTTCATCACCTGTTCCATATCCACCCGGTTGGAGCGCGGGACGATCACCAGACGAGTCGGATTTTCGTGGTCCGATTCGTCGCGCAGGTCGTCGACCATCGGCAGCTTTTTATTGCGCATCTGCGCCGCAATCTGCTCCAGCACTTTGGCGCCGGAGACCTGGTGCGGCAGCGCGCTAATCACCACCGCGCCGTCCTCTTTGCTCCACACTGCGCGCATGCGCACTGAGCCGCGTCCGTTCTGGTAGATTTTGCGAATTTCCGCCCGCGAGGTGATGATCTCCGCCTCGGTCGGGAAATCCGGCCCCTGCACGATATCCAGCAGTTCGTCGAGGGTCGTTTTCGGCTGCTCAATCAGCGTAATGGCCGCTTTGGCGACTTCACGCAGGTTGTGCGGCGGAATATCAGTGGCCATGCCCACCGCGATGCCGGTGGTGCCATTAAGCAGGATGTTCGGCAGACGCGCAGGCAGCATTTTCGGCTCCTGCATCGTACCGTCAAAGTTCGGTACCCAATCAACGGTGCCCTGCCCCAGTTCGCTGAGCAGCAATTCGGCGTATTTCGACAGGCGGGACTCGGTGTAACGCATCGCCGCGAAGGATTTCGGATCGTCCGGCGCCCCCCAGTTCCCCTGCCCGTCTACCAGCGGGTAGCGGTAAGAGAACGGCTGCGCCATCAGCACCATCGCTTCATAGCAGGCGCTGTCGCCGTGCGGGTGATATTTACCCAACACGTCGCCGACGGTGCGGGCGGACTTTTTGAATTTCGCGCTGGCGTTCAGCCCCAGCTCGGACATCGCATAGACGATGCGACGCTGGACCGGTTTTAAGCCATCGCCAATAAACGGTAATGCCCTGTCCATAATCACGTACATGGAGTAGTTCAGGTAAGCATTTTCCGTAAATTCATGCAGCGCAAGGCGCTCTGCCATATCGCTCATTAATCGTGGATCCTCAATCTGGGTACCGACCGTTCGGACGGCAAAACTACCCGCGATAATACCCGATCTCACGCCCTGAGTCACAGGGCGTGAGATCGGCTGAGGATTCCGTCACGCTTAATCAGGCCAGCGGCAGATAAATATCGGTTTGCAGTTCATGCTCAGCCACCTCATGGACAAAATTGAGGTAACGGAAGTACACCGGATAATCCCGTAACGTCTCGCCTGACGCGGGTAACCAGTCGCGATAGAGAAACCAAACGCTGTTCGCCAGCGTGTCCAGCGAGCCGTGATGGCGCACGACGGCGCAGCGTCCGCCGGGGATTTCGCCGTTAATCACGCCAAAGGCGTTTTCATCGACCGGCCGTTCGACCGTGCCGCAGATATCAAACCGAAATGCCTCCTGCGGGGTGGTCTGCGGATCGTCCCAGGCGATCCCCCAGGTATCGCTGGTGGCGACGGGCGATAATCCGCTCGTCTTACGCCAGGCGATAAAACGCGCGGCGGTCGCGTTGACAAGGTCCGGGCTACCGCGATGTTGCAGTACGGCTACCCGGGTGGTGGGGAACGAAATAATATTGACGTCCATCGACGTTTGCTCCTGTAGCGTATGTTTCGGTACGCGTCGATGCCACTCGGCCCAGTCCGGTTGCTGACGGAACTGGGTCGGGCTTTGGTCAAACGCGGTACGGAAGGCACGACTGAACGACTCCGCATTCTGAAATCCGGCATCAAGGGCAATATCGATGACTTTATCGCGTGGGTTGAACGCCAGACGCCAACAGGCGCGTCGCAGACGCAACCACTGAATATACCGGTACAATGGAATGCCGGTATAAGCGCTAAATTGCCGGTGAAAATGGTAAGGCGAACTGTGCGCTATCGCGCTCAGCGCCTCCAGCGACAGCGGCTCATCAAGATGGCGCGCAATGTACCTACAGACACGCTGGAAGCGCCCGGCATACGCCGGGCTGGCCTTAATATCGTTCATCGTCTCCTCCTCGCGACATACTCTGACAGAGCGAGGATAGCGATTCCTGACCGATCTTGCGCTTATCTGACGAAGACTTATGGCGCGATTTTACGGATCTGTTTAACGTCGATTTCTACCGAGTTCCAGTCCTTATCGACTTCCCCCTGAATTTCTACCGTGTCCTGCGGGCCGACGGTCACGCCGTTCCAGCGCTTGTGGTCGATATCGACATTGATCACCCCGGAAGCATCCTGAAACTTATACAGATCGTCAGAAATGCGCTCGGTTATCTTGCCGCGCAGGGTCACCCAGGTATCGTCCCGCAGCGATTTGGCATTGGCGACAGTGGTCACCGCGCCGCTCGGGCCGGTGAATCCGCCTGCCTGCGCGGTCGAACTGACCTGCGTGGTCGAAGAAGGACCGGTAAACCCGCCCTGTTCGGCAGCCAGCACCGGCATGGAAACCAGGGCAACGATCGCGGTCATCGCAGCAATTTTCTTCATGATGTGTTCTCCCTTCGTGTTGATATGGCTCCTATTACGCCTGACAAAACTTAACGACTTCTTAAGCGGAAAAAAGAAATTTTAATGCTGTACATCGCCGGCTTCAACGCGGTTTACTGCGCTAAGAAACAGGATCGTCGGAGGGAAACATGCGCATATTATTGGTGGAAGATGACAAGCTGATCGGTGACGGCATCAAAGCCGGCCTAAGCAAAATGGGCTTCAGCATCGACTGGTTTACCGCCGGACTGGAGGGCAAGAATGCCTTATACAGCGCCCCCTACGACGCCGCAATCCTGGATCTCACCCTCCCCGGCATCGATGGCCTCGATATTCTGCGCGAATGGCGGGACAAGGGCCGCCATGAGCCGGTGCTGATCCTCACCGCCCGCGATGCGCTCAGCCAACGAGTGGAGGGGCTACGGCTCGGCGCCGATGACTACCTGTGCAAACCTTTCGCCCTGATTGAAGTGGCGGCACGTCTTGAAGCGTTGATCCGTCGCGCGCACGGCCAGAGCAGCAGCGAGCTGCGCCACGGCAAGGTGAGCCTCGACCCGAACCGCTTAACCGCCAGCCTCGACGGCGAGAGCCTGGTACTAAAGCCGAAAGAGTTCGCCCTGCTGGAACTGCTGCTGCGTAACGCCGGTCGCGTGTTGCCGCGCAAGCTTATCGAAGAAAAGCTCTACACCTGGGACGACGAGGTCTCCAGCAACGCCGTGGAAGTTCACGTCCATCATCTACGCCGCAAACTCGGCAGCGGGTTTATCCGCACCGTCCACGGCATCGGCTATACCCTGGGTGACGCATGAAACGACTTGCCCGCCTGAGCCTGCGCGTCCGTCTGACGCTGCTGTTTGCTGTGCTGACCGCGGCCGCCTGGGGCATCGCCAGCGTGATCGCCTGGCAGCAAACCAGCAAAAAGCTGGATAAGCTGTTCGATACCCAGCAGCTGCTGTTCGCCCGCCGCCTGAGCGCCATGCATTTCGATGAACTCCACGCCCCGCCCGCATCGCTCGGTGAAAAGAAAAAGGTGCGGCATGGACACATCGACGACGACGCGCTGGCGTTCGCCATCTTCACCCGCGACGGCACCATGGTGCTCAACGACGGCGAGAACGGGGAGGATATCCAGTGGAACTCGCAGCGCGAGGGGTTCAGTGATGGCTACCTGCGCGGCGATGATGACGAATGGCGCTTCCTGTGGCTAACCACCGCCGACGGTCGCCATCGCATCGCCGTCGGCCAGGAGTGGGATTATCGGCGTGAAATGGCGATGGATATCGTGACCTCGCAGCTCACCCCGTGGATGATCGCCCTGCCGCTGATGTTCGTGCTGCTTATCGTGCTGTTAAGCCGCGAACTGGCGCCGTTGAAAAAGCTGGCGCGCACGCTGCGCCTGCGCGCGCCGGATTCAGCGGAATCGCTCAGCGTGGAGAAGATCCCCTCTGAAGTCCGCCCGTTGGTCGAGGCCCTGAATCAGCTGTTCCAGCGCACCCACGACGCCATGCTGCGCGAACGTCGGTTTACCTCTGATGCCGCCCATGAGCTGCGCAGCCCGCTGGCGGCGCTGAAGGTGCAGACCGAAGTCGCCCAGCTCTCTATGGACGATGCAGAAGGACGTGAGAAAGCGCTGGCCCAGCTCCACCAGGGGATCGATCGCGCCACCCGGCTGGTCGATCAGCTGCTGACGCTGTCGCGGCTGGACTCACTCGCCCAACTGGATGACGTGCAACCGGTCGCCATCGACGACCTGCTGCAGTCGGCGGTGATGGAGATGTATCACCACGCGCAGCAGTCCGGGATTGAGCTGCGCCTGCATCTTAATGCCGCCGGCATCGCCCGCACCGGCCAGCCGCTGCTGCTCAGCCTGCTGGTACGCAACCTGCTGGATAACGCTGTGCGCTACAGCCCGCGCGGCAGCCAGGTTGATATCACGCTCAACGCCCGCGAGTTTCGGGTGCGTGATAACGGCCCAGGCATTAGCCCGCAGGCACTGGCGCGTATCGGCGAGCGTTTTTATCGCCCGCCGGGGCAGGACGCGCCGGGCAGCGGCCTGGGCCTGTCGATCGTCCGGCGCATCGCCTCGCTGCATGGCATGCAGGTTGATTTTGCTAACGCCCGCGATGGCGGCTTCGAAGCCCGTGTGTACTGGTAGCGAGATTATTGCTCTTTTGGCAAAAGACTTTGCACATTTTGCTCATTTTACTGCCCCGCTTCGCGGGGTAAGATCGTCGGCAAATTTTCAAGATTGAGGACAAATGATGAGCAACATCCTGATTATCAATGGCGCAAAAAAGTTCGCGCACTCGAATGGCCAGCTGAACGACACCCTGACCGAGGTCGCGGAGAGTTATCTGCGCGACGCCGGGCACGATGTTAAAAGCGTTCGCGCCGAAAGCGAGTACGACGTAAAAGCAGAAGTGCAGAATTTCCTGTGGGCCGATGTGGTGATCTGGCAGATGCCTGGCTGGTGGATGGGCGCGCCGTGGACGGTGAAGAAATATATGGATGATGTCTTTACCGAAGGCCACGGCTCGCTGTACGCCAGCGACGGTCGTACCCGCTCCGACGCCAGCAAAAAATATGGCTCCGGCGGCCTGGTGCAGGGGAAAAAATATATGCTCTCCCTGACCTGGAACGCGCCGATGGAAGCCTTCACCGACGAAGACCAGTTCTTCCACGGCGTTGGCGTTGACGGCGTTTACCTGCCGTTCCATAAAGCCAACCAGTTCCTGGGATTGGAGGCGCTGCCGACCTTTATCGCCAACGACGTGATTAAAATGCCTGATGTCCCACGGTATATCGCAGAATATCGCAAGCATCTGGCGGAAATTTTTGGTTAACTACAGGTCAACGCTCTACATATTTCGAGTTATTCGAACCTGGAGTATGACGAGATACACACAGAAGGAGTTGAGTTAACCATGTTAACAGTGATTGCAGAAATCCGTACCCGCCCGGGCCAGCACCACCGTCAGGCGGTTCTCGATCAGTTCGCGAAAATCATTCCGACCGTTTTGCAGGAGGCCGGCTGCCACGGCTACGCGCCGATGGTAGATCATGCCGCCGGCGTCAGCTTCCAGACCACGGCCCCCGACTCTATCGTCATGGTGGAGCAGTGGGAAAGCGTCGCGCATCTTGAAGCGCACCTGCAGACGCCACACATGAAAGCCTGGTCGGAAGCGGTCAAAGGCGATGTGCTGGAAACCACCATCCGTATCCTGCAGCCTGGCGTCTAAGCCCGCCGACGCAGCCGTGAAATGAAAAAGGGAGCCTGAGGCTCCCTTTTACGTCTGGTGAAACGTGCAGACTCAGGCTTCCAGGTCCGCCATATCGCCCTTCTCCTGCAGCCAGTTGCGACGGTCTTCGGAACGCTTCTTGGCCAACAGCATATCCATCATCGCCGTGGTCTGCTGTTCATCCTCATCGCTGATCACCAGTTGCACCAGGCGGCGGGTGTTCGGATCAAGCGTGGTTTCCCGCAACTGCATTGGGTTCATCTCACCCAGACCTTTAAAACGCTGGACGTTTGGTTTGCCCTTCTTGCGCTTCAGTTGCTCCAGCACGCCGGTTTTTTCTTCTTCCGTCAGCGCGTAGTAGACCTCTTTACCAAGGTCGATACGGTACAGAGGCGGCAGCGCGACGTAGACGTGCCCCTCTTTCACCAGAGTACGAAAATGTCTCACAAACAGCGCGCACAGCAGGGTAGCGATGTGCAGACCATCGGAGTCCGCATCCGCCAGAATACAAACTTTGCCGTAGCGCAGCTGGCTTAAATCATCGCTATCCGGGTCAATACCAATTGCCACCGAAATGTCGTGAACTTCTTGCGAAGCTAACACTTCATCGGAAGAGACTTCCCAGGTATTCAGGATCTTGCCTTTCAGCGGCATGATCGCCTGATATTCGCGATCGCGCGCCTGCTTGGCTGAACCGCCCGCCGAGTCCCCTTCGACGAGGAACAGCTCGGTGCGGTTCAGGTCCTGCGCGGTACAGTCCGCCAGCTTACCCGGCAACGCCGGACCGCTGGTCAGCTTTTTACGCACCACTTTCTTGGCAGCGCGCAGACGACGCTGGGCGCTGGAGATAGCCATCTCCGCCAGCAGTTCAGCAGCCTGCACGTTCTGGTTCAGCCACAGGCTGAAGGCATCTTTCACCACGCCAGAGACGAACGCCGCGCACTGGCGCGACGACAGACGCTCTTTGGTTTGCCCGGCGAACTGCGGATCCTGCATTTTCACCGACAGCACGTAGGCGCAGCGATCCCAGATATCTTCCGCTGACAGCTTCACGCCGCGCGGCAGGATATTACGGTATTCGCAGAACTCCCGCATCGCATCCAGCAGCCCCTGACGCAGACCGTTAACGTGCGTCCCACCCTGCATGGTCGGGATCAGGTTGACGTAGCTTTCGGTCAGCAGTTCGCCGCCTTCCGGCAGCCACAGCAGCGCCCAGTCCACGGCTTCCGTCTCGCCGGAGAAGGTGCCGACGAACGGTTTTTCCGGCAACAGCGGCAAGCCGTTTACGGCTTCGCACAGGTAGTCGTTAAGGCCATCGGCATAGCACCAGCGCTGCTCGCTGTCGTTAACCTGGTCGCGAAAGACGATTTCCACGCCGGGGCACAGCACCGCTTTCGCTTTTAGCAGGTGGGTCAAACGCGAAACGGAGAAACGCGGGCTGTCGAAGAAGCTTTCGTCCGGCCAGAAATGGACACTGGTCCCGGTATTGCGTTTGCCACAGGTACCGGTGACATGCAGATCTTCTACTTTTTCACCGTTTTCAAAGGCGATGCTGTAGACCTGACCGTCGCGACGAACATTCACCTCTACGCGTTTTGACAGGGCGTTGACCACCGAGATCCCGACCCCGTGCAGGCCGCCGGAAAACTGGTAGTTTTTGTTGGAAAACTTCCCGCCCGCGTGCAGTCGGCAGAGGATCAGCTCGACCGCCGGCACCCCTTCTTCCGGGTGGATGTCGACCGGCATGCCGCGCCCGTCGTCAATGACTTCCAGGGACTGGTCGGCATGAAGGATAACTTCCACGCGTTTGGCGTGGCCTGCCAGCGCTTCATCCACACTGTTATCAATAACTTCCTGACCAAGATGGTTAGGACGGGTGGTGTCGGTATACATGCCCGGACGGCGGCGCACCGGCTCTAGCCCGGTGAGTACCTCAATGGCATCAGCGTTATATGAAGATTGCGTCATGGTGTGTATTCGTAGGTCGTTCAGGGCCGTTTAGCACAGGCCGAGAAATTCGATAATCTGAGTGAAATGATCGTCAAAGCCGACAAATGCGTGATTACCGCCCTCCTCCACCGTTTGCCGGCAGGAGGCGTAGTAATGAACGGCCTGGCGGTAATCAAGCACTTCATCCCCGGTCTGCTGCAGCAACCAGAGTAAATCCGGCGCTTCAAGCGGGTCGATTTGCATGACTTTGAGATCGTAAATATGGCGAGACTCTAGCACATATTGCTGCCCGGTGTATGGATTCTCATTGTGGCCGAGAAAATTGTTCAGCAGTTCAAACGGGCGCACCGCCGGGTTGACGACCACTGCCGGCACCATAAAGCACTGCGACAGCCAGGTCGCGTAGTAGCCGCCCAGCGACGACCCCACAACCCCGAGTGGCTCGCCGCCATGCTCCAGCACAATGGATTCCAGCAGCTCTGCCGTTTCAGCCGGATAAGGCGGCAGCTCCGGCACCACCATGGTGATGTCGGGGTGCTGCTGCGACAGCCAGGTGTTTAACGCCATCGCCTTCGCCGAGCGCGGGGAACTGTTAAAGCCGTGCAGATAAAGAAGCGTCGCCATCAGTAGCCTTCTGAAGCTATATCCGGGTGAAACTCGGCGCCTTCCAGGCGGCACACTTCGGTGGTCAACGTCCCATCAGGATGCAGCTCCAGCCAGCGCCAGCCGGGTGAGACGGTATCCAGAGTGAAATTGGCGCAGTGCGGTTTGAACTGAACGCAGGTCGACGGCGTCGCCATCATGCGCCGGCCATTCCAGTCCAGATCCAGCTCCTGATGAATATGGCCGCACAGCAGATGCCTCACCCGCGGCCAGGCGCTCAGCGCGCGGTCCAGCGCGCCAGCGTTGCGCAGGCTGTGCTGATCCAGCCAGCTGCAACCAGCAGGCAGCGGATGGTGGTGCAGCAGGAGTAAGGTATAACGCTCCGGCGCTTCCGCCAGCTTGTGTTCGAGCCACTCCAGCTGGAAGTCGCTCAGCTCGCCATGGGGAACGCCAAACACCTGGCTGTCCAGCAGCAGGATCTGCCAGTGGTCGCCGAGAAACACACGTTTGGCGGGTGAAATGCCTGACTCCTGCAGCGTACTGTACATCGCCGGCTGGAAATCATGGTTACCCGGTAGCCAGACGCAGGGTGCAGCAAAACTCGCGATACCCTCAGCAAAATGCTGATAGGCCGCGGAGGAGTGGTCCTGCGCCAGATCGCCTGTTGCGACAATCAGATCACATGGACGCTGTGAGGCATGAATAGCCGACAGTACGGCCTGATAACTTTCCCAGGTATTAATGCCTAACAACGTTTCATGTTTTTCAGCAAACAGGTGAGTATCAGTAATTTGTAAGATCCTGACTCTGGCCTCACCAGCCAGAGGTAGGTTTAACAGGCTTTCCAAATGGTGTCCTTAGGTTTAACGACGCTAACAAACCGGAATCGCCATCGCTCCATGTGCTAAACAGTAACGCAGCCAGTCGGCCAGAAACTGGTTAATTTGATGCTTTTCGTCGCGTTGATGCAACTTTTTATTAGGATAATCATACCGCGCTTTGAAGCGAAAGATCTGCTGACTCGAACACACTTCGGCCACCATGGCATCATGGTAGAGGCGAACGGTCATGGATGGCAGGCTCCAGTAGCTCACCGCAGGCAGAGTCTGTTCTATCGCCACCAGAGTAGTGTAGCGGGTCGATTCAACTATCGTTAACCGATACTGCGCGCTTCCCACCTGATAGCTTACCTTCTCACCCGCTGCATCCGTTCGCGGCAACAGGCGGCGCAACTGCGCGAAGTTGGTCTCGCACAGGCGCATCATCTCAGGGAAGTCAGGTGTATAACGCTTCATTTTGTCCACTCGTTTCGTAAATTGTGATAATGCAATTGCAGCCATTGCAAGGCGATGACAGAGGCTGCGTTATCGATTTTCCCCTCTTCTACCCACTGGTAAGCCTGTTCCCGGCTCACCACATGCACCCGAATATCCTCGTTTTCCTCGGCCAGGCCGTGAATGCCTTTTGCCGTGGATGCATCAACTTCTCCCACCAGGATCGATAACCGTTCGCTGGTGCCGCCAGGGCTGGCCAGATAGCTTAATATTGGTTTCGTCCGCCCGACTTCAAGTCCGGCCTCCTCCAGCGCTTCACGACGGGCAACGTCTTCCACCGTCTCCCCCTCTTCGATCATGCCGGCGACCATTTCGAGCAGCCACGGGCTCTCGCTGGTATCATAGGCGGCGATACGGATTTGTTCGACGAGCACCACTTCGTCCCGCACCGGGTCAAAGGGTAGCAAGACGGCGGCATGCCCGCGCTCAAAAATTTCACGGGTGACTTCGTCGCTCATGCCGCCGTTAAACAGACGGTGGCGAAAACGGTATAAATCGAGCGAAAAAAAACCACGATACAGCGTTTCGCGTGCAATAATTTCTACATCATTTTTGAAGAAGGTAATTCCCTGCTGAATGGGTTTGCTCATTGTCATGTCCTGCGAATCCGAAATTAGGGATTTCCAGACCGTTTGGCTACCGTTTTACGGTCCGTATGTTAGATTGGTGCAAATTACCGCCGGATGGCACGTAACGCCAACTTTTTACGGCGGCAGAATCGATACAATCAGCGGAATTTTTCTTAGAATTAGACCAGCGCTAAATGCTTCACAACAAGGAATGCAAATGAAGAAATTGCTCCCCATTCTTATCGGCCTGAGCCTGACCGGGTTCAGCGCCATGAGCCAGGCGGAAAACCTGCTTCAGGTTTACCAGCAGGCGCGCATCAGCAACCCCGATCTGCGTAAATCGGCAGCCGATCGTGACGCCGCGTTCGAAAAGATCAATGAAGCGCGCAGTCCATTACTGCCTCAGCTTGGGCTGGGAGCGGATTATACCTATAACAATGGCTATCGCGACAACAACGGCGTCAACTCTAACGTCACCAGCGGCTCGCTGCAGTTAACGCAGGTTCTGTTTGATATGTCGAAATGGCGCGCCCTGACGCTGCAGGAAAAAACGGCAGGGATTCAGGATGTCACGTATCAGACCGATCAGCAAACGCTGATTCTGAATACCGCGACGGCCTATTTTAAAGTGCTGGCCGCCATCGACACGCTCTCCTATACCGAAGCGCAGAAACAGGCTATTTACCGCCAGTTGGATCAAACCACGCAGCGCTTTAACGTAGGCCTGGTGGCGATCACCGACGTGCAGAACGCCCGTTCACAATACGACGCCGTGCTGGCGAACGAAGTCACCGCGCGTAACGATCTCGACAACGCCGTCGAAGAACTGCGCCAGGTCACCGGCAACTACTACCCGGAGCTGGCCTCGCTGAACGTGAATGGCTTCAAAACCAACAAGCCGCAGGCGGTCAACGCCCTGCTGAAGGAAGCGGAGAACCGCAACCTGTCGCTGCTGCAGGCGCGTCTGAGCCAGGACCTGGCTCGCGAGCAGATTCGCCAGGCGCAGGACGGTCATTTGCCGACCCTGAACCTTTCCGCCTCTACCGGCGTCTCGAATACGCGTTACAACGGTTCAAAAACCAATACCCCACTCGCCTACAACGACAGTGACGTTGGGCAGAACCAAATCGGCCTGAACTTCTCTCTGCCACTGTATCAGGGCGGCGCGGTGACCTCGCAGGTCAAACAGGCGCAATACAACTTCGTTGGCGCCAGCGAGCAGCTGGAAAGCGCCCACCGCAGCGTCGTGCAGACTGTGCGTTCGTCGTTTAACAACGTGAACGCCTCCATCAGCAGCATCAACGCCTACAAACAGGCGGTGGTCTCTGCGCAAAGCTCCCTGGATGCGATGGAAGCAGGCTACTCGGTGGGTACGCGTACCATCGTTGACGTCCTCGACGCCACCACCACGCTGTATAACGCCAAGCAGCAGCTCTCTAATGCGCGCTATAACTACCTGATCAACGAGCTGAATATCAAGTCGGCGTTAGGTACCCTGAACGAGCAGGATCTGGTGGCGCTGAACAACACGCTGGGCAAACCGATCCCCACCTCCGCGGACAGCGTCGCGCCGGAAAATCCACAGCAGGATGCCACCGCCGATGGCTATGGCAACACCACCGCAGCGGTGAAACCGGCGTCCACGCGGACGACGCAGACCAGCAGCAGCAATCCGTTCCGTCAGTAATTCGCATTACTGTGACGCGCATCGCCTGTCCGTCGGACAGGCGATGCGTTAAACGTAAGGCAACGTAAAGATCCCCCGCTTATCGCCCCTCTTCGCTTCATTTTCCACCACTCATCCTCTATCCTGAGCGTTAACACACGCCATACCACTGGGTCCTGGAAGACAAATATGAAACGGACAAAAAAAATTAATCACTCGTCATTCCGCAAAAGCTGGAGCGCACGTCATCTGACGCCGGTCGCGCTGGCCGTCACCGCGGTTTTTATGCTTGCCGGTTGTGAAAAAAGCGACGAAACGGTATCGCTGTACCAGAACGCTGATGACTGCTCCGCCGCTAATCCGGGCAAAGCAGCTGAGTGCACCACGGCCTACACCAACGCGGTAAAAGAAGCCGAACGCACCGCACCGAAATATGCCACCCGTGAAGACTGCGTCGCCGAGTTTGGCGAAGGCCAGTGCCAGCAGACGCCAGCCCAGGCGGGCGTCGCCCCGGAAAATCAGGCGCAGGCGCAAAGCAGCGGCAGCTTCTGGATGCCGCTGATGGCCGGCTATATGATGGGCCGCCTGATGGGCGGCGGCATGGCGCAACAGCAACCGCTGTTCAGCTCGAAAAATCCGGCCAGCCCGGCTTATGGTCAGTACACCGACGCCAGCGGCAAGAACTATGGCGCCGCCCAGCCAGGGCGCACCATGAACGTGCCGAAAACCGCGATGGCGCCGAAGCCGGCCACCACCACCACCGTGACCCGCGGAGGTTTCGGCGAGTCGGTGGCGAAGCAGTCGACCATGCAGCGTAGCGCCGCAGGCTCAACGTCCTCTTCTCGCTCGATGGGCGGCTAACTCACATGGAAAGAGTCAGTATTACTGAGCGCCCGGACTGGCGCGAGAAAGCGACCGAGTACGGCTTCAACTTTCACACCATGTACGGCGAGCCCTACTGGAGCGAAGAGGCTTATTACAAGCTGACCCTCGCGCAGGTGGAAAAGCTGGAGGAAGTCACCGCCGAGCTGCATCAAATGTGCCTCCAGGTGGTGGAGAAAGTGATCGCCAGCGATGAGCTGATGGCCAAATTCCGCATCCCTAAACACACCTGGGGCTTTGTGCGCCAGTCGTGGAAAACCCACCAGCCGTCGCTCTACTCGCGTCTCGACCTGGCCTGGGATGGTGTTGGCGAACCGAAGTTGCTGGAGAACAATGCCGACACCCCGACCTCGCTGTATGAAGCGGCCTTCTTCCAGTGGATCTGGCTGGAAGACCAGCTCAACGCTGGCAAGCTACCAGCGGGCAGTGACCAGTTCAACAGCTTGCAGGAAAAACTCATCGAGCGCTTCGGCGAGCTGCGCGAGCAGTTTGGCTTCCAGCTGCTGCATATGGCCTGCTGCCGCGATACCGTTGAAGATCGCGGCACCGTGCAATACCTGCAGGACTGCGCCGCCGAAGCTGGCCTGGCGACGGAATTCCTCTACATCGAAGATATTGGCCTTGGCGAAAAAGGCCAGTTTACCGATCTGCAGGATCAGGTGATTGGTAACCTGTTCAAGCTCTATCCGTGGGAGTTTATGCTGCGGGAGATGTTCTCCACCAAGCTGGAAGACGCCGGCGTCCGCTGGCTGGAGCCGGCGTGGAAGAGCATTATCTCCAACAAAGCGTTGCTGCCGATGCTATGGGAAATGTTCCCCAATCACCCGAATCTGCTGGCGGCCTACTTCAGCGAAGATGCCCACCCGGAGATGGAGAAGTACGTCATTAAGCCGATCTTCTCCCGTGAAGGGGCCAACGTCTCCATTGTTGAGCAGGGCAAGGTCGTGGAGTCGGTGGAAGGTCCGTACGGGGAAGAAGGGACCATCGTGCAGGAGTTTTACCCCCTGCCGAAGTTTGGTGATAGCTACACGCTGATTGGCAGCTGGCTCATCAACGATCAGCCCGCCGGGATCGGCATTCGCGAAGATCGGGCGCTGATCACCCAGGATCTGTCGCGCTTCTATCCGCACATTTTCGTCGAATAACATCGTGCTCCGGCGACGATATCGCCGCTGGAGCACAATATCTTATCAGGCGCCAACCACTACCGACAGCATGCTCAGCGAGCCCATCTCGATGCCATCGACCGGGATCGTCATCGCTTCAACACCATCCCACGCTCCCAGGACATACAGCAGCGGCAGAAAATGCTCCGCCGTTGGGTTGGAGAGCGAGCCCCCCTCATGCGCCAGGTAGTTAACCAGCGGGTGCTGCTCGTCCGGCCCCTGCCATTGCAGATTCGCCTTCACGTAGTTATTGAAGGACTCTGCCCATGGGTACGGCGTGTTCTCGCCATGCCAGCGGGCGGTGCGCAGGTTATGCACCACGTTGCCGCTGGCCACCAGCATAATGCCTTCATCACGCAGCGAGGCCAGTTTCCGCCCCATTTCGAGATGCCAGGCCGGCGGTTTGGTGCTGTCGATGCTCAACTGAACCATCGGGATATCCGCCTGCGGATACATTTTAATCAACACGCCCCACGAGCCATGGTCAAATCCCCAGGCTTCTTTATCGAGGGTGACCGGCACAGGCGAGAGCAGCTCCACCAGTCGTTGCGCCAGCGCCGGAGAGCCCGGTGCCGGATAATGGGTGTCATACAACGCCTGCGGGAAACCGCCGAAGTCGTGAATGGTCTTCGGGGCCTCCATCGCCGTCACGCCCGTACCGCGCGTAAACCAGTGCGCAGAGACCACCACAATCGCCTTCGGACGCGGCAGGGTTTCGCCCAGATGAGCCCAGGCGCGAGTATAAATGTTGTCTTCCAGCACGTTCATTGGGCTGCCATGGCCGAGAAACAACGCGGGCATTCGGGTACGGGACATGATGATATCCTTAGGGTGTCAATGTGATGTGCTCACATTACGCGCTTTTGCGCCAGGATAAACTCAGATAACCATGATGATGATCGTCAGAAAATTTGAATGTAATTCGCGGTAAAGGGACGTGTCCCGTACGCGCATCCTCAGGCAATATACTCATATGCACTTATTTTCACAGGGAGAGTAGCGATGTCATCACCCTTAATATTGACGCTGTTAGCCGGTAGCGCAACCTTTATTGGCGCCATATTTGGCGTGATTAGTCAGAAACCCTCTAACCGTCTGCTTGGCTTCTCCCTCGGCTTTGCCGCCGGGATCATGCTATTGATTTCGTTGATGGAAATGCTGCCTGCCGCGCTGGCCGCCGAAGGTATGTCACCGCTGCTCGGTTACGGGATGTTTATCATCGGCCTGCTGGGCTATTTCGGCCTTGACCGCCTGCTGCCGCACGCCCACCCGCAGGATCTGATGACCCCCGCCGCACCGCGCCCGCGTAATTTACGTCGCACCGCTATTCTGCTGACGCTGGGTATCAGCCTGCATAACTTCCCGGAAGGGATCGCCACCTATGTCACGGCCAGCAACAACCTGGAACTCGGCATGGGCGTGGCCCTCGCCGTTGCCCTGCACAATATTCCTGAAGGACTGGCCGTTGCCGGGCCAGTGTATGCCGCCACCGGATCGCGCAGCAAGGCGGTGCTCTGGGCCGGGCTTTCCGGCATGGCGGAAATTTTGGGCGGCGTGCTGGCGTGGTTGATTCTGGGCAGCCTGGTCTCACCGCTGGTGATGGGAGCGATCATGGCTGCCGTCGCCGGGATTATGGTGGCACTGTCAGTCGATGAACTGATGCCGCTGGCGAAAGAGATCGATCCGCAGAGCAACCCAAGCTATGGCGTCCTGTGCGGGATGTCGGTGATGGGGCTGAGCCTGGTGGTACTCCAGACGATGGGCATCGGTTAAGGCGCAGAAACAACACAGCCCACTAAAAAGTGGGCTGTGCTCAGGCGTAGCGAACCACTATTTAGCTGGCTTTACGCTCATGTTCGCGACGATAGGCCACCAGATCTTCAATCGTGACCACCGCCATATTATGCTGCTGAGCGAACTTGATGCACTCCGGCGCGCGCGCCATGGTGCCATCGTCATTGGTCAGCTCGCACAGCACGCCTGCCGGTTTAAAGCCAGCCAGGGTCACGAGATCGATAGTGGCTTCGGTGTGGCCGCCGCGGGTCAGTACACCACCCGGCTGCGCACGCAGCGGGAAGACGTGGCCTGGACGGTTGAGATCGGAAGGTTTCGCGCCGTCGGCGATGGCCGCGCGGACGGTGGTCACGCGGTCGGCAGCGGAGACGCCGGTGGTCACACCTTCGGCCGCTTCGATGGTCACGGTAAAGCCGGTGCCGTAGGCGCTGGTGTTGTTCTCCACCATCATCGGCAGATCCAGCTGTTTGCGGCGATCGTCGGTCAGGCACAGGCACACAATGCCGCTGCCGTGACGAATGGTCAGCGCCATCTGCTCAACGGTCATGGTTTCGGCGGCGAAGATCATATCGCCTTCGTTTTCACGGTCTTCATCATCAAGCACCATCACGCCGCGGCCTTCGCGCAGGGCGTCCAAAGCGTGTTCCACACGTTCAAAAGCGGTACCAAAAGAAGAAAGGAGCGTCTGATTCATGGTAAAAAAACCTCATTAAAATTATGGTTACCAGAATCAGGGCAGTCTTAGGAGCGCCGGTTTAGCGGCAAAAGTCAACGCGAGCGGGCCTGGGCCCGACTGTGCCGTTACTCTCTCCCATCCGGACTTTAACCGTCGGCCCCGGAATTACACCGGATCTGCTGACCTTCCCGTAGTCACGGGAAGCGCTCGCGGGCTTTCAACGCGATGGTTGATTTACCGCCGGTGGGGAATTTCGCCCCGCCCTGAGAATAAGCGAGATAACTATAACGCTATTGACTATCCTCGGCAATGCATAAGCTTCAAACATTTCTGGTTTATAGGCGGCCTGGTTCGCACTACAATGATCAATCATCCGACCCGAGCAGGAAACCACCATGATTGACCCGAAAAAAATTGAACAAATCGCCCGCCAGGTCCATGAGTCGATGCCAAAAGGACTTCGCGATCTGGGTGAGGATGTTGAGAAGAAAATCCGCCAGGCGCTGCAGTCGCAGCTGACCCGCCTGGATCTGGTCAGCCGCGAAGAGTTTGACGTACAGACTCAGGTTTTGCTGCGGACCCGCGAAAAACTGGCGCTGCTGGAGCAGCGTCTGAATGACCTCGAAAACCGCCCGGCAGCGACGCCTGGCAGCGAAGAGCAGCCGTAAAAAACGGGCCCCTGGGGGCCCGTTTTGCGTTTGGCTTAGTGTGCGGCTTCCGCCGGGCTGTTCACCTGACGACAGTAAAGTTCATAACGCTGGCAAAACCATTCACGATGCTCTTCATCCATATTGCCGACAATGGCCTGAAGATCAACTGGCTGGCCTTGCGCGTGCATTCTGGCGAAACTCCGCGCCAAAAAATCAAAATTCTTCATTGAATACATATCGTTATGGTTCATGCGCATACTCCTTCAGCGGTGGATGTTCTGATCAGTCATATGCCTTTTACTTACTTCAGTATTTACGCTTACCTTAACGCGATTTGTACGAAAAATGCGCTTAACATGATTATTTATTGCGCTAAATCATTTTCCACATGATTAAATAAAAACGGCCCGCGATATCTCCATCGCGGGCCGTGATGCTTCACCGTACAAGCCGGTGAATAGCGGAAAGCTTATTTGTCGCTATCTTTTTGTATTTTCTTAATAATATTGGTGGTCGAGCAGCCATCTTCAAAGTTGAGCACCAGCACTTCGCCGCCGTTAGCCCAGACCTCTTCACTGCCGGCGATCTGTTCCGGCTTATAATCGCCGCCTTTGACCAGCAGGTCCGGCAGGATGCCGGCAATCAGTCGCTGCGGGGTGTCTTCTTCGAAGGAGACCACCCAGTCGACGGCCTCCAGCGCCCCCAGCACGATCATCCGCTGCTCCAGCGGGTTCACCGGGCGGGTTTCGCCTTTCAGACGTTTGGTGGAGGCATCGCTGTTAACCGCCACGATCAGACGGTCGCCCAGCTTGCGCGCATTCGCCAGATAGGAGACATGGCCGGCATGCAGAATGTCGAAGACCCCGTTGGTCATCACCACTTTCTCGCCGCGCTTGCGCGCCGCCGCAACCGCCTGTTTGAGTTCCTCTTCGCTCATCACGCCAAAGCCGGTCTCAGCCCGGCCGCGGACCGCGTTTTCCAGCTCGACAGGGGAAACGGTGGAGGTCCCCAGCTTGCCGACCACCACGCCCGCCGCGGCGTTAGCGAAATAGCAGGCCTCTTCCAGGGTGTTGCCGGACGCCAGGGTCGCCGCCAGCACGCCAATCACCGTGTCGCCAGCGCCGGTCACGTCGTACACTTCCTGTGCCTGGGTCGGCATATGCAGCGGCGGACGCCCCGGCTGCAGCAGCGTCATCCCCTGCTCAGAACGCGTCACCAGCAGCGCCGACAGTTCAAATTCAGCGATGAGCTTCATGCCGCGTTCAACGATCTCCGCTTCATCCTGACACTTGCCCACCACCGCTTCAAACTCAGAGAGGTTCGGGGTGAGCAGCGTCGCGCCGCGGTAGCGTTCGAAATCAGTGCCTTTCGGATCGATCAGCACCGGCACACCCGCTTCACGTGCGAGCGCGATCATGGTCTGGACGCTGGTCAGCGCCCCTTTGGCGTAGTCCGAGAGGACCAGCGCGCCAATGGATCCCAGCGCCTGCTGAATGCGCTCGTGCATCGGCTGCGGATCCACGCCGGAGAAACCCTCTTCAAAGTCGAGGCGGATCAGCTGCTGATTGCGCGACAGCACCCGCAGCTTGGTGATGGTCGGGTGAGTCGGAACGGAGACGAAGTCGCACTTCACATTCACATTGGCCAGCGCCTGGCTCAGCGCGCGGGCAGCGTCGTCAATCCCGGTCAATCCCACCAGGCGCGACGTTGCCCCCAGGGAGGCGATGTTCATCGCTACGTTTGCCGCGCCGCCAGGACGTTCTTCGATATTTTCCACCTTCACCACCGGCACCGGGGCTTCCGGGGAAATACGACTGGTGGGGCCGTACCAGTAGCGGTCCAGCATCACATCACCCACCACCAACACTCCTGCACGTTCAAACTCCGGCAGCGTTACTTTCATGACTCTCTCCTGCGAGACGCAAACTTTGCGCGCGATAATAGCACACCCGATTTTATAGTTAAGCCATCAGCCACTTCTGCCAGCTGGCGCTGACCTGCTCACGCTCCCGGCTGAAGGCCTCTGGCGCCACGTGTCCCGGCAGCTCCTGCAGGGCCAGATGATGGAGCGCATCACGCAAGGTGGTGTACGCATGCGTTAAGGCGCGCGCCTCCTCCTCGTCCATGATGTCGTTCTGCGCCAGCAGCTCGAGAATACGCACGTTATCAGACCAGCGGGTCAGCTTCGGCTTGTCGCTGGCATAGCGTAGGACCAGATACTGGGTAATAAATTCAATATCCGTGATCCCACCGGCATCGGCTTTGATATCAAAACGATCGGGATGCTTGTTGCCAAGGTGGGCACGCATCTTCTCGCGCATCTCGCGAACCTCGGTCTGCAGGGTGGCGCCCTCCCGCGGGGTGGTCAGAATATCGCGACGAATGGCGTCAAAGCGCGCCTGCAGCGCCGGGTCGCCATAGACCACGCGGGCGCGCACCAGCGCCTGATGTTCCCACGTCCAGGCTTCGTTCTGCTGATAGTCAGCAAACGCGTCGGCGGTGGTGACCAGCATCCCGGCCGCGCCAGAAGGGCGCAGCCTGGCATCCACTTCGTAGAGAATACCGGACGAGGTACGGGTGCTAAACAGATGCATGATCCGCTGGGCCAGCCGCAGGTAGAACTGACGGCCGTCAATCTCCCGCTCGCCGTCGGTCATCACCTCCGCCGGGCAGTCATGGAGGAACACCAGATCGAGATCGGAGCTGTAGCCCAGCTCCCAACCGCCGAGCTTACCGTAGCCGACGACGGCAAAGCCGCGCCCCTGGCGATCGTGCAGGTGGGTCGGCTGGCCATAGCGAGCCACCATCTGCCCCCATGCCTGCTGCACCACCGCATCGAGGATCGCTTCGGCAAGCCAGGTTAAGTGATCGCTGACCTTCATCACCGGCAGGGTGCCAGCGATATCCGCCGCCGCGATATGCAGCTGCTGCGCCTGCTTAAACTGGCGCAACGCCTCCAGCTGCTGCTCTTCATCCTCTTCCGGCACACGCAGCAGGTACTGGCGCAGCTCGTCGCGATAGGCATCGGTCGCCGTCGGCTGATAGAGGGTGTTGGGATCCAGCAGCTCATCCAGCAGCAGCGGGTGGCGCGCCAACTGGCTGGCGACCATCGGCGACGCCGCGCAGAGCGTGATCAGGTGTTTCAGCGCGCCGGGGTATTCGCTCAGCAGTTCAAGATAAGTGGTGCGGGTGACGATGCCGGTCAACAGCGGCGTGATCCGCGCCAGAGGCAGCGGCGCATCGGCACGCGAGCAGATTTCGCTCAGCAGATGCGGCATCAGTTGATCCAGCACCTGGCGGCCGCGCGGGCCGATGGTGCGCCGATCCAGCTCTTTGCGGAAATCGGCAATCAGCGCCAGCACGCTGCGGCGGTCGGTATCGTTTAAATGCGCCAGCGCCGGGCTGGCGTCATCTTCTTCCAGCGCATCCTGCCACAGCTCGCGCCAGTACTCGGCCAGCTGCTCATCCGGGGACTGATCCTCATCATCGCCGATCAGTTCATTAAACACTCGCCGCACGTTGGCCATCTGGCTCGCCAGCTGCGCGCTCAGCGTCTCCCAGTCTTCGGTATGCATCCCCCACGCCAGCCTGGCGCGGTTAAGGTCATCCTGCGGCAGAGTCTGGGTCTGCTCATCGTTGATGCTTTGCAACAGGTTTTCCAGCCGGCGCAGGAACAGATAGGCCTCACGCAGCAGCGCCGCGTCGCCTTCCGGCAGCAGATGTAGCTCATCAATCGCCGCCAGCGTCGGCAGCAGGGCGCGCTGTTGCAGCGCAGGTTCGCGACCACCGCGGATCAGCTGAAAGACCTGAACGATAAACTCAATTTCGCGGATCCCGCCGGCGCCGAGCTTGATGTTATCTTTCAGCCCGCGGCGCCGCACTTCGCGGGCGATCATGCCTTTCATGTTACGCAGCGACTGGATCACGCTGAAGTCGATATAGCGGCGGAAGACGAAGGGACGGAGCATCGCGCGCAGCTCGCTGGCGTACACGCCGTCGTTATCTCCCATGATCCGCGCTTTCACCATCGCATAGCGTTCCCAGTCCCGACCCTGCTCCTGGTAATAATCTTCCAGCGCCGCAAAGCTGAGCACCAGCGGCCCACTGTCGCCAAACGGCCGCAGGCGCATGTCAACCCGATAGACAAAGCCGTCCTGCGTTGACTGGTCAAGGGCCTTGATCAGCCGCTGCCCCAGACGGGTAAAGAACTGGGCGTTATCCAGCTCGCGGCGGCCGCCGCGGGTGGCGCCATGCTCAGGCCAGGCAAAGATCAGATCGATATCGGAAGAGAAGTTCAGCTCGCCGCCGCCCAGCTTTCCCATCCCGAGGATCAGCAGCGGCTGCGGCTGGCCCTCGGCATTGCATGGCGTTCCCCACTCCTTACAGCAGGCGGCGTACAGCCAGTCGCGGGCGGCGACAATCAGCGTCTCCGCCAGCGCGCTCAGCTGCTGCAGAGTCTCTTCTTCGCTCACCAGCGACAACGCCTGCGCCCAGGCGATGCGGACCATCATCTGACGGCGGAAGAGACGCAGCTCTCGCATCAACCCCGCTTCGTCAGTAACTGCCTGCAGGCGATCCTGCAGCCAGGCCTCGTAATGCCGCCACTCTTCCGCCTCCGGCGAGGAGTCCGCAAGCTCATTCAGCCAGCCCGGCTGGGCGATCACACTCTGTTCGACAAAATCGCTGAACGCCATTACCGACCTGGCCTGTGGGCTCAGTTCGGCAACGGGAAAATCCGCTGGCAGACGGTCAGCGACCGTCTGCCAGTGCTGCTGTAATTGCGGAGAAAGCGGCATCATAAGGGCTCCCTGGCCTGAAATTATCGTTTTCCACTATGCAGCCAGAACGGCTCGGCAGCCAGCGCCTGGCGACGGAAATATTCAAAGACGCTGCGATCGTCATGTTCTATTGCACGGTGAAGCTCCTGCCAGTTCTCCAGCCACGGCGCGACGGCGTCGCCATAGGCGCCCGCCAGCAGCTGGACGCTGTCGATGTCACGGGACAGCTTCGGCAACTGGTCGGCGGCATCTTCGACCGCCAGATGTTGTACGGCGCTGCGCAGCTCGGCCGCCACCCGCGAGAGGTTAATATCGGCAAACCGTTTGAACGATCCGGCTATTTTTTTCTCTCCCGCCTCGTTGAGGAACGGACGCCAGCCGCGCTGGACCAGCCATTCGGTCAGAGCCAGTTTGGCGCCGACGACCTCGGTGCGGAATAACGCCTCATCGGCGGTGTCCGCGGCCAGCAGAACGGCTTCGGCATCGTTCAGCAAGGCGCGAAGCTGGGTGGTCGCCTTACGCGGCACGATGCCGCCGAACAGCACGAGGGCATGGCGCACGCGGGCTAACGCCAGCAGGATTTCCGCTTTGGCTTTCGCATTGCCGCGCAGCCATACTTCGTCGTGATACAGCCAGTGCGCCAGGGCGCTCTCCAGCGCCGCCTCCAGCCCCTGCTCCACGCTGGCCTTCGCTGGCACCGTTAGCACCGTCAGCGAGGTGACGGGACGCTCGCCATTGCCTTGCGCCAGATGATACCCGCGTGCAGCCTTGCTCAGGCTCCCCTGGCGCAGTACGCCGCTCTCCAGCAGACGGTGCGCAAGGCGCAGCAGATCGGCGGTCTCCCCGGCAAGCAGCTCCAGCTCCAGCTCGCAGATCGGCTCCTGATGTTCGCCAGCCTTCACTTCGCCGCGATCGAGGGCGATCTCAATCTCACCATTCCCTTCCTGTATCACCCAACGTTCACGGGCAAAATCAGTGCTGAACAGCGGCTGGACATGCTCCGCCAGCGCGGCCGGAAGCTCGCCTTGCGGCCAGACCTCCGCCGGCAGACGCTCAAGCGCCAGCTCCGGTTTATCCAGTGGAATGTTGTATTCCGGACGCTGGTGCAGTCCCCCCACCACCCGACCGGCGATTTTCAGCGTCATTTCATAACGCCCCTGGTCGCCGCGGATGCGCAGCCCCATATCGTGACGACGCAGCCAGTTATCGGCGGTTTCGTAATAAATGTTCAGTAACTGACCCGCAGGCGTATGTTTCGCCTCGAGCGCATTGAGCTGCTCGCGCAGCGTCTCTACCCCATTCTGAGCGACGATAAACTTGAGTTCGATTTCTTGAGCCATGACTGAATTCTTCCGCTTCTGTGCTGCGCCGACAAATTGCGGCGAACTTACGACGATATTTTTTGTCAGTAGATAGTATTTTGCGGCGAATCGCCATGCAACGCGCTTTTTGCCGGGCCACCTCCTGGATGATTCCGATTGTGGTGGAAAACTTTGCGTCGCTCTGGCGATGCCTCTACTATCGTTCCACTTTTTATGACCAAACGATGACCTGATGCCAAAATTACGCCTGATTACTTTTACTTTGCTCGCGCTTAGCGCCGCTACGGCGGTTCACGCAGAAGAAAAGCGCTACGTTTCCGATGAGCTGAACACCTGGGTTCGCAGCGGCCCGGGCGATAATTATCGTCTGGTCGGCACCATCAACGCCGGGGAAGAAGTGTCTGTGCTGCAGACAAACGACAGCACCAGTTACGCGCAGGTCCGCGACAGCAATGGCCGTACCGCCTGGATCCCGTTGAAAGAACTGAGCAATGAGCCCAGCCTGCGCACCCGCGTCCCGGATCTGGAAAACCAGGTCAAAACGCTGACTGATAAACTGAACAACATCGACGCCACCTGGAACCAGCGCACGGCGGATATGCAGAAGAAAGTCGCCGGCAGCGACAGCGCGATTAACGCGCTGAAGGACGAGAACCAGAAGTTGAAAAACGAGCTGGTGGTCGCGCAGAAGAAGGTGAATGCGGCGAATCTGCAGCTTGATGACAAACAGCGCACCATTATCATGCAGTGGTTCATGTACGGCGGCGGCGTGCTCGGCGTCGGTCTGCTGCTGGGTCTGGTGCTGCCGCATCTGGTGCCAAGCCGCAAACGTAAAGACCGGTGGATGAACTAATTCGTCTTCTCTGCCAGACTTACGTATCATCTTGCGAAAAACAGATACGGGAGAATCGGGCGTGAAGAGCTATCTGGTCGGCGGTGCAGTGCGCGATGCGCTATTAGGACTGCCGGTCAAAGACCGAGACTGGGTGGTGGTGGGCGCCACCCCGCAACAGATGCTTGACGCGGGCTACCAACAGGTAGGCCGCGACTTTCCCGTGTTCCTCCATCCGCAAAGCCGGGAGGAGTATGCCCTGGCCCGCACCGAACGCAAATCCGGCGCGGGCTATACCGGTTTTACCTGCTATGCCGCCCCGGACGTCACCCTTGAAGCCGATCTGCTGCGCCGCGACCTGACGGTCAACGCCCTCGCCCAGGATGCCGATGGCACGATCATCGACCCCTACGGCGGGCAAAACGATCTCCGCCTGCGCCTGCTGCGCCATGTCTCTCCCGCCTTTAGCGAAGATCCGCTGCGCGTGCTGCGTGTGGCGCGCTTTGCTGCCCGCTATGCGCATCTGGGCTTTCGCATTGCCGAAGAAACCCAGGCCCTGATGCATGCAATGGTTGAGGCCGGTGAGCTGGCGCATTTAACGCCGGAGCGGGTGTGGAAAGAGACGGAAAGCGCGTTAACCACCCGCAATCCGCAGGTCTTTTTCCAGACGCTGCGCGACTGCCAGGCTCTTAAGGTGCTGTTTCCGGAAATTGACGCGCTGTACGGCGTGCCGGCCCCGGCGAAGTGGCACCCGGAAATCGACACCGGCCTGCACACCCTGATGACCGTCACGATGGCCGCGATGCTGTCGCCGGATGTCGACGTGCGTTTCGCCACCCTGTGTCATGACCTCGGTAAAGGGCTGACGCCGAAAGCGCTCTGGCCGCGTCACCACGGCCATGGCCCGGCGGGCGTCAAGCTGGTAGAACAGCTCTGCGCGCGTCTGCGGGTGCCAAACGATATCCGCGATCTCGCGAAACTGGTGGCGGAGTACCATGACTTGATCCACACCCTGCCGATCCTGCAGCCGAAAACCCTCGTCAAACTCTTCGACAGCATTGACGCCTGGCGCAAACCGCAGCGCGTACAGCAGATAGCCCTGACCAGCGAAGCCGACGTCCGCGGACGCACCGGTTTCGAGGCCAGCGATTACCCGCAGGGGCGTCTGCTGCTGGAGGCATGGGAAGTGGCACTGTCGGTCTCCACCAAAGAGGTGGTGGCGGCGGGATTTAAAGGGGTGGAAATTCGCGAAGAGCTGACGCGGCGGAGAATTGCGGCGGTGGCGCAGTGGAAGGAACAACGTTGCCCCCAGCCGCAAGGCTGAGGGCACCAGGCCTTAGAAGAAGACCACGTAAACGGCTGCCGCCACGATAAAGCGGTAGATAGCGAACGGGATAAACGAGATCCGTTTGATCAGCTGCAGGAAAGTTTTAATCGCAATCAGCGCCACGATAAACGCCATCACGAAGCCGACGGCAAACATCGGGATATCGCCCGCGTTCAGGAAGCCGATGCTCTTGTAAACGTCCAGCACGGTGGCGCCCATCATCATCGGTACCGCCAGCAGGAAAGAGAACTCCGACGCCGCATAACGACTGACGCCCATCAGCATGCCACCGGAAATAGTTGCCCCGGAGCGCGAGAAACCCGGCCACAGCGCCAGGCACTGAAAGCAGCCGATGACAAACGCCTGACGATAGGTCATATCGTCAATGCCGACCGCGCGCGGCTGTTTCGGCTTGAGTACTTCCGCCGCAATCAGCAATACGCCGCCGACAATCAGGGCGTACATCACGTTTACCGGGTTAAATAAGGATTTAATGGTGTCGTGGAAAATCAGCCCCAGCACCACCGCGGGGATCATACCGAGGAGGATATGGATAAGCGACAAGCGACCGCTGCCTTTGCCTTCATGCTCCGGCGGCCTGCCGAAATGGATGCCGATCAAACCGAACAGACGACGCCAGAACATCACCACCACGGCGAGTATCGAGCCTAGCTGAATAACCACTTCAAAGGTATTTGCCGTATCACCTTCAAACCCCAGCAGGTGACCAACAATAATCATATGACCGGTACTGGAAACAGGTAAAAACTCTGTCAACCCCTCAACCACACCCAATATTGCCGCCACCAGCAGCGAGTGTATATCGCTCATTCAATTAAACCCTTTAAAAAGTAAAATGAAAAAAACCAGGAACACGCTATCGTTCAACAGACACAACCCGGCAGCCAGACCGCACAAGCCCCCCTCAGCGTACACGGAGTACACGAGGATTCGCTCACCGTCCTGAAAGAACATCGCCAGTTAAATTGCCTGATGACCGGATGCTATGACCGGTATAAACGCAATTTGTTTAACAAGTATGACTTGAAAAGTTTTGTTTCAGATTAAGGCCACGTTCAATAATCACACCGACATTTGCCGCGCGGGCCACGGCGCCAGGTTTGCTGACTTTAATACGCACCCATGGCGACTGGAATGTTTCCAGCAGCAGGTCGGCCACTTCTTCCGCCACCCGCTCCACTAACGCGAATTTCCCCCCCTCCACATGCGCGATCACTCGCTCGCTAATATCAGCATAGCTGAGGCAGTCGCTGACATCATCGCTGGCAGCAGCCTTGCGGTTATCCCATGCAATTTCGATATCGAACACCAGCTTCTGCTCAATGGTTTGTTCCCAGTCATAAACACCAATGGTGGTGATTACCGAAAGTTGCTCTATAAATACAATATCCATCACGCCCTGCCTGCTTTTTAGCTAAACCGGATACCACTTCCGGCGAATTATGCGTATTATCCACAGATGCAGAGAATACAACGACATTTTCAAAACGGAACAGCGTTATGAGTGCAATCGCGCCTGGACTGGTACTCCTCGCCTACCTCTGCGGCTCCATTTCCAGCGCCATTCTGGTATGTCGCCTTGCTGGCCTGCCCGACCCACGCGACAGCGGCTCAGGCAACCCCGGGGCCACTAACGTACTACGAATTGGCGGAAAAGGGGCGGCCGTAGCGGTACTTATTTTTGATGTGCTGAAGGGCATGCTCCCGGTGTGGGGCGCCTGGGCGCTGGGCCTTACGCCGTTCTGGCTGGGGTTAGTGGCGATTGCCGCCTGCGTAGGCCATATCTGGCCCATCTTCTTTCATTTTCGCGGTGGCAAAGGCGTCGCCACGGCCTTCGGTGCTATCGCGCCCATCGGTCTCGATCTGACCGGGGTGATGGCCGGGACCTGGCTGCTGACCATCCTGCTCAGCGGCTACTCGTCCCTTGGCGCTATCGTCAGCGCGCTTATCGCCCCTTTCTACGTCTGGTGGTTTAAACCGCAGTACACCTTTCCGGTGTCGATGCTCTCCTGCCTGATCCTCCTGCGCCATCATGACAACATTCAGCGTCTGTGGCGTCGCCAGGAGAGCAAAATCTGGCCCCGGGTGAAGAAGAAAAAAACGCCAGAGCAGAAGTAATCTCCCCTCCCGGCCCCCCATGCCGGGGGGATCCTCGGTCCGGTTTACCCATCTCACCCGCACTTTTGCTCCACGTCGTCATGATACGCGGTAATCGCCGCATCCCCCTTTTGTAACAACGCGTTAGCCGTGACTAAAAGCAAAAGTTCCGCCGCCTGCTGGCATCGCGGACGGGTCCGTCCTCCCGCCTTATCCGCCGCGGCCAGTCGGCAGATAAGGATATTGACGGCAAAGATTATCCGGGTGAATAATTCAGAGCGGTTATGCCGCTTTCCCCTCGCGCCCGTCGCGACGCGCCGGGTAACGGATGACATAAGCGTTTCATATGACCGGGATAATCACCCACCGATCAATACTCATTGCTGCTGTTTTATCTTGATTTTGCAGGGGCGCAACATTGCACGGCACCGTGTTACCACCACTCAAAAAAGGCTGGCAGGCTACGCTGGATCTCCGCTTTCAGCAGGCCGGAGGCAAGACCGTTCTCGCCCGCGCCCAACACGTCGGCCCGCTGACCGTCCAGCGCCCGTTTTACCCGGAAGAAGAGACCTGTCACCTCTATCTGCTTCACCCGCCCGGCGGCATCGTCGGCGGTGATGAGCTGACAATTAGCGCCCACGTTGACCCCGGCTGCCATACGCTGATAACCATGCCTGGCGCCAGCAAGTTTTACCGCAGCAGCGGCGCGCAAGCGCTATTGCGCCAGCAGTTGACGCTCGCCCCGCAGGCGACCCTGGAGTGGCTCCCGCAGGATGCCATCTTCTTTCCCGGGGCGAATGCCCGGCTGTCCACCACCTTTCATCTTTGCGCCTCCAGCACGCTGCTGGCCTGGGATCTGCTCTGCCTTGGCCGCCCGGTGATTGGCGAAACCTTCAGCCACGGCACCCTCAGCAACCGGCTGGAAGTGTGGGTGGATGACATACCGCTGCTGGTTGAGCGCCTGCACCTGCAGGAGGGAGAGCTGTCCAGCGTCGCCGAACGTCCCTGGGTTGGCACTTTGCTGTGCTATCCGGCTACCGATGCCCTGCTCGACGGGGTGCGCGATGCGCTGGCACCGCTCGGTCTCTACGCTGGCGCCAGCCTGACCGACCGCCTGCTGACGGTGCGTTTCCTCAGTGACGATAATCTGATTTGCCAGCAGGTGATGCGCGACGTCTGGCAGTTTCTGCGCCCTCATCTCACCGGCAAGTCTCCCGTACTTCCCCGAATCTGGCTGACTTAAGAGAACGTTATGGAACTGACCCCCCGAGAAAAAGACAAGCTGTTGCTGTTTACCGCCGCGCTGGTGGCGGAACGCCGCCTGGCCCGCGGCCTGAAGCTCAACTATCCGGAGTCCGTGGCCCTGATCAGCGCTTTTATTATGGAAGGCGCCCGCGACGGCAAAAGCGTGGCCTCACTGATGGAGGAAGGCCGTCACGTCCTGACCCGCGAGCAGGTGATGGAGGGCGTCCCGGAAATGATCCCGGATATCCAGGTCGAAGCCACCTTTCCGGACGGCTCGAAGCTGGTCACCGTTCACAACCCGATTATCTGAGGTAGCGCCATGATCCCCGGTGAATATCACGTTAAGCCCGGTCAGATAGCCCTGAATACCGGCCGGGCGACCTGTCGCGTGGTCGTTGAGAACCACGGCGATCGACCGATTCAGGTCGGTTCGCACTACCATTTCGCCGAGGTCAACCCGGCGCTGAAGTTCGACCGTCAGCAGGCCACTGGCTATCGCCTGAATATCCCGGCCGGCACGGCGGTACGTTTTGAACCCGGCCAGAAACGCGAGGTCGAGCTGGTGGCCTTCGCCGGTCACCGCGCCGTCTTCGGCTTCCGCGGCGAGGTCATGGGCCCTCTGGAGGCAACTGATGAGTAATATTTCACGCCAGGCCTATGCCGATATGTTCGGCCCCACCGTCGGCGACAAGGTGCGCCTGGCGGATACCGAGTTGTGGATCGAGGTGGAAGATGATTTGACCACCTACGGAGAAGAGGTCAAATTCGGCGGCGGCAAAGTGATCCGCGACGGGATGGGCCAGGGACAAATGCTGGCCGCCGACTGTGTCGACCTGGTGCTCACCAATGCGCTGATCGTCGATCACTGGGGGATCGTCAAGGCCGATATCGGCGTGAAGGACGGGCGGATCTTCGCCATCGGCAAAGCCGGTAACCCCGACATCCAACCCAACGTCACCATCCCCATCGGCGCCGCGACGGAAGTGATTGCCGCCGAAGGCAAGATCGTCACCGCCGGCGGGATCGATACCCATATTCACTGGATCTGTCCGCAACAGGCGGAAGAGGCGCTGGTCTCCGGCGTGACCACCATGGTCGGCGGCGGCACCGGCCCGGCCGCAGGCACCCACGCCACCACCTGTACCCCGGGCCCGTGGTATATCTCACGCATGCTGCAGGCGGCCGACAGCCTGCCGGTCAATATCGGCCTGCTGGGCAAGGGCAACGTTTCTCAGCCGGATGCCCTGCGCGAGCAGGTGGCGGCGGGCGTCATTGGCCTGAAAATCCACGAGGACTGGGGCGCCACGCCGGCGGCGATCGACTGTGCGTTAACCGTCGCCGATGAAATGGATATTCAGGTCGCCCTGCACAGCGACACCCTCAATGAGTCCGGTTTTGTGGAAGACACCCTCGCCGCCATCGGCGGGCGCACCATACACACCTTCCATACCGAAGGGGCCGGCGGCGGCCATGCGCCGGACATCATCACCGCCTGCGCCCATCCGAACATTTTGCCGTCGTCCACCAACCCAACGCTGCCCTACACCCTCAACACCATCGATGAACATCTCGATATGCTGATGGTCTGCCACCATCTGGACCCGGACATTGCCGAGGACGTGGCCTTTGCCGAGTCGCGCATTCGCCGGGAAACCATCGCCGCGGAAGACGTGCTGCACGACCTCGGCGCCTTCTCGCTCACCTCCTCCGATTCGCAGGCCATGGGTCGCGTCGGGGAAGTGGTCCTCCGCACCTGGCAGGTGGCGCACCGCATGAAGGTACAGCGCGGAGCGCTGGCGGAAGAGACTGGGGATAACGACAACTTCCGCGTGAAGCGCTATATCGCCAAATACACGATCAACCCGGCGCTGACCCACGGCATCGCGCACGAAGTCGGATCCATTGAGGTGGGTAAGCTGGCGGACCTCGTGGTCTGGTCACCAGCCTTCTTTGGTGTGAAACCCGCTACCGTGATCAAAGGCGGCATGATCGCCATCGCGCCGATGGGCGATATCAATGCCTCGATTCCGACCCCGCAGCCGGTGCATTACCGTCCGATGTTTGGCGCCCTGGGCAGCGCTCGTCATCACTGCCGCCTTACCTTCCTGTCGCAGGCGGCGGCGGACAACGGCGTTGCCGAGCGGCTGAACCTGCACAGTGCGATCGCCGTAGTGAAAGGCTGCCGTACGGTGCAGAAAGCCGACATGGTGCACAACAGCCTGCAACCTAACATTACCGTCGACGCGCAAACCTATGAGGTGCGGGTGGATGGGGAACTCATCACCAGCGAGCCGGCAGACGTTCTGCCGATGGCGCAACGGTATTTTCTGTTTTAAGGAGAGCGGATGCTTTATTTAACTCAACGTCTGGAGATCCCCAGCGCCGCGACCGCCAGCGTTACGCTGCCGATTGATGTTCGCGTCAAAAGCCGGGTTAAGGTCACCCTCAACGATGGCCGGGAAGCCGGCCTGCTGCTGCCCCGCGGCCTGCTGCTGCGCGGCGGCGATGTGCTCAGCAACGAAGAAGGCACCGAGTTTGTGCAGGTGATTGCCGCTGATGAAGGGGTGTCGGTGGTGCGCTGCGACGATCCGTTTATGCTGGCGAAGGCCTGCTACCACCTCGGCAACCGTCACGTGCCGCTGCAGATCATGCCGGGCGAGCTGCGCTACCATCACGATCACGTGCTGGACGATATGCTGCGCCAGTTCGGCCTGACGGTGACCTTTGGCCAGCTGCCGTTCGAGCCGGAAGCCGGCGCTTACGCCAGCGAAAGCCACGGTCATCATCATGCTCATCATGCCCACCACGCTCACAGCCACTAGCATGTCGACAGCGGAACAACGCCTGCGGCTGATGCAGCTGGCCAGCAGCAACCTGCCGGTAGGTGGTTACAGCTGGTCCCAGGGGCTGGAGTGGGCTGTGGAAGCCGGCTGGGTACCGGATGTCGCGGCTTTCGAGCGCTGGCAGCGGCGGCAGATGACGGCGGGCTTTTTTACCGTTGACCTGCCGCTGTTCGCCCGCCTGTACCGCGCCTGCGAACAAGGCGATATCGCTGCGGCCCAGCGCTGGACCGCCTATCTGCTGGCCTGCCGGGAAACCCGTGAGCTGCGGGACGAAGAGCGCAACCGCGGCGCGGCGTTTGCCCGTCTGCTGAGCGACTGGCAGCCGGACTGTCCGCCGCCGTGGCGCACGCTGTGCCAGCAAAGCCAGCTCGCCGGGATGGCCTGGCTCGGCGTTCGCTGGCGCATCGCGCTGCCCGAGATGGCCCTCAGCCTGGGCTACAGCTGGATTGAGAGCGCCGTGATGGCTGGCGTCAAGCTGGTGCCCTTCGGCCAGCAGGCCGCCCAGCAGCTGATTTTACGTCTTTGCGACCACTACGCGGCCGAGATGCCCCGCGCGCTGGCCACGCCGGACGGCGATATCGGATCGGCCACCCCGCTCGCCGCCATCGCCTCTGCCCGGCATGAAACCCAATACTCCCGATTATTCCGTTCCTAGGAGAAGCCATGAATTCTTATAAACACCCACTGCGCGTCGGCGTCGGCGGCCCGGTCGGCTCCGGTAAAACCGCTCTGCTGGAAGCGCTGTGCAAAGCGATGCGCGATACCTGGCAGCTGGCGGTGGTCACTAACGACATCTATACCAAAGAAGATCAGCGTATCCTTACCGAAGCGGGCGCGCTGGCGCCTGAACGCATTGTCGGTGTGGAAACCGGCGGCTGCCCGCATACGGCGATCCGCGAAGATGCCTCGATGAACCTCGCTGCCGTGGAAGCACTGAGCGAAAAATTCGGTAACCTCGACCTTATCTTCGTGGAAAGCGGCGGCGACAACCTGAGCGCCACCTTCAGCCCGGAGCTGGCGGATCTGACCATCTACGTCATCGATGTGGCTGAAGGGGAGAAGATCCCGCGCAAAGGCGGGCCGGGGATCACCAAATCCGATTTCCTGGTGATCAATAAAACCGACCTTGCCCCCTATGTGGGCGCGTCGCTGGAAGTGATGGCGAGCGATACCCAGCGTATGCGCGGCGATCGCCCATGGACCTTCACCAACCTGAAGCAGGGCGACGGCCTGAGCACCATTATCGCCTTCCTTGAAGACAAAGGCATGCTCGGCAAATAGACCTTTTGCACCAGCCGGGCGCAGGCGCGTCCGGATGGTGCAGCCCCTGCTCTCTCTTCTATCACCCTGCACCACCCTCCCCGCCACGCCTGCCCTGCAATATGGCATAAGGTTTGCTAATTCAAGTCATGCCTAACCATTAAGGAATGACTATGTCATCACTGGATCTCAACCCTGAATTACCTGCGACAACGCGGACTTCCGGCTCCCGGGAAACCTTAGAAGATTACACCTTGCGTTATGCCCCGCTGAGCTTCCGCCGCTGGGGACCTGGCGTCGTCGCGGTCACGGCGCTGGGCGGCATCGCCTACCTGGCCGACTTTTCCATCGGCGCCAGCATCGGTATGGCCTGGGGTACCAGCAACGCCATCTATTCGATCCTGGTGGCGGCGCTGGTGATCTTCCTCACCGGCATTCCGCTGGCGATCACCGCCGCGCGCTACAACATTGACCTTGACCTGATCACCCGCAGCGCCGGCTTCGGCTATTTCGGCTCGGTGATCACCAGTATTATTTTTGCCGGCTTCACCTTTATCTTCTTCGCCCTTGAAGGCTCGATCATGGCCCAGGGGCTGCTGGTGGGCCTCGGGATCCCCCTGTGGATGGGGTATCTGATCGCCACCCTGATGGTGCTCCCGCTGGTGGTCTATGGCATGAAAGCCCTGACCCGCCTGCAGGTGTGGACCACTCCGCTATGGCTGGTGCTGATGGTGGTGCCGGTGGTGTGGCTGATTGTCAAAGATCCGCAACTGGTGGACGGCTTCCTGCATTTCGCCGGTAAAAACAGCGCGTCGACGGTGGATATCACCGCCATCATGCTCGGCGCCGGGGTATGCCTGTCGCTGATCATGCAGATTGGCGAGCAAATTGATTACCTGCGCTTTATGCCGCCTAAAACCGCTGAGAACCGTAAAAGCTGGTGGCTGGCGGTCTTTTCCGCCGGCCCGGGCTGGGTGGTGTTAGGCGCGATCAAACAGATCATCGGCGCCTTCCTCGGCTTCTATCTATTGACCCGTTTCCCGGCGGTGCACAATACCGAACCAGTGCAGCAGTTCGTCAGCGTCTTCGATAACCTGGTGCCCGGCTGGCTGGCTCTGACGCTGGCGGTGGTGCTGGTGGTGATCTCGCAGATCAAAATTAACGTCACCAATGCCTACTCCGGCTCGCTGGCGTGGACCAGCGCCTGGACCCGCACCACCAAACGCTATCCGGGACGGATTATTTTTGTGGTGGTCAACCTGGCGATTGCCCTGGCGCTGATGGAAGGTGATATGTTCAGCGCCCTGTCGTGGATCCTCGGCTTTTACTCCAACTTCGCCATCGCCTGGGTCGTGGTGGTGGCGACCGACATCACCTTTAATAAAGGCCTGCTCAAGCTGGCGCCGGCGCAGCCGGAGTATCGTCGCGGCATGATCTACAACGTTAACCCGGTGGGCGTGGTCTCCTTTGGCCTGGCCGCCGGGCTATCGATCTGCGCCTTCTTCGGCCTGCTGGGCGCGACGCTGGCACCGTTCTCGCCGCTGATTGCGCTGGTCGTCGCCTTTGTCATGACCCCGCTGATGGGGATCCTTACCCGCGGGCGCTACTATATTAAGCAGGTGGATGACGGCATCGCCGAACCGCGCTATGACGCGGCGGGGAACGCCTCCACCACCGTGTATCAATGCGTTAGCTGTGAGGAAGAGTATGAGCGCCCGGACGTGATGCACTCGCACAAGCATCAGGGAGCGATCTGTTCGCTGTGTAAAAGTATGGAGTAGTCAGGAAGGCAGGCCGACGTGACGTCGGCCTGTTTCAGGAGGCGTTAGGCGGCAGGCAGCTCGGCCAGCGGCCAGCGCGGGCGAACCGTCACGCCGAGCTCGGCTTTGGCGCCGGTTTGCAGACGCACCATGCCAGCGTAGGCAATCATCGCGCCGTTGTCAGTACAGAACTCAGGGCGGGCGTAGAACACCTCGCCGCCGCGTTTTTGCATCATCTCCGCCAGCTTCGCCCGCAGGGTACGGTTGGCGCTCACGCCTCCCGCCATCACCAGACGCTTAAAGCCGGTTTGCTCCAGCGCGCGGCGACATTTAATCATCAGCGTATCGACGACCGCATCCTCAAACGCGCGGGCGATGTCGGCGCGGGTTTGCTCATCGTCGCCATTATTACGAATGGTGTTGGCGGCGAAGGTTTTCAGGCCCGAGAAGCTGAAATCGAGCCCCGGACGGTCGGTCATCGGCCGCGGGAAGACGAAGCGGCCTTCGGTGCCCTGAGCGGCCATTTTCGACAGCATCGGTCCGCCGGGATAATCCAGCCCCAGCAGTTTCGCCGTCTTATCAAAGGCTTCGCCCGCCGCATCGTCAATCGACTCGCCCAGCAGTTCATACTGACCAATACCGGTGACGCTAATCAACTGGGTGTGGCCGCCGGAAACCAGCAGCGCCACGAACGGGAACGCCGGCGGGTTATCTTCCAGCATCGGCGCCAGCAGATGCCCTTCCATATGGTGTACCGGGATCGCTGGCACGTTCCAGGCGAAGGCCAGCGACCGGCCAACGGTCGCCCCGACCAGCAGCGCCCCAACCAGGCCAGGGCCCGCCGTATAGGCCACGGCGTCAATATCTTTCGCCGTCAGACCGGCTTCTTTCAGCGCCGCCTGGATCAGCGGCACCGTTTTGCGCACATGGTCGCGCGATGCCAGCTCCGGCACCACGCCGCCGTAATCCGCATGCAGTTTCACCTGACTATACAATTGGTTGGCTAACAGACCTTGCTGGTCGTCATAAATCGCGATGCCGGTTTCATCGCAGGATGTTTCAATGCCCAGTACACGCATGAGTTGTTTTACCTCGCTTCAATACCGCGCAGTGTAGGTCCAATGACCGGCGATGTAAAACTTTGCTCACCCCTGGTGCTCTGTTCGTGTATACTCCTCACCCTTATAAAAGTCCCTTTCAAAAAAGGCGCCGGTGCTTTACAAAGCAGCAGTAGTTGCAGTAAAATTCCGCACCATTTTGAAATAAGCTGGCATTGCGGCCAGCGGCAAACCGAATTAATCAAAGGTGAGAGGCACATGCCGGTAATTAAAGTACGTGAAAACGAGCCGTTCGACGTAGCTCTGCGTCGCTTCAAGCGTTCCTGCGAAAAAGCAGGTGTTCTGGCGGAAGTTCGTCGTCGTGAGTTCTATGAAAAACCGACTACCGAACGTAAGCGCGCTAAAGCTTCTGCAGTGAAACGTCACGCGAAGAAACTGGCTCGCGAAAACGCACGCCGTACTCGTCTGTACTAATCTGTTGAGAGCGACGCTCTCAATTCAGACCGAGTTGTAGTTGTAAGGCCGTGCTTCCGAAAGGAATGCGCGGCTTATTTTCGTTTATAGTCATCAGAAATAACGGGGCTTATGGCTGGACGAATTCCACGTGTATTTATTAGCGATCTGCTTGCCAGAACCGACATCGTCGATTTGATCGATGCGCGGGTAAAGCTGAAAAAGCAGGGCAAAAATTTTCACGCGTGCTGTCCGTTCCATAACGAAAAAACCCCCTCTTTCACCGTCAATGGTGAAAAACAGTTTTACCACTGCTTCGGCTGCGGGGCGCACGGCAATGCTATCGACTTCCTGATGAACTACGACAAGCTCGAGTTCGTGGAAACGGTCGAAGAGCTGGCCGCCATGCACAACCTCGAAGTGCCTTATGAAGCAGGCAACGGACCCAGCCAGATAGAGCGCCATCAACGGCAAAATCTCTACCAGTTACTGGATGGTCTGAATGCGTTTTACCAACAGTCTCTGATGCAGCCCGCCGCCGACCCTGCGCGCCAGTACCTGGCAAAACGGGGGTTAAGCAGCGAGGTGATTACGCGCTTTGCCATCGGCTATGCTCCCCCCGGGTGGGATAACGTTTTAAAACGTTTTGGCGGCAATCAAGAAAACCGCCAGTCGCTTATTGATGCCGGCATGCTGGTCACCAACGATCAGGGACGCAGTTATGACCGCTTCCGCGAACGGGTGATGTTCCCCATCCGCGATAAGCGAGGCCGGGTGATTGGGTTTGGCGGACGAGTGCTGGGCGATGCCCTGCCGAAGTATCTGAACTCCCCGGAAACCGACATATTCCATAAAGGCCGCCAGCTGTATGGCCTGTATGAAGCACAGCAGGACAACCCCGAACCACCGCGTTTGCTGGTTGTCGAAGGGTATATGGACGTCGTAGCGCTGGCGCAATACGACATCAACTATGCCGTGGCCTCGCTGGGTACCTCGACCACGGCCGACCATATCCAGCTGCTGTTTCGGGTGACCAATAACGTCATCTGCTGCTACGACGGCGATCGGGCTGGCCGCGATGCCGCCTGGCGCGCGCTGGAGACGGCGCTACCGTACATGACCGATGGTCGCCAGCTGCGTTTTATGTTTCTGCCTGACGGCGAAGACCCGGATACGCTGGTGCGTAAAGAGGGCAAAGCGGCGTTTGAGGCGCGGATGGAGCAGGCTCAGCCGCTCTCCACGTTCTTGTTTAACAGCCTGCTGCCGCAGGTCGATCTGAGTACCCCGGACGGGCGCGCGCAGCTGAGCACGCTGGCGCTGCCGCTGATCACTCAGGTACCCGGCGAAACGCTGCGCATCTATTTGCGTCAGGAACTGGGCAACAAGCTGGGCATTTTAGATGACGCACAGCTTGAACGTTTAATGCCAAAACAGTCTGAAAATGGCGCGCCGCGTCCCGTACCACAGCTAAAACGCACGACCATGCGTATACTGATAGGACTGCTGGTGCAAAACCCGGATCTGGCGCCGTTAGTCCCACCGCTGGAGGGACTGGACTCGCGCAAAATGCCAGGGCTTAGCCTGTTCAGCGAACTGGTGAAAAGCTGTCTGGCGCAGCCTGGTCTGACAACCGGGCAACTTTTAGAGCAATATCGCGGCACAAAAGAGGCCGCAACCCTTGAAAAACTGTCGATGTGGGACGATATAGCAGATAAAGATATCGCTGAACAGACCTTCACCGACTCGCTCAATCATATGTTTGATTCACTGCTGGAACTGCGACAAGAAGAGTTGATAGCTCGCGATCGCACACACGGTTTAAGCAGTGAAGAACGCCGGGAACTCTGGACTATCAGCCAGGAGCTGGCGAAAAAATAAATGACAGACAACATCATTCACGTTGTATCAAGGCAGCAAGAAAACGCAGAACAACGTGAAGGATCAGAATTTAACGGCTTAAGTGCCGAGTATCGATCGGGAAGCCCCCGACAGCCGCGCAGAGGCGCAGCGGCAATAATATAAGTACGCCCTCGCTTTAAATGTCGACAGCCCGCTGCCGACACCAATCAAACGAATTAAGTGTGGATACCGTCTTATGGAGCAAAACCCGCAGTCACAGCTGAAGCTTCTTGTCCAACGTGGTAAGGAGCAAGGCTATCTGACCTATGCCGAGGTCAATGACCATCTGCCGGAAGATATCGTCGATTCCGATCAGATCGAAGACATCATCCAAATGATCAACGACATGGGCATTCAGGTGATGGAAGAAGCACCGGATGCCGATGATCTGATGCTTGCCGAAAACACCGCGGATGAAGATGCTGCCGAAGCTGCCGCGCAGGTGCTCTCCAGCGTAGAATCCGAAATCGGGCGGACAACCGACCCGGTGCGCATGTACATGCGTGAAATGGGTACCGTAGAGCTGCTGACCCGTGAAGGCGAAATCGACATCGCCAAACGTATTGAAGATGGGATCAACCAGGTTCAGTGCTCCGTTGCCGAATACCCGGAAGCGATCACCTACCTGCTTGAGCAGTACGACCGCGTCGAAGCGGAAGAAGCCCGTCTGTCCGATCTGATCACCGGTTTCGTCGATCCGAACGCCGAAGAAGATATGGCGCCGACCGCCACCCACGTTGGTTCCGAACTGTCTCAGGAAGAGATGGATGACGACGAAGACGAAGACGAAGAAGACGCCGACGACGACAGCAGCGATGACGACAACAGCATCGATCCTGAGCTGGCCCGCGAGAAGTTCGCCGAGCTGCGTACCCAGTACGAGCTGACGCGCGACACCATCAAAGCCAAAGGTCGTAGCCATGCCGCCGCGCAGGAAGAGATCCTGAAGCTGTCTGAAGTCTTCAAGCAGTTCCGCCTGGTGCCGAAGCAGTTCGATTACCTGGTCAACAGCATGCGCAGCATGATGGATCGCGTTCGTACTCAGGAACGTATCATCATGAAGCTGTGCGTTGAGCAGTGCAAAATGCCGAAGAAAAACTTCATCACCCTGTTCACCGGCAACGAAACCAGCGAAACCTGGTTCAACGCTGCGGTAGCGATGAACAAGCCGTGGTCCGAGAAGCTGCTGGAAGTGAAAGAAGACGTGCAGCGCGGTCTGCAGAAGCTGCACCAGATCGAAGAAGAGACCGGCCTGACCATCGAGCAGGTGAAGGACATCAACCGTCGTATGTCCATCGGTGAAGCGAAAGCCCGCCGTGCGAAGAAAGAGATGGTGGAAGCGAACTTGCGTCTGGTTATCTCTATCGCCAAGAAATACACCAACCGTGGCCTGCAGTTCCTCGATCTGATTCAGGAAGGCAACATCGGTCTGATGAAAGCGGTCGATAAGTTCGAATACCGTCGTGGTTACAAGTTCTCTACCTACGCGACCTGGTGGATCCGTCAGGCAATCACCCGCTCCATCGCGGATCAGGCGCGCACCATCCGTATTCCGGTGCATATGATTGAGACTATCAACAAGCTCAACCGTATCTCCCGTCAGATGCTGCAGGAAATGGGACGTGAACCGACGCCGGAAGAGCTGGCTGAGCGCATGCTGATGCCAGAAGACAAAATCCGTAAGGTGCTGAAGATCGCCAAAGAGCCTATCTCCATGGAAACGCCGATCGGCGACGATGAAGATTCGCATCTGGGGGATTTCATCGAGGATACCACCCTCGAGCTGCCGCTGGATTCTGCGACCACCGAGAGCCTGCGTGCGGCAACGCACGATGTGCTGGCCGGCCTCACCGCGCGTGAAGCGAAAGTCCTGCGTATGCGTTTCGGTATCGATATGAACACCGACCACACGCTGGAAGAAGTGGGTAAACAGTTCGACGTTACTCGCGAACGTATCCGTCAGATCGAAGCGAAGGCGCTGCGTAAACTACGTCACCCAAGCCGTTCTGAAGTGCTGCGTAGCTTCCTCGACGATTAATCGTCGCGGGACAGCGCTCACAGCCTGTTAAAAAGCTCCCTGCGGGGAGCTTTTTTTATGGCGTTCTGGTGGCCATCCGAGGAAAGTGGCATATCTCCGCTACTGGCCGCGCGTCGCCAGGGCATCATCCAGTTCGCGATAGGCCGCCACCAGCTTATCAAGCGTCGCCCGGTTTAAGCCGCTGGGATTGGGCAGCACCCACACCTGAGTCATGCCGATAGTCATGGCCTGTTTGCCCCACTTCGCGCCGCGCTGGTTAAAGGCCTGCTCGAAGGCCTGCTTGCCGAGAACCGCCAGCGCCCGCGGCTGATACTCCTCTATTTTCCGAACCAGCTCACGACTGCCGCTGCGCAGCTCCTGCAGGGCGACCTCGCTGGCCTGCACCGTCGGACGCTCAACCAGCATGGTGATGCCGCAGCGCGTATCCAGCAGCTGCAGCTCCTCTTCCGGCCTCAGCAGCCGATCGGTAAACCCGGCCTGATGGATGACCTTCCAGAAGCGATTGCCAGGATGGGCAAAATGAAAGCCGGTATGGGCGGAAGACTTCCCCGGGTTGATACCACAAAAGACCACGCGCAGGCCCGGCGCAAGGATATCGCTAATCATGTTTTCTCCGGCTGTATGGCTAAAACATGATTATAAAGGATTGAAAATGCATTGTTTATAAAAACAGCAGCTGCGCGCTTTACGCTGGATTGCAACCGTCAGTTACTTTATAATCCCTCGCCACGGCCCCTTAGCTCAGTGGTTAGAGCAGGCGACTCATAATCGCTTGGTCGTTGGTTCAAACCCAACAGGGGCCACCAAAAATCAAGGGTCTGCGAGCAATCGCAGGCCCTTTGTCTTTTCCAGGATAACAACACGATATCGCGCAGAAGTATGATCAGATAAACCACTGCAGCCTCTGCATGGCCATAGTCAAAACAACAACCACTCGCATAGTCTTTATTTCAGAAATAATTTTATCGCTCAGCCTCCCCGGATCCTTAATACTCTTATCTCTCTTCACGGCCAGGTCTGCCAGCTCTTTTGCGCTTTTCGGGGACCAGCCCTAATTGAACTGAGCAATACGATATGCATCAGGCAGAACCGCTTTCATTTCGAATGATGGGTGCAGGTATTCCTTTTTCTGTATAGGTCAGTCTGTTATGGGTGTGACGCTTTTGCGATAGCGAATCCAGATTCTGATTGTCATTTCTGACTGTTCAGCCAGGGCGGCAACAAGCTCCTGCCTGCTAACGCTGTCTATCTCTCCTCAAACGATGACAACATTGCGCCACTCACCGTGACGTCAGTGACAGAAACTAAATCAACCGGACAACGTGGTAGCCAGGATACTTTACCTCCGGCAGTTGATACTTATAACGGTCGGTCATACTGCGGGTCGAAAACAGACAGTAGCAGGCCAATCAGATAACCCTTATGAAGTAACCAAAAATAGAGGAGCTAATCTGGTAACTGCCTTTTCAAAATAACACATGTTAATAAATAAGAATTTTCCCCTTTAAGGGGTCGGCAACATTCTCATTTATCAAAATGTCGTTTTGGAAAATAAATGGGTTTTAACATTTTTAATACATATAATTCACCATAAGCACCACAACCAACCAATAACACCATAAAAAAATGCCAGGACAATTAAAAACACAAGACTAATAAATTAAAACAAAATAAAAAACCAGAATAATGCAAACCTCAAGTGATTAATAAACACACCAGCATATCTCCCTCCCTGATAAAACACCCTGCGTCACAAATCATAACAACATAATTTTAAATAATATTTTTTAACACCCTCTCAATGTGTTACTAAATTGTGTTTACTAAGATTTGAGAACTAGCCCACATCAATAGGAAACAAAAATCAATACATCGATTTTGATTGCTTTAAACTATTGTAAATGGGCATCTATATACGTTAAAAATTAAACATGCAGCTGAACCCTGGCTGTATAAAAATAAAAAACAGCCAATAGATAGGTGCCAAAATCTCATGTTTACCATGGAGGCATAATTTACAAACATGTAATTTTATCTATTTGGCCCCCATCAACCACCAGAAAATTTAAAACGGAGCGATAACACACAGAGTCATACCAATCTAAAATGTGCCACCAGGGATTTCATACAAATACTGAAATAATTGCAAGAGCATCGTTGTCATTCATTAACAAGCACTTCCAATTGCTAATGAAAAATGATGCTATCGACGTTCTATGCTAATAAAACATGAGTTATTTATTAAAAATAACCTCGATAGCATTGTTATGTTTCTGATTATACCAATACAAATAAAGGAATTAAAATTATGCGTAACTCTAAACACACTCTTTCAGCGCTGATGCTGATCCTCTCTTCTGCAGCAGCAACTTCAGCAATTGCAGCTGACGGCACCATCACTATTAACGGCAAGATTACCGACACAACGTGTACTATTTCCGTTAATGGCGGAACGAATAGTGCAACCATAACCTTACCAACGGTTTCAGCTTCTACGCTGGCCGCTGCGGGCGCAACTGCCGGTGCAACGCCGTTCAATATCTCTTTGGGCGGCTGCTCCGGTACCGCTCTTGCTACGGCCAGCACCTATTTTGAACCAGGCGCCTATGTTGATAGCCAGAGCGGCCGTCTGAATATTGATTCTGGTGTAGCGGATGCGGCAAGCAATGTACAGGTTCAGCTGCTGAACTCTGCGCGTAACCCGATCGTCGCCGGCGCTTCCGTGGCCAATGGTCAAAACGATGTTCCGGTTGATATTTCTGGCGGTAGCGGCACCTTAAACTACTTCGCTCAGTACTACGCAACCGGCGCAGCAAATGCCGGTACCGTGACGACCCAGGTCGATTACACCATGGTTTACGAGTAACAAATCAGGGAGCAGGATTGCCTGCTCCCAATAATAATGAGGTTTTTTGATGTTTAAATATTTACTCTCCGGTTGCATCCTCATAGCCTCGAGTATTATTCCCTCAAGCGCTGTAGCGGACGTAGCAATTAACGGAACACGCATCATCTTTAATTCAAAAGATAAAGAAGCTGTTGTCCAGTTAAAAAACAATGGTAAGAATCCGTATTTGTTACAACTGTGGATTGATGATGGGAATCCTAAAGCTAAACCCGGTGAAGTAAAGGTTCCTTTTATTATTAATCCTCCAGTGGTACGCATCGACCCCACAAAAGGTCAGGCGGTGAGGATCATGTTCACTAATGCCGCCCTGCCCCAGGACCGGGAAACGCTGTACTGGTTCAATATGCTCGAGGTTCCGCCAAAACCCACTAGTTTAGTGGAGAGTGGCACTAACCTTTTACAGCTTGCCTTTCGAACGCGAATTAAATTGTTCTACCGTCCAACCAACCTTCAGCAAACTCCTCTGGAGGCTTATAAGAACCTTAAATTTACGTTGCACGGCAATACGTTAAATGTAAAAAATAAATCCCCCTATTTTGTTACATTCAGCAGCATCGAGCTCCGTAAATCAAAACATGCTGCGGTTGTCGCCACCGTTGATAATTTTCCGCAACGCATGCTGGCACCTCAGGGTGAAATGAGTCTCCCGCTGACAGCAAAAAGAGCTGAAAGCCTGAAAGGCCTCACACTTTTCTATAGTGTAATTAATGATTACGGAGGGGAAACCAAAAATGAGCAGGAATTGCCAAAATAATAACAAGAAAACTTCTTCAGTTCGTTTATCACGTATTGCACAACTGGTTATATTATCCATTGCCTTATCTCAAGCGGCATCAGCAAAAGAAAATGAAGAAGTTGTTTTTAATAGTGCATTTATGCGTTCAGCTATTGACGTTGGCGCATATTCCCAAGGTAATCCCATAGCCAGCGGGACTCATACGGTTGATATTTATGTTAATGATAAATGGAAAGGCCGTACGGACGTTAATTTTACCTATGACGAAGAGAACCCAATCGTTGCTAAGCCGTGTTTTAATATTAATTTGGTTTCCATGCTGGGTATGAACATTGATAAGTTAACCAGCGAAATATTACAAAAGCTACAATCGGCTAACGCTTGCCTCCGCGCTAAAGATATCGTCCCCGATCTGAGCGCCGAATATGATATTGGTACTCAGCGAATTAACATTCAGGCGCCACAGATTTATCTACTTCGCCATGCCCGGGGCTACGTCAGCCCTGAGCTATGGGATCACGGTATTCCCGCCGCGACGCTGCAGTATGATTATAACGCCTACCATTCCAGCATGTCCGGCGGCGACTCGCTGGAAACACAGTACCTGGGGCTACGCGGCGGCATCAACTGGGACGCCTGGCGTCTGCGCTACCGTGGCTCGTTTAACTGGAACAAAGGCCAGGGCTGGCAGTACGACAATACCAATACTTACCTTGAGCGTGCGATTATTCCACTGCGTAGCAGGCTGGTGATCGGCGAATCCTCCACCGACGGGAATGTGTTTGATAGCGTGGGCTTTCGCGGCGTGATGCTGTCGTCAGACGATCGGATGTATATGGATTCTCAGCGCGGATTTGCGCCGGTGGTCAACGGTATTGCCAACACCAATGCGCTGATCCAGGTGAGCCAGCGGGGCACACGTATCTATGAAACAACCGTGCCGCCGGGGCCATTTACGCTGGACGACCTGTATCCGACAGGGGTCGGGGGGGACCTGCTGGTAACGATTAAAGAAGCGGACGGCAGCGAGCGTCGCTTTACCGTTACCTACGCCTCTATTGCAGAACTTTTGCGCCCAGGCACCACCCGCTATACCTTAATGGGTGGACGCTACCATAATGCCTCCGTGGATGAAAAACCGGACATCATGCAGGGCACGCTGCGCCACGGCTTCAGCAACCTGATTACCGGCTACACCGGCATCCTGGGCGGCGAGAACTATCAATCGGTCGCAGGTGGCGTTGCCCTGAATACCTCTGCTGGCGCAATTTCGACGGATATCACCCACGCCCGCAGCACGTTGCGCGACGATATCAAGCGTGAAGGGCAAAGCTTACGCTTCTCTTTTGCCAAAATACTGCCGGTGGTGAATACCAACGTAACTCTCGCCAGCTACCGCTATTCTAGTTCGGGCTATTACGGTATTGACGACGCCATGAGGCTGCGCGCCGGGCAGTTACGCGACAGCAGCTGGTTCAACGATACCGCTAACCGCAAAAACCGCGTTCAGTTGAGTGCCACGCAAGATATCGACGATTCGTGGGGCAGCTTTAATATCAGCATCAGTAGCCAGGACTACTGGAACCGCAGTGGCCGCGATACGGAATACCAGTTCGGCTACACCAATGTATTCAAGCGTTTTAACCTCAACATTAACGGTAGCCGTACCTGGGACCTGATGAAGGACAAGTGGGATAATAAGATTGCGATCGGCATTTCGCTGCCGCTCGGCGACAGCGGCCGTTCGGCCTATCTCAACTCCACCTACATTCAGGAACGCGATCATCGGGGCATACAGAACTCGCTTGCAGGAACCGCTGGCGACAACCGCCAGTACAGCTATAGCGCCTTTGGTAGCGTAGACCGTTACAAGGATGTTGGGACCCGAACAACCGGCGGTCTGAGCGGCAACTGGACCTCGCCGTGGAGCAACATTGGCGGCAGCATGTCCGCAGGAAAGGGCTATCAGCAGTACGGGGTGAGTCTATCCGGCGGCGGTGTGGCATGGCAGAGCGGCGTGGCGCTGACGCCGGTGATGGGCGACACCATGGCCGTAATTGAAGCAGATCACGCTGCAGGAGCCAAAATTACCAATAACAACAGCCTGCGGCTAAACAGCTCGGGTAAGGCGGCTGTGCCGTATTTAACGCCGTACCGACAAAATACCATTGGGCTCGATCCGAAAGGCTTATCAAACGATATTTCACTGGAAGTTACCAGCCTGAATAGCGTCCCCACGGCGGGAGCGGTGGTCTTAATGAAGTATAAAACCGATGTCGGCCACTCTGCGCTTCTGACACTCAGACACCCGTCTACTGAACTGCCGTTTGGTGCATCCGTTCTTGATGAAGCTAACAATACCGTCGGATATGTCACCCAGGGAGGGCAGGCGTTTGTACGGGTGAAAAATGAGAACGGACAGCTTCACGTACGTTGGGGGAGTGGAGGAAACCAACGCTGCTCATTTAGCTACCGCCTGCCGAGCGGAAAATCAACGCCTGCCGGTGAGCTGCCGCAGCTTAACGCAGTTTGCCAGTAACAGGAGATGTGAATAATGAAAAGCATTTTGCGTATTATAGCCCCGTACCTGCTCGCTTTCAGCGGCTTATGTGGTTTCGCCCGGGCAGACGGAAGCTGGGTCGATTGCACCAGAACCAACGGCTATTATCAGTACTTTGACTCCGCTACTGTTCAGGTGGGCAAAGATGCGGAGGTGGGCGATTTACTCGGCAGTTGGTTCACCTCGTCGAATCCCACGGCGTGGACCTGCAACCATCGCACCGCCTATCAAGACTCGGATATCCCTGTTGCGGTACAGGCATATCCGCCCTATACCATCTGGAGTACTGCCCAGATCGATGGCCAGACCTACACGATTTACAACACTGCGGTAAAGGCCGGCCTGGGTTACGTCGCACGATGGCGTTATACGGTAAAGGGCCAGGTCAGCGACTGGTACCCGTTGACCGCCAAAAACGGCATTTACCAGACGCCCGCGCAGCTATTCAATGCCAGCGACAGCGGCAGTTCATGGAATGTTGGCGTCGATGTTCAGGTACGTTTTGTCAAGACCTCAACGTCGTTAACGGCGGGAAGTCTCAACATTTTTGACCCAGTTTATATGCGTCATTACCAAAGCTATCAGGGCAATACCTCCTTCGGTAGCGGCACCTATATGATCGCCCAGTTCCGCTCCGGCGGGCTGGTAATTTCAACCACCGGTGGAACCTGCACTACCCCCAATGTTACCGTCGATCTCCCCCCTGCGAGCCGGGCTGGCTTTACCGGCATCGGCTATACCACTTCGCGGACCGACTTTAACCTGGACTTTAAAAAGTGTCCTGCCGGCTTAGCCAGCATCAGCTATTTGTTTACCCCAAATTCGTCGATTATTGATAATACGCAGGGGGTCTTTGCCCTGAGCAGCGCCTCTACCGCCAGCGGGGTGGGCATTCAGTTGCTGAACGACCAGGATATACCCCTGTCGTTCAATACTGAGTATCTCCTGGACGATTATGATACCACCAAAAGTAATGCCAACTACTCGGTACCGCTGCGCGCGGGCCTTTACCAGACGGAAAATAACGTTACATCAGGCAGTATCAACGGGGCGGTAGTCTTTACCGTTCGCTACAGATAAATATCGCCACCGGGAGCGTACGTCATGGCCTTCATTACAAAATTGGCTTCACTTTTTCTGGTAATTTTTTTAACCGCCCCGGTAACGGCTGAAACCTATATTAACTTCACCCGCCTGGTGGTCAGCGAGCAGGATCGCGAGGTAACGTTTAGCATTATGAATGAGGGGAACAGTGCGGTCCTTATGCAGTTGTGGACCGACCGGGACAACTATCTGGATCGTCCGGAAATCATCAGAATGCCATTTCTTATCCAGCCGCCGGTTTTCCGCCTCAACGGACATGATTCCCGCATCGTGCGCCTACAGCTGGCTGGCGATCGCAGCACGTTGCCGACCGATCGCGAATCGTTATTCTGGCTTAACGCGCTGGAAATCCCGCCTGAGGCCGCTGGGGCCGGAAAAGGGGAAAAAATTCTGCTGCAGATGGCTTTCCGCACGCGCATCAAACTTTTTTACCGCCCCGCGGCACTGGCAAACATAACCCCCGAAAAGAACGTTAAGAAGATCGTCTCAACAACAACACGCTGCGATGGAAAAATATGCCTTAAGATGAGTAACCTCTCACCACTGCACTATACCCTGCTAAAAATTGTCCTCGATAACGGGGATGAGATCGGCAACCTGCCGGCCGACGGACTGCTCCAGCCATTTTCGTCGCTGAGTATTATGCTCCCGCAGTCGGCAACCCTCAGGACACAGCTGAAATCATTTACCTGGATTGACGATTATGGCATGGAGCGCAATCACTTAGGGCAGTAAAAGAAATCAGAAGCCACGAGATAAACACCATGCTGAGGGCTGTCCTTTGGAACTTGACTCATGTGCGACTCAGGAGGGCGGTATAGGTGAAGTCTTTTTGGCACTCCCTTTGATAGAAAACGGACAAAAACCAATAATCAGGAGGAAGGAATGGAACGAATGGAAGGATTCAGGATAGATGTGTCAGAAAATATTGCCCTGGAGGACCTGATATCAATTGAAAACGGTTTGAAAAATTTCACCGATCAAATTACCAATATTAGTGACAGAAAGCCTCTATCTGTGGTTATCCGCGAGACAAATAGTGGGAAGGTTCTTGGGGGAATACTCGGACGTTCTTCCCTGGGCTTACTGTTCATAGATTTTGTTTATCTACCACCAGAACTCAGATCAATGGGGATTGGGAAAGGGTTATTACAACGATTCGAAGATGAAGGCCGAAAACGAGGGTGTGTTGCCGGATTTCTGTACACCATGAATATCCACGCTCCAGGTTTCTACAAGAAAAGCGGCTGGGAGGAATTTGGAAAAATTGACTGTTTACCTGATGGCGCTTGCCGTATATTTATGAAAAAAAAGCTCCAGGCATGCTGGGATGAAGATTTTTTCATGGTGCCATACCATACCGATAATTAGCGTTTGATGCTGCTGCCATTACAATAAAAAAAGGTGCATTGACAAAGCTCATAATAAAGTCACTTTTGTTCTCTCGTTTAATCCGAAAGGTTAAAGAGTTACCATTTTCGACAAAGAATGAGGGATAATGCTTCATGAGCAAGAAATCTGGAACATTGTCCAGCGGATTTTTGTGGATGATATCATTTATCAAAAAATAATCAGTGGCGCTTTTTTTATTATAAGTAAAACGGACCTCTCGGCTGATGATATATGCAGCCTTGTCATTATTAACCTTTCCATTTATTAATATCACCCCAGTTCCTTTAGATAGGATAAACCGGTAGAATGCCTTAATCACAAGATCATCGTGATACAAACTATGATTAACTTCACAAGTGACATCATCATTAGCATAGACACCCGATGGAAGAAACATCAGGAGCATGCATATAGCAGAAAAAACAGATCTAGTCATTTTTATCCACAATGTAGGTTACAGAATCACATTTGAGGGTAGCTTGAGGACCACAGATAAAAATAGTCAACCGTGGTGAAGTCGAAAAATAGGAAACAAAATATTTTTTCCCGGCACTGCAATTGTATCCGTGACGTTGTAAAAAACCAACAACAAAATCATTATTATCGTTTCGGTCGTTAAAATAAACACAGGATGGCTCCTTGGCAAAATTACGATAGCCATCGATGGTAAACTCGTTCTCTTTATTGATAATCGTCCATATAAAGAAAGCAATAGATAGCAGGCCACCAAGTAACAGTAGCAGATAGACTATACGTTGAGAAAATATTTTTTTTACCACAACCGGTTCGCTAGCGGTCTCCGGTTGCGCCTCTCGAGCGGGCAGAAATGCAGCCTCTGAGGTCAGAAAAGCCGGGGAAAGTTCTGCACGGCGTAAATTATGCTTAACCGGTTGTTCTGGTTTGGAAATATCCTGTTGACGAAGTGGCGAAATGGTAGCCCCATCCTCAACAACTTTTTTTATTCTAACATACTTATTGACACGAATTCCCTTCCCTCTGACCGTGGTGAGTATTTCCTTCTGATAACCTAATTCCCTGAAAACCTTACGCAAATTAACAAAACATTGATAGTAAGCTGCATTGGATACGGTACGCATAGCATTCGTCCCCCAACCCGCCACCATGAGTTCAGGCTGGGTTACCACCTCGCCATGTTTCTCAAGTAAAAGTGTCAAACAACTGGAGCTGGCGCTATGCATAGTAAATGTTGATGAATTCTTTAAAGATAACAGCTGTTTCTCCTGAGGGGAGAAAACAATCTCATTATCAATAATATATTTATCCATACGCCCCTCAACAAAATGAAAGTACTTTTAATACAAAACATATCAATACATTAGCATAACTCCGGATGTTTTAAACGAGCTGCGTTAACGTAATTAACGCTTTATTTTAAAAAAATACTTCCCAATAGTTCGCAGTCTGACTAACACACAACTTTCTGAGTATAAGCAAAACCTTAGTTTTACTTATCATCATAACCAGTTGTTAAATAACAAGTTTTACTTATGTTTTAACAAAAAAAATTCACCATTTAGGAAAATGACCTTACTCTGCATCTCATAAGCCAGTGTGATGAGACATCAAACCCTCCCAGCATGGCGCTATGTCATTACCAGATTTTATTTTCGTGCACCGAAAGAAATTTTAATCATCAGCTAATTGAGCGATTGTGAATCCAGATGCATAAAGGCATACAAATTAAACCTCTATTTGATGCTTACATTATTAATAAAGCATTTAATTTGAATGTAAAACAAACGCGAACAGCTTCCAACAAATAAACAAAGGGGTTTTAATGATCTATCATATCATTTCAGATGACATTTTTTTCTTATTAGGAGCTAGCGCAGCGTTGAAAGCAGTAATCAAAGAAGGGTTTATCATAAGTAATAACATTAATGTAAATAGCTGGAAACACACTCGAGATGAAATATTAAAGACCCCGCTACAAAAAATAATAATATATATACACTGTTTCCGAAAACGCCGTAGAGTATTAAGACTGGCAGCTTCACACGATCTTAGCGTGATAATATTGACACCATTAAAGCTCAACGAAAATGATACAAATAACAATTCAATGCTTATTTCACCACAATGCTCAACTCTTGATTTTTTGTTTTCATCACTTAACTCAACCTCAAACTACAGCTATAAAAACGGTTGGAAAAAATCGTACAAAATAATAAAAATGCTATCTTCAGGAGTCAGTACGCATGAGCTTTCAACGAAATTAGGCATAAGTAAAAAGATGGTCTACACTATCAAAAATGATACTATCCGCAAACTAGGTCTTACTACGGCTAAAATAGATGGATTGCTTCTCTGTCGAGATATACTTGAAATGAATCTTATCAACCTACGCTGTAATAATATTAGGAAAAGTCGATAAGATAACAGAAAAATACCCGACACAGTATAACCATCACGGATAATCCCGACATTTTCGGACCAGTGATGATATTGGTTTTCATATTCTGCTGGTGATATCTGAGCGCGCGAACCATGCCGGTGCTTACTCTTATAAAACATTTTGAAGTCATCAAAAACATCACTGAGAGCGACTTACCGCGTTTCTGTAGCGGGAAAAAACTGTCTGTAACTGCTTTATCGTGACAGTTACCACGACGACTCATACTGCCTTCCTGGCAGTTTGATGATAGCGGATAAAATCCAGACGATCTTTCTACCTTGCGAGCTGATTACAAACCTTTAAATTTTAACTACATGATTTTTTTTATAAATTTCATCTTTCACACCAAGGCTGAATCAGTTCAACCAAATGCTGTCAATGATTCAGTAATAACAAATAGAAATAAGATATATCAATATTAGCAATGCTACTGGATACGACGTTTCTCAAGTCAGGTCAGCGATGCGGGCAATTGCGCATTTCCATCCCTGCTGCCCTCAGGATCGTTGATGTCGGACGGGCCGACTTGACGGTCGCGTTCATTCGGTCGACCACGAGGGCGTGGCGCAATGCCGGTATACTCATAGACTGGTTAAGTTGTCAGGGATGAAAGACAGCGATTGCCCTGCCACCGTCTTCATTGACATGATAATTGCAGCGCCTGTATTAATAGCTAACTCAAGCAAGAAGCGGGCTTTGCGAATTTTTTTGCGATGCGCATTCTTTTTCCTGCAGGTGGCTAGTCAGCATTAACCTGCAAGCCAAATGTTGGTGAATTGCTTATCCGCAATGAATGTGGCATAACACCGGTCCATAATAGAAAGAGTTTCCTTTTCATATTGTTGGCGCAACATCGAGGATTTGCTGATGCAATTAACGGTTCTGGTTGATAATAATACATTAATTGACAGGTATCTTGTCGGTGAGCCTGGTGTATCCTATCTGATTGAGCATGATGGACAAAAAATCCTTTTCGATACCGGATATTCGGATGTTTTTTTGCAGAATGCGCAAACGTTGCAAATTGATTTAACCACCATCGATAGTATCGTTTTATCGCATGGGCATAACGATCATACCTGGGGCCTCAATCATTTAACCCAACATTATGATCGCCTAAATTTCACGCCTGAGAGAAAGATAAACTTAGTTTGCCATCCAGATGCATTAAACCCAAAGTATTTTGATGCAAAATCTATAGGGATCAACTACAGATTCGATCAAAATGATCTCTTCTTCGATAAAATTTGCAGCAAAAAACCTTATCCACTCACTGAAAACATCATCTTTCTTGGTCAAATACCAAGGGACAATAAATTCGAGATGCTGACACCGGTAGGCCAAACGGTGGATGATAACGGCGAAATCACTGATGATTACGTTATGGATGATTCTGCGTTGGCAATAAAGACAGAAGAGGGACTGGTGGTAGTCACAGGCTGTTCTCACGCGGGAATAGCTAACATTATCGAATATGCCAAACAGGTTACCGGAGAGAATCACATTGTGTCGGTCATTGGCGGATTCCATCTGCAAAATGCCGATGAAGATCGCCTCACGCAGACAGGGGATTATCTTAAAGCATTATCCCCAGATTCCCTCTATCCATGCCATTGTACCGATCTTGCGGCTAAGATTAGCCTGGCGCGTTTTATCAAAATCAACGAGGTCGGCGTTGGGCTAAAACTAGATTTTTCTGCCGCCGGGAAATGAATGCAAAAGAAGGTAGCCGGCACGCAGGAGAGCAAACGGCAGCAGCGGCAGCAACCAGGCTCGTTAAAATTCAGGTCAATATCTGAAAAATAACCATAGCCTGCGCCAGCTGATCAAAATCAATACTCCCCTCTCGCCCCTCTTATATATAACCCGTTGACTCACAAAAAGGATGAAATGATGAAAATACGGGATATATCAATCAGTACCTGTCTGGCACTGTTATTAATGGGTTGCGTAGCTAAACCGCCAATGGCGACGGAAAGTGAAATGAAAGAGGCGGCCGCCTTTGCTTTTAATGTCGATGCTTCGCAGGTGACAATTTCCGATGCGAAGCAGCAGGATGTGAAAACCAACTTTGTGGCCACTATCGGCAAAACCAGCCATCGTTGCTATGTGACGAAAGCCGCCGAGCCGAAACTTTACGGACTGATCCCACTGGGCGGCGGCAGCACTGTCTCGGATGCTATCTGCGCCGGCAGCAACCCGACGCCAGCGAGCAAAACCTGCGACGCCCTGTCGAAAAAAGCGGGCCGCTGCTGAGTCTTTGCGCAGGAGAAGGCCGCTGACTGCACACTTAGTCACTTTTTCTGCCGCTTTACCGCGGTCGCTTAATTCAGCGACCGCACCTGCTGGTAAGAGTTGAGCCGTTCACGCAGCGAAGTCAGCCACGCATCTGGTTCCTGGCGGCAGATTTCGGTGAGGATCGGCGTCAACACCAGCTCAGCTTCATGAAAGTCGGTCCACTCCGGCGGCTGCAGTGAAAAAGGATCGTTCATCAACCAGATCACCATCGGCGTCCAGGTGCGCGGGTCCAGCTGCAGATAATCCTGACAGCGCATCATATCGCGGGTCTGCACCACGTCGGGCGCTACCTCCTTTCCCACCGCCGCGCTACTCATTGCCAATACGATGATTCCTGCCATCAGACGTTTCCAAACCCATTTTCGCCAGAGAGTGTGCTTTTCTTTTGCCATTGTTATTATTTTACCTGCCAGCTGTCACCGGAGAGAATTCCCGGCAACTCACCTTAAAAAGAGCAGATTAATCGTTTGCATTTTTTTTAACAGCAGACAGCGCTGAAGTCAGTGAACGCCTGTTCCTACAACTGTCATCCAGATATGCAAATATATTCAACAAGCACTCATCGACAATATTTTCCCGGCCGAAAACGATTTGTGTTACAATTGCGCCTTATTCCGGCACCTATAAAAATAATCCCCGCCGCACCTGCACCAGGCATCGCTATTCTTTTTTATATCAGGATTTACGCCCCCATGAATGCGATAATCATTGACGATCATCCATTGGCACGTATTGCCATTCGCAACCTTCTCGACACTAACGGCATTACCGTCGCGGCAGAACTCGACAGCGGCGCTCATGCGGTGCAGACCGCAGAAAGCATGCAGCCTGACCTGCTAATCGTCGACGTCGATATTCCCGAGCTCAGCGGCATCGACGTTCTGGAGCAGCTGCGCAAACGCCGCTACCAGGGAAAAATCATCGTCATTTCCGCAAAGAATGAACGGTTCTACGGCAAACGCAGCGCCGACTGCGGGGCCAATGGTTTTGTGAGTAAAAAAGAGGGAATGAATAATATTCTCGCCGCGATCGACGCGGCCAATAATGGCTACAGCTATTTCCCTTTTTCACTGGAGCGCTTCTGCACACACGGCATCACCGATCAGGACCGGCTGGATACGCTGTCAACGCAGGAGATGAAGGTCTTCCGCTATATCCTCTGTGGCGTCGACTACACCACCATCGGCAGCAAAATGAATATCAGCAATAAAACGGTAAGTACCTATAAGGTCCGTCTGATGGATAAATTAGGCTGCAGCTCCCTGCTTGAGCTTTATGACTTTGCGCAACGCAATAAAATAGGGTGATGGCATGGTGGTTCGTCTTATTTTATCCGTCGTTGTCGGGCTGACGCTGAGCCTCTCTCCTGCCGCGTATGCCATGAAACAGCTGGAGCTGAAGAGCCATTCTCATATCGCGGCGATCGATATCCCGCTTAGCGTTAAGGAGAAAGCCTGGCTTGCCGGACAACCGACGTTGACCATCGGCACCTGGCTTCCCGAGATGACGCCCATCGTCTATGACGGCGATGAGGAAAGCTATCAGGGGATTAACGCCGACTATCTGGCGCTGATGAAGCGCAGCCTCGGACTGAAGGTGATTATCCGCCAGTATGACACCGAGCAGCAGGCGCTGGCCGCCCTGGACGATCGGCAGGTCGATACCTTGCTCACTCAGGTGGCGCACCGGGATGCGCTCACCGCGGGCCTGGAGCGAACCGCGCCGCTGATTAAAACCTGGCCGGCGCTGGTTACCTCGCTGAAATCCCCCCTGCCGCCGCTGACCACTGACCGCCGCGTTACGCTGGCCTGCACCCGCGAATGCGCCTTTTTCGATATTATTCAGCAGGCGTTTCCCAACGCCAAAATCACCCTTTACGATAGCGACTACCAGGCGCTTGCCTCGGTGGTCAGCGGTGAAAATCAGTATTTCATTGGCAACAACATCACTACTGGCCACTGTATCTCGAAGTATTTCTCGCAATCGTTGGTCATTGCGCACTATTTTCGTCAGCAGGAACAACACAACAGCTTCGTCACCCGCGACGATCGGCCGGAGTTACACCAGATCCTCGATCGTTTCATTCATGCCATCGACAGCGATACCGCGATGCGGATCATGCAAAACTGGCTCAACCGCGGCGATCTGTCGTTTCTCAATACCCCCCTCCCCTTTAGCGCCGAGGAGCAGCGCTGGCTGCAGAAGCATCGTCGCGTCCGCCTGCTGGTCAACCCCTACTTTCCGCCCTTTACCCTGGTGGATGACGAAGATGAGCTACGCGGCATCATGGCCGATATGCTGAATATTTTCTCACTGCAGACCGGACTACAGTTTGAACCCATCCTGGTGCGCAATCGCCACGATCTGGCAAAGCGCATGGAAAAAGAGGACTGGGCGATCATGCCCGCCGCCGCCCTCAATTCGCAGCCGCAGGCCTACGTCACCCTCAGCGATCCGCTCATTAACGTGGCCTTTGTGCTGGTCGCTCGCGGCAGCGCGCCCGACCCGCATCTGCTGACGCGATCGGCGCGGATCGCCCTGCCGGTGGGGCCGATTGCCGCCCACGACCTGAAAGCGCGCTTTCCACAGGTCAACTGGGTAGAGACAGATAACGTTGGTATCGCCATGAAGATGGTGGAGGAAGGCGAGGTGGATGCCGCCGTGGCCTCGGAACTCTCCGCCCGCTATATGATCGATCACTACTATCCGCAGGGCCTGCACTACACCCGCATCGACGGACTCCCGGTCGCCGCCATTCGGCTGGCCATCCCGCGCGATGAACCGGTGCTGGCCGCCATTCTTGGCAAAGCGCTGCAGGCGATTCCACCACGGGATATTCTGCAGATGACCGAGAAGTGGTCGAAAATATCCAGCCAGCAAATTGAGAACTGGAGCCAGTACAGCCGACAGTTTTACCAGTTGATCGCCTTTGCGCTGGTGCTGATCGCCATCAGCCTCGGCTGGGGACTCTCCCTGTGCCGGGAAGTGCGCAAACGCAAAGACTCCCAACAGCGGCTGGAAGAAGAACTGGCGCAGAAGGAGGCGCTCTCCCGGGCGCTGGAGCACGAGAAAGATAAAGCGATTCAGGCGACAAAAGCGAAGAGCCGCTTTCTGGCCAGCATGAGCCACGAGCTGCGCACGCCGGTGAGCGCCATTGTCGGCTTTCTGGAACTGCTGGCGAACCCGGAGCTGAACATCGGCCAGCGTAAAGAAGCGATCGAGCTGGCGGGGTCAACGGCGCAAACCCTGCTGGGGCTTATCGGCAATATTCTTGATATCGACAAGATTGAATCGGGAAAATACCAGGTCACCCCGCAGTGGAGCGATGTCGCACAGTTAGTGTCGCAGCAGTGCCACACCTTCGGCGCGCTGGCGCAGCAAAAGGGCATCGTTCTGCACCACCATAACGCGCTGCAGGAAGGGACCATGCTGTGGCTCGACCCGCAGGCGCTACGGCAAATCCTCAATAATCTCATCGGCAATGCGCTGAAGTTCACCGTCGAGGGCGCGATTCAGGTCAGCTGCCGGCTGGTGCAAGCGGATGAGACGCAGGGGGAGCTGACCCTCACCGTCAGCGACAGCGGCTGCGGGATCAGTGAAGCAGAGCAGGCTACCCTCTTCCACCGCTATGCTCAGGCACGCCAGGGGCGCCAGCAGACCGGCTCCGGACTGGGGTTGGTCATTTGCAAAGAGCTGGTTGCGCTGATGCAGGGTCGGCTGGAGATGGTCAGTCGCCCGGGTGTAGGGACAACTTTCACCCTCACTCTGCCGGTCAAGGCGAGTCGCTGCGCGATTCATGCGCCGCAGGCCTTGCCCGCCAGGCCGCAGGCCCTGCCCGGGCTGGCGATTTTGATAGCGGACGACCATCCCACCAACCGGTTGCTACTTAAACGCCAGCTCAGCACCATCGGCTATAGCGTCGATGAAGCCTGCGACGGTGAAGAGGCGGAGAATAAGCTCGCCAGCAAACATTACGATTTGCTGATAACGGACCTCAATATGCCGAAGAAAGATGGTCTGGCGCTGGCGGCCTCGTTACGCCGTCGCTATCCGGGCCTGGTCATTTGGGGCGTGACCGCCAGCGCACTCCCGCAGTCGCGTGAGGCATGTCTGACCAGCGGGATGAATATGTGTCTGTTTAAGCCGGTGTCGGTTCAGACGCTGAGCCATGAGCTCAGCCGTTTAGCGGAGGGCCGCGCATCTCCTAACGTCACCCGGCACCTGAAGCTCAGCGTGCTGACCGAAAATACCGGGGGAGACCAGGCGCTGATGACTGAAATGCTGGAGACGTTCCGCGATGCGTCGGCCACAGATTTGCAGGCCGCCGGACAGGCTATCGTCCGGCATGAACCGCAGATCTTTCTGCGGGCGCTGCACCGTCTGCACGGTTCAGCACAAATTCTGGGGATTACTGCGCTACAGCAACTGTGCGCCCCTTTTGAGGCTAAGCGACCTGATTCGCTGACGCCGGAAAGCTGTCTGGAGGTGGTACAGCACATCACCGGCGTCATGCGCGAGATCGACGGCGAAATCAACGCCCTGATCGGCCGCTAGCCGTTCCGCTCGGGCAGTCCGCTGCCCGAGCGTTAAGGGGACATCCTTGTCAGTTTCTTCCTCTGCGCTCTCTCAGGGTGGAACGAGGATCAGTTACCTGCCACCAGCATCTCGCTATCCACCACAATGCCCTCTTCAGCGCCTTTCAGCACCAGATTCGCTTCGTAATACTTCCCGGCTTTCAGCAGTTTTTGCGCCTGCGCCACCGCTTTGCGGGTCTGGTTGAGCGGCATCAGATACTGGTTCTCGATCACGCCAATGCCGGCCAGGCGCAGGGTATCGATAGCCCCTTTCTGGTCACCTTTCGCCAGCTTTTCGTTGGCAGATTTAATGGCACTCTCTTTTTCCGGCGTGGCCACGTAGTCTTCAGACAGGGCGACGGTCGCGTTGATCACCACATAGCGATCGGCGATCATTTTTGCTGTGGCGTCAGTTTTCACGAACTTTGCCCAGCTGGCGTCATCGGCGGCCAGCAGCGCGGCGGCGTCGTCTGTCAGTTTTTTGGCGCTATCCGGCTGGCCGTGGAACAGCGCCAGACGGGCAAACTGGACGTCGCGCATTGCGTTCGCGCCCTGCACCGCCACCTGCAGCACATCGGCAGCTTCTTTCTGAACCTGTGCCGTGGCCGCCGTGGCTGGCGCTGCCGTCGCGCTGTCTGCCGCCCACACCGGAGAGGTACTCATCATGGTTGCCAGCAGGCTCGCCAGAATAACTTTTTTCATTGTTGACTCCTGATTAAAATCGGTAAGCATCACCAAACGCAGCCAGCTTAAAAAATATCGTGGTTATTGAGAATCAGAGCCCGGAAGCGATATTGCGGGCCTTGTCTGACAGCTGTCAGACAAGGCGTATAAAGTGACCTCGGCGCTCTTATTTACGCCAGGCGATAGCGCGGCCTACTATTTTCATTAGACATTTATTTTGGCCCGCTGAATAAACCATACATTTATTTCAGCGCCAGGCCGCCAACTGGGATCTGCGGAGCAATTATGTTTATGTTTAGCCATTACACCTTAAATGCGTTTAGCCCACGCGTCTTCTTACGATATAAACGGCATGCCGGCATGATGGCCGCCCTGCTGTTTATCTGCGGGGCTTGTTGCCTGGCCTGGCCGTTGGTCGCTGGTTGGTATCTCGCCGTCGTCACCGGCATGTTGTTGATGATCTGTGGTTTCTATTCGCTGTACAGCTTGATTGTCTTCCGTCAGCAGCACTGGAAATCGCGCCTGGTGGCGCTGATCTTCGCCATTGCCTGGATCGTGCTCGGCCTGAGCTTTGTCGTCAATCCCCTCAATGGCATGAGCAGTCTGGCCTTCTTATTCGGCTTTTTATTTGTTCTCGGCGGTATTTCCCGCATCGTCAGCGGATGTAAAACCCGAAAACAAAGCGGCGCTGGCTGGAATATTTTTATCGGTTTGCTGGATTTAATTATCGCCTGCCTGTGGCTGGCAATGAACCCGCAGCAAAGCTGGTTATTTATCACCGCTTTTATCGGCGTTGAAATGATATTTAGCGCCATCGGCTTTCTGGTCCTGCGCAATAAGATGAAGCATGCTCAGGCTTAAGCCGTATTTTATCACTGGAGAAGAAAATGAATTTACCTAAAGCACTCGTGTTGACCGCGGCGGCCACCACATTCTGTCTGATGACCAGCCCGGCGTTTGCGGTTCAGGAAACCACACCGCAGAATATGACCTGTCAGGAATTTATGGATATGAACCCGAAAAGCATGACCCCCGTGGCCTTCTGGGTCGTGAATCGCAACACCGACTTCAGCGGCGGCGACTATGTCGACTGGCATGAAGTCGAGACCGTCTCGGTGCCAAAAATGTTGCAGCAGTGCCACAAGAACCCCGCCGCTAAACTCGGCGACCTCAGCGCGGCCATCAAAAAATAATCCTGCTCCCCGGCGTCCCGCCGGGGAAAGTTAACCTCGTTACCCGCCGTGACGCGGCAGGCCCCGTCTCACTTATCGATACCGCATTCGCACGGCAGATGGTGGCCGATAAGCTTGCGGTATAAAAACGCCCCCATAATCGCCCCCACCACCGGCGCCAGCAGCGGCACCAGAAAGTAGGGGATCGCCAGCCCGCCGGTAAAGGCGATCGAGCCCCACCCGGCCAGACCGGTAAACAGTTTAGGGCCGAAATCGCGCGCCGGATTCAGCGCAAAGCCGGTTAGCGGTCCCATCGACGCGCCGATCACAGCGATCAGTAAGCCAATCAGCAACGGCGCCAGCGGCCCGCGCGGAATTCCGTTGCCGTCGTCGGTCAGGGCCATGATCATCGCCATCAGGATAGCCGTAATGGTGGTCTCCACGACAAACGCCTGTGTAAAGGTGATATGCGCATGCGGGTACGTGGAAAAGACCCCGGCCAGGTTAAGGCTGGCGGCAGTGCCGCGAACGATATGCTGACTCTGTTCAAGATCGAGAAACAGCTGACGATAGAGCCCATACACCAGCGCGGCGGCGCAGAAAGCCCCGGCCGTCTGCGCGACAATAAACGGCAGTACCTTGCGGCGTTCAAAACAGGCGAACAGCCACAGGGCAATGGTCACCGCCGGATTAAGGTGCGCGCCAGAGACGCCGGCCGTCAGGTAGATGGCCATGGCGACGCCAAGGCCCCAGATAATACTGATCTCCCACTGACCAAAGCTGGCCCCGGCGACCCGCAGCGCAGCGACACAGCCCGCGCCGAAGAAGATGAGCAGTCCGGTGCCAAGAAACTCGGCCACGCACTGCCCGGTTAAGGTAGAAGTCTGGTTCATTATCGGCATCCTGAAATAGCACGTTAAAGAGAGAGGCTGGCGCGAGCGCCCGTTTAATTCGCCTGACCGGCCAGTACCAGCCCGGTGGCGACCGCATTGCGCGGCCCTTCTGTTCCCCGAATATTGCCCTGCCCGGCGACTACGCCATAATGCGACAGGGCTTCCGTGATAAGCTGCGGGATCTCAAAGTCCAGCGATGAACCGCCCACCAGCACCACAAAGGCGATATCGCGAATGGAACCGCCGGGTGAAACCTGGCGCAGCGCGCGCAGGCAGTTGGTGACAAAGACTTTCTCTTTCGCCTGGCGGCGCACGAGACGAATTTTTTCCAGCGGACTGGCGTTATCGATCGGCACCAGTTCGCCCTCCTTGATGTACACCACTTTGGCGAACACCGCCGGGCTAAGGGCTTGCCGAAAGAACTCCACCGCGCCATTCTCGTGGCGGATACTGAACAGACTTTCCACTTTGGCCAGCGGGTATTTTTTTATCGCTTCCGCCAGCGAAAGATCCTCGAGGCCCAGCTCGGTTTTAATCAGCAGGCTGACCATATTCCCCGCCCCGGCGAGATGCACCGCCGTTATCTGCCCCTCCGCGTTGACGATCGCCGCATCCGTCGAACCGGCGCCAAGGTCGAGGATCGCCAGCGGCGCCGCACAGCCGGGAGTGGTTAACGCCCCGGCGATGGCCATGTTGGCCTCCACGCCGCCCACGACCACCTCCGTCTGCAGTCGGGCGCTCAGTTCGCGGGCGATAACCTGCATCTGCAGACGATCCGATTTCACCATCGCCGCCATCCCGACGGCATTCTCCATGGCGAACTCGCCAGCCATCCCGCCCTGCACCTTGCGCGGAATAAACGTATCCACCGCCAGCAGATCCTGAATATATATCGCGCTCATCTCATGGCCGGTCAGGGACGCCATCACTTTGCGAACCCGCTCGAGCATACCGCCGGCATGGGTGCCCGGTTCGCCGCGGATGTCGCGTACCGGAGCGCAGGCGCTCATCGCCTGCATGATCGCTTCCGCGCCCTCGGCGACATCGGCCTCTCCGCGGCGCTTTTCACCGCTAATGTAGAGGTTGCCCGCCGGGATCACCCGCGACTGCACATCGCCCTGCGGGGTCTTGAGCACCACCGCTGAACGGTTGCCAATCAGGGCGCGGGCGATGGGGACGATGGCCTGGGTCTCTTCCGGACTTAGCCCGAAGAAGGTGGCGATCCCGTAGGGATTCGACAGGATCCGCACCACCTGGCCCGGCGCAGCCACTTCCACCGCCGCCATCACCCCCTCGGGGACCTGCTCCAGCAGCGTCACTTCATCCACCACCGGCAGGGTTTTACGCAGGCGGTTGTTCACCAGCACGCCGTCGTCCTTTTTGAGGATCGCCGCCACGACGTTGATCCCCCGGTCAAGTGCCTCATTGAGCAACCACACGGCGTCAAGGAAATCGACGGCGTCGTCAATCAGTACGATCCACCCCTCGGCATACTGCGCCGCCGACAGCGTCGCCAGCCGCCCGAGGGCGATGGTCGTCCCCACGCCAACGCCCACCCCGCCCGGGGTTTGCGGGTTATGACCGATCATGGTCGACTCGGTGATAATGGTCTCGGTGATGGTCTCCATGGCCACATCGCCAATCACCGGCGCGGCTTCATTAAGGTAAATGCGAGCCACATCGGCCATTGACCACCGCGTCTTCGCCAGGGCCTGCTCCAGCGCGGCGAGGGTCCCGGCGATATTGTCCCGCGTCCCTTTCATGCCCGTCGTCGCGACGATCCCGCTGGCAACAAACGCCCTCGACTGCAGGTCGTCGGACGCCAGCGCCACCTCGGTGGTGGCATTGCCGATATCAATCCCGGCTATTAACGGCATGCTGACCTCCGCTTAGCTTCCTTTACGCAGCTTATGTCGCTGCTGATACACTTCCGCCGCCTCCCGGACAAAGGCGGCATTCACCGTCGCATGCCAGGTGTGCTCCAGCTCGTCGGCGATCGCCAGCAGCTCCGCCTGCGAGGAGCGGAACGGGCGCAGCGCGTTATAGATAGCCAGAATGCGCTCGTCAGGAATGGCAATAAGCTCCGCCGCGCGGCGGAAATTGCGCGCCACCGCATGGCGCTGCATCTGCTCGGCAATCTGCGCCTGGTACTCAAGGGTCTGGCGGGAGATCCGCACATCCTGCGGGCCCACCTCGCCAGAGAGCACTTTCTCGAGGGTGATGTCGGTCAATGGTTTGCCGGTAGGCGTCAGGATATGCTCCGGGCAGCGGGTCGCTAACGGATAATCCTGCACGCGCATGGTTTTCTCGCTCATGGTCACTCCCTTACTAAGTCGACGTGCAGGGTGACGGGCTCGGCGTCCTGCACCACATGTTTGGTCTCTTTGATATGAAACAGGGCGGCTTTGGCCATAAATTTCGGCCGCACCATCTGGTCGTTCACTACCGGCACCGGCGAAGGTGACTCTTTACGCGCATAGCGCGCGGCGTTTTTGCCAATCTGCCGGTAGGTCTCCAGCGTCAGCAGCGGCGCCTGGGAGAACAGCTCCAGGTTGCTGAGCGGCAGCAGATCGCGCTGATGGATGACCGTGGTCCCCTTCGACTGGATACCAATGCCGATCCCCGAGCCGCTCAGGTTCGCCGCATCCCAGGCCATAAAGGAGACGTCGGACGTGCGCAGAATGCGCACCACCCGGGCGTGAAGCCCCTCTTCTTCCACACCGGCAATCAGCTCTTTGAGGATCGCGCCATGGGGCATATCGATCAGGGTGTGATGCTGGTGTTTATCGAAGGCAGGGCCGACACCAATCACCACTTCATCGGCGCGCTCATCGGCAGAAGCCGCCTCGCCCTCGCGGGTCTTCAGGGTAAAAGAGGGCTGATTTTGGGTTGTCTGTTGCACAGGAATACCGCCTTATTCAATGGTGTCGGGCTGAATCACGCCCGGAATATTTTTGATCTCCGCCCAGCGTTCGGCGGAGATGCGATAGCCGGTGCCCGGCCCCTGATAGTCATTGATGTCGTTGACCGCGCTCACCACCTCGAACTGCCGATCGAGAATGGCCGAGGTCTGCAGGTAATCGCCGGTGACCCGCTGGCGCAGCATATTGAGAATATTGCTGGCGATATCCTCAAAGCCGCTGCGGCTCAACGCGCCGACAATATCGAGGCCGGTGATGTTGCGCTTCATCATCTCTTCCACCGCGCTCAGATCCTCCACCACGTTACGCGGCGGCATCTCGTTGCTGCCGTGCGCGTAGGTGGCGGCCTCCACCTCCTCGTCGGCGATCGGCGGCAGCCCCAGCTCGCGGAAAACCGCCTGGATCGCCCGCGCCGCTTTCTGACGAATGGCGATGGTTTCCGCCTCGGTCACCGGACGCAGACCGCCATCGACCATCAGGTCACGCTGCAGGATGTTGTAATCATCAAAATCTTCCGCATCGAAGTTCGAGCCGGCGAACATGTTGTCGTAGTTCGGCACCGCGCTGTAGCCGGAGAAAATAAAGTCGGTGCCCGGCAGCATCTGCATCAGGGTGCGCGCGGTGCGGCGGATATCCGAGTGGGAGAAGGTCTGGTCGTTGGCCGATGCCACCTCGAGATCGAGCATGGAGGCGATCAGGTTTTCCGCCAGCACCGCCCGAATGCCCGACGGCACGGCGCCGGTCATGCCGATGCAGCTCACCGCCCCGTTCTGCAGCCCCTGCACCCCAGCGCCTTTGGTAATGAAGATGCAGCGCGATTCGAGGTAGAGCATCGACTTGCTCTCCGAATAGCCCATCAGCGCTTCGGAGCCGGTGCCGGAGGTGTAGCGCATTTTCAACCCGCGGGAGGCGTAGGCCGAGGCGAGGAACGCCTTTGACCACGGCGTATCATCGCCGTCGGTAAATACCGCCTCGGTACCGTAGACCGATACCGTCTCGGCGTAGCTGGTTAAGCCACGCATGCCCAGCTCCAGCTCGGTGGCCTCTTCCACCGAGCATTGCGTCAACACACCGGGGCGGCCGCACTGCGAACCGACCAACAGCGCCAGGGCGTTAAACGGCGCGTAGCGCGCGATACCGACCGTGGTCTCCTGCTCGGAGAAGCCGCGGATCCCGGCCTCGGCGGCGTCGGCGGCAATCTGCACCGGATTATCCTTCAGATTGGTGACGTGGCATTGGTTGGAGGGGGTCCGGCGAGCGCGCATCTTCTGCAGCGCCATCATCATCTCCACCACGTTCATCTGCGCCATCACTTCAACCGCTTTGGCCGGCGTGATGGCGGTGGTGATGGCAATGATCTCCTCCCGGCTGACGTGAATATCCACCAGCATGCGGGCTATCTCCAGCGCCTCCAGGCGCATCGCCTGCTCCGTGCGCTCAACGTTGATCGCGTAATCGGCGATAAACCGGTCGATCATGTCAAACTGGTCCCGGCGCTTGCCGTCCAGCTCGACGATCAGACCGTTTTCCACTTTTACCGACGAGACCGGGTCAAAGGGGCTTTCCATCGCGATCAGCCCCTCTTCAGGCCACTCGCCAATCAATCCGTCCTGATTAACAGGGCGCTGGGCCAGTACTGCAAATCGTTTTGATCTTTTCATTGTTCATGGGCTCAAAAGGTGAAATCCGCAGGCGGTAGCGAACACGCCGGGCCAGCGTCACCGCCCACCCGGCCATTACCGGCAATAGCGGAACTTTAAATGAGCCAGTGCTGAAAAAAATAAAATTAATTTCGTTTCAATTTGGCACGTTAAATCGGCAAACAGTTTCACTGTGAAACTCCATCCCCACGGCAAAAATAAAAAATGTGATCATCAGCAATGATATAAATCAATTAATGAAAAAAGCCTCCCCTCGCGTTTTTCCGAAGCCGTTTTAGACCTATTGACTAAATCATGGCGGGCGACAAAATAACGCTAACAAAAATAAAGCAAGCCAACCGTCTGGTGATAGTTTTTTACTATCGCCCCCTACTGACTATACGCGACAGCATTATCCTGGCGCGGGAGAGAATGATGGAAAAGAGCCAACAAGTTCAGACAATCACCCTGGCCGCCGCCCAGAAAATGGCGGCAGCGGTGCAACAAAAAGCCACTGAGATCAACGTACCTGTGGTATTTTCCGTGGTCGACCGCGGAGGTAATACGCTGCTTATCCAGCGGATGGACGAGGCCTTCGTCTCCAGCTGCGATATTTCCCTGAATAAAGCCTGGAGCGCCTGCAGCCTCAAACAAGGTACCCATGAAATTACGCCAGCGGTCCAGCCCGGACAATCTCTGTATGGTCTTCAGCTAACCAACCAACAGCGAATTATTATTTTTGGCGGTGGCCTGCCCGTTATTTTTAATGAGCAGGTGATTGGCGCCGTCGGCGTTAGCGGCGGTACGGTTGAGCAGGATCAATTATTAGCCCAGTGCGCCCTGGATTGTTTTTCCGCATTATAACCTGAAGCGAGAAGGTATATTATGAGCTATCGTATGTTTGATTATCTGGTGCCAAACGTTAATTTTTTCGGCCCCAACGCTATTTCCGTGGTCGGCGAACGCTGCCAGCTGCTGGGGGGGAAAAAAGCCCTGCTGGTCACCGACAAAGGCCTGCGGGCAATTAAAGATGGCGCGGTGGATAAAACCCTGCATTATCTGCGGGAGGCCGGTATAGAGGTGGCGATCTTTGACGGCGTCGAGCCCAACCCAAAAGACACCAACGTGCGTGACGGCCTCGCCGTATTTCGCCGCGAACAGTGCGACATCATCGTTACTGTGGGCGGCGGCAGCCCGCACGACTGCGGCAAAGGCATCGGCATCGCCGCCACCCATGAGGGCGATCTGTACCAGTATGCCGGAATCGAGACCCTGACCAACCCGCTGCCGCCCATCGTCGCGGTCAACACCACCGCCGGCACCGCCAGCGAGGTCACCCGCCACTGCGTCCTGACCAACACCCAAACCAAAGTGAAGTTTGTGATCGTCAGCTGGCGCAACCTGCCGTCGGTCTCCATCAACGATCCGCTGCTAATGATCGGCAAACCGGCCGCCCTGACCGCGGCGACCGGGATGGATGCCCTGACCCACGCCGTAGAGGCCTATATCTCCAAAGACGCCAACCCGGTCACTGACGCCGCCGCCATGCAGGCGATCCGCCTCATCGCCCGCAATCTGCGCCAGGCCGTGGCCCTCGGTAGCAACCTTCAGGCACGGGAAAATATGGCCTACGCCTCTCTGCTGGCCGGGATGGCCTTCAATAACGCCAACCTCGGCTACGTGCACGCCATGGCGCACCAGCTGGGCGGGCTGTACGACATGCCGCACGGCGTGGCCAACGCCGTCCTGCTGCCGCACGTGGCGCGCTATAACCTGATCGCCAACCCGGAAAAATTCGCTGATATCGCTGAACTGATGGGCGAAAACATAGCCGGACTGTCCACCCTCGACGCGGCGGAAAAAGCGATCGCCGCTATCACGCGTCTGTCGATGGATATCGGTATTCCGCAGCATCTGCGCGATCTGGGGGTAAAAGAGGCCGACTTCCCGTACATGGCGGAGATGGCCCTGAAAGACGGCAACGCGTTCTCGAACCCGCGTAAAGGCAACGAGCAGGAGATTGCCGCGATTTTCCGCCAGGCCTTCTAAGGGTTAACGAGGGGACCGTCATGACGCTTTCACCGCCAGGCGTACGCCTGTTTTACGATCCGCGCGGGCACCATGCCGGCGCCATCAATGAGCTGTGCTGGGGGCTGGAGGAGCAGGGGGTCCCCTGCCAGACCATAACCTATGACGGAGGCGGTGACGCCGGTACGCTGAGCGCGCTGGCGGCCAGAAGCTCGCCCCTGCGGGTAGGCATCGGGCTCAGCGCGTCCGGCGAGATAGCCCTAACCCATGCCCAATTGCCCGCGGACGCGCCGCTGGCCACCGGGCACATCACCGATAGCGGCGATCATCTGCGTACGCTCGGCGCCAACGCCGGGCAGCTGGTAAAAGTTCTACCGTTAAGTGAGAGAAACTGAATGTACCGTATCTATACCCGCACCGGGGATAAAGGCACCACCGCCCTGTACGGCGGCAGCCGCATCGAGAAAAACCATATTCGCGTCGAAGCTTACGGTACCGTCGATGAACTGATATCCCAGCTGGGCGTCTGCTACGCCACGACCCGCGACGCCGGGCTGCGGGAAAGCCTGCATCAGATTCAGGAGACGCTGTTCGTGCTGGGGGCTGAACTGGCCAGCGATGAGCGGGGCCTGGCCCGCCTGAGCCAGACGATCGGCGAAGAGGAGATCACCGCCCTGGAGCGGCTTATCGACCGCAATATGGCCGAGAGCGGCCCGTTAAAACAGTTTGTGATCCCGGGGAAGAATCTCGCCTCCGCCCAGCTGCACGTGGCGCGCACGGTGGCCCGTCGGCTCGAACGCTTGCTGATGGCCATGGACCGCTCGCATCCGCTGCGCGACGCGCTCAAACGCTACAGCAATCGTCTGTCGGATGCCCTGTTCTCTATGGCGCGTATCGAGGAGACTAGGCCTGATGCTTGCGCTTGAACTGGCTGGCGTCAATATCGTACTGCTTCATTTTGCGCCACAGGGTAGTGCGGCCGATATTGAGCAGCTGCGACATCTCCTGCACCCGCCCGCTGGTCACCCGGGCGGCGTGAATGATGGCTTCCTTTTCGATGGCGCTAAAGGTCAGGCTGGCCGGCAGCAGCGATGACGCGCTATCCCCGCCCGGCCGCTCGGAAAAGAGATATTCCGGCAGATTACTCAGGCGAATGTGGCCGTTATCGCTGCTGATGGCGATGTTTTCAATGACGCTGTTGAGTTCAAAATCATTCCCCGGCCACGAGTAGGCCACCAGCTGCGCCAGCGCGTCATCGTCTACTTTCAGCCGCGAAGAGAAACGCTTCTCCAGGCTTTTCAGCCGGTTATGCACCAGCGACGGGATACTGTTGCGCCGGGCGCGCAGCGGCGGGATGACTATCTCGAACGAGTGCAGCGCATAGTACAGCTGGCGGCTAAAGCGGTTCTGTTCCACCAGGTTGGCCAGATCGACGGTGGTGGTGGCAATCACCTTCACATCCACCGGGATCAGGCGCCGGGCGTCGAGGCGAGTGAGCACCCCCTGCTTAATCACCTGCAGCAGGGCCGACTGCAGCTCCGGCGCCAGATACTCAATCTTTTCCAGAAACAGGGTGCCGCCGTTGGCCAGCTCAAGCCGGCTCAGGCGGCCATTCTCATCGTCAGTGGGGGCGCTGCCCATAAAGTCCTGGCCCAGCACGCTGTCGGCATACAGCTGGCAGTTGACGGCGATATAAGGGCCGCCCGCCCGTTCGCTTTCATTGTGGATGGCCTGGCTCAGCAGCTCTTTCCCAACCCCCTCTTCGCCGCATAGCAGCACCGGGAAGCCGCCGCGCGCCGCCTGACGGCCAAAGTGGATCAGGCGCCGGGTTTCCGGATCGTCGGCTGACATCTGCTCAAAGGTGTGGCTGACTTTACCCAGCTGGCTGGTCATCAGCTGTCGCATCTGCTCCACCGGGTGCAGGAGCAGGATAAAGCTGTTGCCTTGTGCTTCGACAATCGGTTTTAAGGTGATCACCGCGTCGACAAACTGATGCTGGCTTTCGAAAGTGACTTCAACGTGATTCAGGCCGCGGGCGTGCTTGATGGCGCGGCGCAACAGCGCCGGGAGGGTCACCAGATCGGCGATATTTTTTCCCTGGCTGGCCTGGGTATCAAGATGCAGCAGTCTTGCCGCCTGAACATTGAGAAACTGCAGGACGCCCTGCTCGTTCCACGCCATCACGCCATCGTCCATGCTCTCCAGCAGGCCATACATCTGATTGAGGTGGCGGTTGGACTCCGCCAGCAGGCTGTCGGTGAGCAGGGAATTCCCCACTTCGCGGGCGATGGCCAGCGTCAGGGAGAGGTCGGCGCTGGACTGCTGCTCCACCAGGCAGCCGAGGGAGATGGAGCCGAACAACCGCCCGTGGTTATCAAACACCGGCGTCGAACAGAAACTCCACGGCTGCAGCGCCTGCTTAAAATGCTGATCGCCGGCGGTGTTAATCGGCTGCCCCTGCATCGCGGCCAGTGACAGCGCGCAGCTGCCGATAATGCTCTCCGCGCAGTAGCTGCCGTCGCGAAATCCCAGTTCAGCCAGCTGCGCCAGGGTTTGCGGTTCACCGCAGCGACTCAGGATGCAGGCGGACTCATCAAGAATAAACAGCGCGCAGGGACGGCCGTCCATAAACTCCCAGGCGTCCTCCAGCGCCGCCTGACCAATGGTCAGCAGCGCAGTTTTACGCCGACAGATCGAGTCGAAGGTCAGGCCCTGGGCCTGGTGCGGCGTTTGCCAGGTTTCGCGCTGCATAAACTTGCTGCAGCGATGCCATGACTGGGCGATGACGGAAGAGACCGCCTTCCCGGTATCCTGAGTCTGAACAGTCATATCCTTTTCCGCGTTTTACCATAGAGAACCCCTCCGGCAGCAACTGCCAGAGGGGAGAAAGAAAAACCGCTGACCTGCGCCAGCGGTTTAGTCACAGCGAATTAACGCGCCAGCCACTGCTGGCCTAACAGATCGGCGGTGAGGATAGCGGCGTGAACGCTCTCCGGGGTCACTGCAAACGGCATATTGTGAATGGTTTCCCCTTCCGCGCAGGTGGCTTTCGCCACCGCGGCGATTTTCGCGTCGATCCCCTCTTTGACACCCATCTGCGCGAGCGTCACCGGCAGACCAACGCGCTGACAGAAGCCCAGCACGGTTTCAATCTCGTCCAGCGGGCTGTTCTGCAGCACCAGCTGCGCCAGGGTACCGAAGGCCACTTTCTCACCGTGATACAGGTGATGGCACTCTTCGAGGATAGTGAAGCCATTGTGGATCGCATGGGCGGCGGCGAGGCCGCTGCTTTCAAAACCAATGCCGCTGAGGTAGGTGTTCGCCTCGATGATGCGCTCCAGCGCTTCGGTCACCACCCCGGCCTGTGCCGCCAGACGCGCCTTTTCGCCCTCTGCCAGCAGCGTATCATAGCACAGGCGGGCGAGGCTCAGCGCCGCCTCGGTGGACTGCCCCCCGGCCATGCTGGTGGCGCGCGCATCGTAGCAGGCCTTGGCCTCAAACCAGGTGGAGAGCGCATCGCCCATGCCGGAGACCAGCAGACGCACCGGCGCTTTGGCAATAATCGCCGTGTCCATCACCACCATATCCGGGTTTTTCGGATAGATCAGATATTCTTCAAACTCGCCCGCTTCGGTGTAGATCACTGACAGCGCGCTGGTCGGCGCATCGGTTGAGGCGATGGTCGGGATCACCACCACCGGCAGCTTCTGGTAATAACCGATCGCCTTCGCGGTATCGAGGGTTTTACCGCCGCCGATGCCGACCACGCCGCGGCAGCCCTGTTTTTGCAAAATCGCCATCAGCCGGTTAATTTCCGCATGGCTGCATTCGCCGTTAAACCGTTCCGCATGGCAGCGAATATCGTGACTCTGCAGGCCATTCACCACTTTCTCCCCCGCCAGCTTCATCACGAAGTCGTCGGCGATGACGAAGAAGCTCTCCGCCAGGTTTTTGGCATATTGACCGAACAGGACAGCAGCATCAGGACCCTGAAGATATTTGGCTGGAGATTGAATAACTTTTAGCATTCCTTTCACCCTCAAATAAGTGCGCATGTAGACATGATGAGCCCTGGCGTTATCCGCGCCGGCCGGTAAAACGCGGCCTGAATGGAACGGTACCGGAGCAGTGCGATCACTGTAGGGCCGGCAGGGAACAAAAAAATCTTTCACCTTTTTGTTCTGATATGAAACACAGCTTAAATTTTTACGTTTCATATTGGAACAAAAAACCCTACTCTCCGTCAGGATTGCGATCGCGATCCGCTCCTCTGCCGCATAATGCCCTTACCATCCCCCTTTTTCGGCCGTCTTTTCTCCCACTGTCGGATGAAAATCAGCAAAAAATTTTTTCCCACCCGCTTCGTCAGCCCCCCCCTGACCGGCGCCTATGGCAGGAGAAAAAAAGCGCGCCAGCTCGCATTTTCATCGTTTCCTCAGCAAAAACGTTCCATAAAGAAACAAAACCAGGAAGCAATGTTTCGTAATGGAACCTAATCGCAGGGGCATTCTTTTTTTCGCCCGCTCAGCCAGAATCATCATATCGCCAGGCACGCTGCACCGTCAGACGATACCCCTACACGATGACCGCCTCCGTCAGCAGAGAGGCTGCATCGAACCTTCTCCAACGGAGCACTGAATAATGAAAAAGCTGATTAACCGTGTTGAAGATGTACTGAATGAACAATTACAGGGGCTGGCTAAAGCCCATCCGCAATTGACCCTGCATCAGGACCCGCTGTATGTCACCCGCGCCGACGCGCCGGTGGCCGGCAAGGTTGCCCTGCTCTCCGGCGGCGGCAGCGGCCATGAGCCGATGCACTGCGGCTACATCGGCCAGGGGATGCTCTCTGGCGCCTGCCCGGGGGAAATCTTCACCTCGCCGACGCCGGACAAAATGTTCGAATGCGCGATGCAAATTGACGGCGGCGAAGGCGTTCTGCTGATTATCAAAAACTACACCGGCGACATCCTGAACTTCGAAACCGCCACCGAGCTGCTGCATGAGAGCGGCATTAAAGTCACCACCGTAGTGGTCGACGACGACGTGGCGGTGAAAGACAGCCTCTATACCGCCGGTCGCCGCGGCGTTGCCAATACCGTGTTGATCGAAAAACTGGTCGGCGCCGCCGCCGAGCGCGGCGACTCGCTGGAAGCCTGTGCTGAACTGGGCCGCCGCCTGAACAATCTCGGCCACTCGATTGGTATCGCCCTCGGCGCCTGCACTGTACCCGCCGCCGGGCAGCCCTCCTTTACGCTGAAAGATGACGAGATGGAGTTTGGCGTCGGCATTCACGGCGAGCCGGGCATCGACCGCCGCCGCTTCAGCTCGCTGGACCAAACCGTCGATGAGATGTTCGATACCCTGCTGGAAAACGGCGCCTACAGCCGCACGCTGCGCCAGTGGGATACCGTCAAGGGCGCGTGGCAGGAAGTGAAGCAGAGCAAAACTGCGCTGCAAAACGGCGACCGGGTTATCGCGCTGGTCAATAACCTCGGCGCCACCCCGCTTTCTGAACTGTATGGCGTGTATCACCGCCTCGCCCAGCGCTGCGAAGCATCCGGCATCATCATCGAACGCAACCTCATCGGCAGCTACTGTACCTCGCTGGATATGTCGGGCTTCTCCATCACTCTGCTGAAAGTGGATGATGAGACGCTGGCGCTATGGGACGCCCCGGTTCATACCCCGGCGCTGAACTGGGGAAACTAAGGAGCACACCATGTCACTGAACAGAACGCAAATCGTCGACTGGCTGTACCGCTGCGGCGATATCTTCACCAAACAGAGCGACTTTCTCACCGGCCTCGATAAAGAGATCGGCGATGCCGACCACGGCCTCAATATGCACCGCGGCTTCAGCAAGGTGGTGGAAAAGCTGCCGTCGATCGCGGATAAAGACATCGGCTTTATTCTCAAAAATACCGGTATGACGCTGCTCTCCAACGTTGGCGGCGCCAGCGGCCCGCTGTTCGGCACCTTCTTTATTCGCGCCGCGCAGGTCACCCAGGCCCACCAAAGCCTGACCCTCGACGAACTGTACCTGATGATCCGCGAAGGCGCGGACGGGGTGGTCAACCGCGGCAAAGCGGAGCCAGGGGATAAAACCATGTGCGACGTCTGGCTACCGGTGGCGGACTCCCTGCGCCAGTCCAGCGAGCAGCACCTGTCGATCGCCGCCGCGCTGGATGCCGCCTGCGAAGTGGCCGAGCGCGCCGCCCACGCCACCATCACTATGCAGGCACGTAAAGGCCGCGCCAGCTATCTCGGCGAGCGCAGCATCGGACATCAGGATCCCGGCGCAACCTCGGTGCTGTTTATGGTTCAGATGCTGGCCGCCGCCGCCAAAGAGTAAGGAAATCGCGATGGTAAACCTGGTTATTGTTTCTCATAGCGCCCGGCTGGGCGAAGGTGTCGGAGAACTGGCCCGGCAGATGTTAATGAACGATGACTGCAAGCTGGCGATCGCCGCCGGGATCGACGACCCCGACAGCCCGATCGGCACCGATCCAATAAAAGTCATGGAAGCGATTGAATCCGTCGCCGATACCGATCACGTGCTGGTGATGATGGATATCGGCAGCGCGTTGCTCAGCGCCGAAACCGCCCTCGATCTGCTCGATCCGGCGATTGCCGCGAAGGTGCGGCTGTGCGCCGCGCCGCTGGTGGAAGGGACGCTGGCGGCCACCGTCAGCGCCGCCTCCGGCGCCGGGATCGACAAGGTGATCGCCGATGCCATGAGCGCTCTGGAAGCCAAGCGGATCCAACTGGGTTTACCTTCGCCAACCCCTGACGCCGCGCCAACGCCGACGCTTGCCGACGACGGCGACCGCAAATCGCTTGCGGTGATCATTCAGAACCACAACGGCCTGCACGTGCGACCGGCGTCGAAGCTGGTCGCCGCGCTGGCGGGTTTTAATGCCGATCTGCTGCTGGAGAAAAACGGGAAGTGCGTCAAACCGGACAGCCTCAACCAAATCGCGCTATTGCAGGTACGCCGCAACGATAAACTGCGGCTGCTGGCCCGCGGTCCGGATGCCGACGCGGCGCTGGCGGCGTTTCAGGCGCTGGCCGCCGATAACTTCGGTGAATCACCTGCGGGGCAACCGGCAGCGGCTCCGGCAACGCCCGAGCGCGTCGAAGGCGTTGCGCTGCGCTATCCGCTGGCCCTGATCCAGCCAGTCAGCCCGGCTGCCGCCGATGTCGCCCGCGAACAGCAGCGCCTGCGCCGGGCCATTGACCAGACGCTGGCGGATCTCACCGCCCTGACCGAGCTGGCAGAAAATAAATTGAACGCCGACATCGCGGCGATCTTCGCCGGGCACCACACTCTGCTCGATGATGACGATCTGTTTGATGCCGCCAACGATCGTCTGCTCACCGAACAATGCTCGGCGGAATGGGCGTGGCATCAGGTGCTGATGGAGATCAGCCACCAGTACCGCCAGCTGGAAGACCCCTATCTGCAGGCGCGCTACATCGATATCGAAGATATTCTGCAGCGCACCCTGCGCCATCTGCAGGGTATTCAGGAGACGCTGCCGACGCCCGGCGAGCCGACGATTATTATTGCCGACAACATTTATCCATCGACCGTCTTACAGCTGGATGCCAGCCTCGTCAAAGGCCTGTGCCTGCGCGACGGCAGCGAACAGGCCCACGGCGCGATTATCGCCCGCGCCGCGGGGATCGCCTGGCTGTGCCTGCAGGGCGAGGCGCTGAATGATATTCAGCCTGGCGAAGCCATCGCGCTCGATATGCGTAACCAACGCCTTATCCGTGACTAAAATTCACGTTGACCGTTACCGCTCCGGAGGCCTGCCTCCGGAGGGTGAGTTTTCGCTTATTCTTCAGGAACCACTATGTCTCAATTCTTTTTTAACCAGCGCGCCAGCCTCGTCAACGATGTGATTGAGGGAACCATTATCGCCAGCCCGTGGAATAACCTCGCCCGGCTGGAGAGCGACCCGGCGATCCGGGTAGTGGTCCGTCGCGACCTGAATAAAAACAACGTAGCGGTGATCTCCGGCGGCGGCGCCGGCCATGAACCGGCGCACGTCGGCTTTATTGGTAAAGGCATGCTGACCGCTGCAGTCTGCGGCGATCTGTTCGCCTCACCGAGCGTCGACGCGGTGCTTACCGCCATTCAGGCGGTGACCGGTGAGGCAGGTTGCCTGCTGATCGTCAAAAACTACACCGGTGACCGGCTTAACTTCGGTCTGGCGGCGGAGAAAGCGCGCCGACTCGGCTATAACGTTGAAATGCTGATCGTTGGCGACGACATTTCGCTGCCGGATAACAAACAGCCGCGCGGCATCGCCGGGACCATTCTGGTACATAAAGTGGCGGGCTATTTCGCCGAGCGCGGCTTCAACCTCGCCACCGTTCTGCGTGAAGCGCAATATGCCGCCAACCATACCGCCAGTATCGGGGTGGCGCTGGCCAGCTGTCATCTGCCGCAGGAAGCGGAAAGCGCGCCGCGCCATCAGGCCGGTCACGCCGAGCTGGGAATGGGCATCCACGGTGAGCCCGGGGCCTCAACCATCGCCACGCATAACAGCGCGGAAATCGTCAACCTGATGGTGGAAAAACTGACTGACGCCCTGCCGGAAACCGGCCGCCTGGCGGTGATGCTTAATAACCTCGGCGGCGTGTCGGTGGCTGAGATGGCGATCCTCACCCGCGAGCTGGCCAACACCCCGCTGCAGGCGCGCGTTGACTGGCTGATAGGCCCGGCCTCGCTGGTGACAGCGCTGGATATGAAAGGCTTCTCGCTGACCACCATCGTGCTGGAAGAGAGTATTGAGAAAGCCCTGCTGTCGGATGTGGAAACCGCCAGCTGGCAGAAGCCGGTGCAGCCGCGGGCAGTTAACATCATGCCGTCCACTCTCGCCAGCGCGCGCGTCGACTTTACGCCCTCAACCAACCCGCAGGTGGGCGATTACGTCGCGCAGGTGACCAGCACCCTCTCCGGCCTTGAAGCCCATCTCAACGCGCTGGACGCCAAAGTGGGCGACGGCGATACCGGCTCCACCTTCGCCGCCGGGGCGCGTGAGATTGCCGACCTGCTGCAGCGCCAGCAGTTGCCGCTAAACGATCTGCCAACGCTGTTCGCGCTGATCGGCGAACGCCTGACGGTGGTGATGGGCGGCTCCAGCGGGGTATTGATGTCGATCTTCTTCACCGCTGCCGGGCAGAAGCTGGGGCAAGGCGCCAGCGTGGCCGAGGCGCTGAACGCCGGCCTGGAGCAGATGAAGTTTTACGGCGGAGCCGATGAGGGAGACCGGACGATGATCGACGCTCTGCAGCCGGCGCTGGCGGCGCTGCTCGCCGAACCGGATAATCTGCAGGCCGCTTTTGCCGCGGCGCAGGCCGGCGCGGATCGCACCTGCCAGTCGGGCAAAGCTGGCGCCGGACGAGCGTCCTATCTCAACAGCGATAGCCTGCTCGGCAACATGGACCCCGGCGCCCATGCGGTAGCGATGGTGTTTAAGGCCCTGGCGGAACGATAAGCCTTCCCCGGTGGCGCTGTGCTTACCGGGGCTACAAATCGGCGCCAACCGTAGCCCGGATAAGGCGCAAGCCGCTATCCGGGTTTTACCACGACTGCTGTTTACTTGCTGTGCCAGTACGCCTGCGAACGCACCAGTTGCTGATCGATACTCTCGTCTTCAAAGCGTGCCAGCAGCGATTTCACCACCGCGCCTTCGCCGGTCAGCCAGATGAAATAATCCTCCGCCGGCACCTTAACCTGCGCCAGACGCTCGGCAACGAACGCCGGATTGTGGCCCACCACCCACTCGATGTTAAAGCCGTCGAGATCCGCCAGATAATCTTTAAATGACGCATCGGCGATTGTGACGATGGCTGTCACCTGCGGCGTCACCGGCAGCTGGCGTAATCCCAGCAGACGACGACGCAGCGCCGGCATGCCGGACTCATCGCAGACATACAGTTGCCAGGCATAATCTTCCGGCACCACCAGCGAGCCGCGCGGCCCGCCGATCACCAGCTTATCGCCCACTTTTGCTTCCAGCGCCCAACGGCTGGCAATTCCGCCATCGTGGATATAGAAATCGTAAGCCAGCTCGTGACGTTCGGCATCGTACAGCGGCGTATAGTCGCGGGTGGCTGGCCGCACGCCCTCGCCCCAGTCAATCCCCTCCTCGGTCACCTGCGGCGGGGCAAATGCCGCGCCCGGCTCCGGGAAGAAAAGCTTGGTATGATCGTCAAAGCCGCGGGAAGCGAAGCCTTCCAGCGCCTCGCCTCCCAGCACGATGCGCTGGAACGCCGCGCCAACGCGCTCCACACGCAGGACCGTCAGCTCACGGAAACGCAGCTCATTGCGGACACGCTGCGGGTACTTGTCTGCTTTTGTTTTTGTCATCATCGATTGCCTTCGTGAACGGTAAATAGATATATCTAAACTTGATGCAAATGATAATGATTGCCAACTAAAAACAATGCAAGTCTTTTTTTGATATAGTCAAAACAAACCGCATCAAAATCCACAACCATAAAATAATTACATATATATCAATATATTAAAAAATAAATAGCAACCAGCATTGCGAACATTCATTTTTTAGATATAAATTAGATATATCAAAAACAGCAGGAGGTAACCATGCGACATCATCATGAAGAAGGGCGTGGGCCACGCGGGCGCCACGGTGACCCCAGCGAACACGGCGACCATGGCCGCCGCGGCGGCGGACGTCGCCAGCGTTTCTTTGGCCACGGCGAGCTACGGTTGATCATTCTGGACATCCTCAGCCGCAGCGCCAGCCACGGCTATGAGCTGATCAAAGAGATCGAAACGCTTACCCAGGGGAACTACAGCCCCAGCCCGGGAGTGATCTACCCGACGCTGGATCTGCTCCAGGACCAGGGCCTTATCAGCGTGGAAGACGACAACGGACGCAAAAAAATCGTCATCAGCGAGGAGGGAAAACAGCTGCACGCGGAGAACCAGGAGCATCTGGCCCATATCCAGGAGCGCCTGCAGGCCCGGATGGTCGGCTGTGAGTTGCGAAGAGATCCGCAGATGAAGCGCGCGCTGGAAAACTTCAAAGCGGTCCTCGACCTGAAAGTGAACCAGCAGGCCAGCAGTGCCGCCCAGCTCAAGCAGATCATCGGCATTATCGACCGGGCGGCGATGGAGATCTCTCAGCTCGACTAAGCCTCTTTTTTCACCACCGGCTGCCCCGTGCCAGGGCAGCCCGCACCACGGCGGATCGCCCCGCTCACCGCAGCAAGGCAGAAAATCTTGTCGGCTCAGGAATAAAACGTGCCAATAGTGGCGCAATGAGATTAAATTTTACACATTTCGTCTTTTACCTTGCATTTATCCCGATTTTCACCGCTTCTGCCGAACTGGCGTAATCCCTGCAATACTTAATCCAGTATCGTGTGATACGTCCGCCCCAGGAGCACATTTTGAACAGGTTACCTTCCAGCGCATCGGCTCTGGCCTGCAGCGCACACGCACTGAATCTCATTGAAAAGCGCACGCTTGATCATGAGGAAATGAAAGCACTTAACCAGGAGGTCAGGGAATACTTTAAAGAGCATGTGAATCCGGGGTTTTTAGAGTATCGAAAATCGGTCACAGCCGGCGGGGATTACGGAGCCGTAGAGTGGCAAGCGGGAGGGTTAAATACGCTTGTCGACACCCAGGGACAGGAATTTATCGACTGCCTTGGTGGGTTTGGCATCTTCAATGTAGGGCACCGTAATCCAGTTGTGGTATCCGCCGTCGAGAATCAACTCGCGAAACAACCGCTTCACAGTCAGGAACTGCTGGATCCGCTACGCGCGATGCTGGCGAAAACCCTGGCGGCCTTAACGCCCGGCAAACTAAAGTACAGTTTCTTCTGCAACAGCGGTACCGAATCGGTAGAGGCGGCCATCAAGCTGGCGAAAGCCTATCAGTCGCCGCGCGGTAAATTTACCTTCATCGCCACCAGCGGCGCCTTCCACGGTAAATCGCTGGGCGCGCTGTCTGCCACTGCGAAATCGACCTTCCGCAAACCCTTTATGCCGTTGCTGCCGGGTTTCCGCCACGTGCCGTTCGGTGATATCAACGCCATGCGCTCCATTCTTAGCGAGTGCAAGAAAACCGGTGATGATGTCGCGGCGGTGATCCTCGAGCCGATTCAGGGCGAAGGGGGCGTGATCCTCCCACCGCAGGGGTATTTGCCGGCGGTGCGTAAGCTGTGCGACGAGTTTGGCGCCCTGCTGATCCTCGACGAAGTGCAGACCGGCATGGGCCGCACCGGCAAGATGTTCGCCTGCGAGCATGAGAACGTTCAACCCGACATTCTGTGTCTGGCGAAAGCGCTCGGCGGCGGTGTGATGCCGATCGGCGCGACGGTGGCGACGGAAGAGGTCTTCTCGGTGCTGTTCGACAACCCGTTCCTGCACACCACCACCTTCGGCGGCAACCCGCTGGCCTGTGCGGCGGCGCTGGCGACGATCAACGTGCTGTTGACGCAAAACCTGCCGGCGCAGGCGGCGCAGAAAGGCGATATGCTGCTGGACGGGTTCCGCCTGCTGGCGCAGGAGTATCCGGACCTGGTGAATGAAGTGCGCGGGAAAGGCATGCTGATGGCCATCGAGTTTGTCGATAACGAGATTGGCTACGACTTTGCCAGCGAGATGTTCAGACAGCGGGTGCTGGTCGCCGGGACGTTAAACAACGCCAAGACGATCCGCGTTGAACCGCCGCTGACCCTCACCCTGGAGCAGTGTGAGCAGGTGCTGAAAGCGGCGCGTAAGGCGCTGGCGGCCCTGCGCGTCTCGGTTGAAGAAGCGTAATAAGTGCCCCTCCCCCTCTCTCTCAGAGAGAGGGGGAGGGTGAATGAATACCCTCACACCTGCGGTAACAGGCCGATAAAGCTGCGCTTCTGCCGCGGCTGCGACATCATCTCCTCCAGCTTTTCGACGCAGGCTAAATAGTGCGGCGTCTTCTTATGCGCCAGCACCGCCTCATCGTCTTTATAGGCTTCGTAGATAAAAAAGCGGGTTTTCACCTCGGGATCCTGCAGGACATCAAAGCGCAGGTTACCCGGCTCCTGCAGCGCGCCTTCGTGGTTGGCGCGAAACACCTCGAGAAACTCATCCACCCGCTCGGGTTTAATATTGATCTCCACCAGCGTGACGTTCATTTCAGCTCTCCCTGTTTTTCTTCCTGCCAGAACTGATACGCTTCGCGCGCGTTCAGATTCTCATGCACCACCTTTTTCACCGCCTTCAGCATCGCGCGCGGGGCGCTGGACTGGAAGATATTGCGCCCCATATCCACCCCGGACGCCCCCTGATCGATCGCCCGCCAGCACATCTCCAGCGCCTCGTGCTCCGGCAGCTTTTTACCGCCGGCGATAACGATCGGTACCGGACAGCTGGCGGTCACTTTTTCAAAGCCTTCCTCAACGAAATAGGTCTTCACAAACTGCGCCCCCATTTCGGCGGCAATCCGGCTGGCCAGCGAGAAGTAGCGCGCGTCGCGGGTCATCTCTTTGCCAACCCCGGTGACCGCCAGGACCGGCATACCGTAGCGATTGCCGGCATCCACCAGCTTGATGATGTTATTGATCGACTGATGTTCGTATTCGCTGCCGATATAGACCTGCGCCGCCACCGCGCAAACGTTGAGACGCAGCGCGTCTTCCATCGCCACCGCCACGCATTCGTTGGAGAGTTCGCTCAAAATCGAATTGCCGCCGGAGGCGCGGAGCACCACCGGCTTATTGGTGGCCGCCGGTACCTGGCTGCGCAGTACGCCGCGGGTGCACATCAGCACGTCGGTGTCGGCAAACAGCGGCGCAATCGACAGGTCGATACGCTCCAGCCCGGTGGTTGGCCCCTGGAAGTAGCCGTGATCGAAGGCCAGCATCACCGTGCGGTTGCTGTGCGGATTAAAGATGCGCGCCAGCCGCGACTGCATCCCCCAGTCCAGTGAACCACAGCCTTTCAGGGTATACAGCGTGTTCTGCTGCGGGCGGTCGATACCGAAGTCCTTACCCTCTTTGATGTCGTCTAAATCAGCCATCTCATCCTCCGTCAGAAGTCGTAGTTGTTGATGTTCTCTTTGCTGAACACCACGCGCTCCGGCAGCAGCACAATACCGTTGCCCTTCGCCTCATACTGGTAGCCCTGCACGCTATTCGGTTCGACCTTCAGCGAGCCGATATCTTTCACCTCAACGCTGTCGCCGACGTTTAGATCGCCCTTTTTCAGCAATCGATCGGCGACGTTAACCGCAATTTTGCCCTGCTGAACCACATCCCACAGGCCGAACGCTTTCACCGTGCCGCGCTCAACGTACGGGCGCATCACGTTCGGCGTACTAAAGCCGACAATCGCCACGCCCTGACGCTTGAGGTTCTCCGCCGCCTGCGCCGCCGCCGGCAGCGCATTGGCATCCGGCGCGATAATGGCGTCGAGATCCGGATACGCTTTTAAGATCCCCTCGGCGGTTTGCAGCGATTTGGTGGCATCGTTATAGCCAAACTGGGTGGTGACGATTTGCCACTGCGGATGCTCTTTTTCGATTTTGGCTTTGGCTTCCTTCACCCACTGGTTCTGGTCGGTTACCGTCGGGCTGGAGTAGAAAAACGCGACCTTGGCGGCAGGTTTGGTCACCTGTTTTTCCGCCATCTCGACCAGCAGGCCGCCGAGCTGCTGCGGCGTGCCCTGGTTGATATAGATGCTGCGGCACTCCGGCTTGGTATCGGAATCCCAGGTCAGGACTTTCACCCCGCGCTGCATCGCCCGCTTCAGCGCCGGGCACAGGCCGTCCGGCGAGACGGCGGAGACGATAATCGCGTTGTAGCCCTGGTTGACGAAGTTGTTGATAAGCTGCACCTGGCCGGAGACGCTGGGCTCGGTGGGGCCGTCATAGGTGACATCCACGCCCAGCGCTTTCCCCGCCTCTTTCGCGCCGTTGCCGCCGCTGGTAAAGAAGCCGACGCCGACCAGCTTAGGAATAAAGGCGATGCGGTCCGCCGCCTGTGCGGTAACCACGCTCATCGCCAGCGCCAGCACGATCAGTTTTAATTTCATTGTTATGCTCCGATTGTTTTATGCGAGAAAAGACGCCGCCAGGTCGCGCGCACCCATTCACGGTGCAGGCTCAGCGAGCGCCCCATCACCACCACAACCAACAGCGCCCCTGACAGCGCGCTCGACACCTGGTTGGGGATGCCGACCATCTGTAAACCCTGTTGCAGATACCCCACCAGCAATGCCGCCAGCGCGGTACCCAGTATCGATCCCGAGCCGCCGTAAATATTGGCCCCGCCGAGTACCGCCGCGGTCAGCGCCGGCATCAGCAGGTCGCGGCCCAGATCCGAACGCGCCGAGCCGAAATAGGAGACCATCACCAACGCCGCGACCGCCGAGGCGATACCGACCAGGCCATACAGCACATACGGGATGCCGTTCACCGACAGCGCGGCATAGCGCGCGGCGCGCGGGTTTTGCCCGAGTAAAAAGAGATGGCGGCCAAAGCGCCCGCGATGGGCCAGCAGCCAGAAGAAAAAGGTGATAATCGCGAACAGCACCAGCGGCAGCGGCAGTCCGGCGAGAGTTAAATTGGCGAAGGCGGTGAAGCTATCGGGGAAGCCGCCAATCCCCTCGTAACCGGTCGCGCCGGCCATCCCGGAAAGCAGCAGCGCGCCGCCGCCGTACAGATACAGCGTACCGAGCGTGATCACCAGCGGGCTGATGCCGGTGTAGTGGATCAGCGCGGCGTTGCATAACCCGCACAGCAGTCCCAAGAGCAACGTCAGCGATACCGCCAGCCACAGCGGCCAGCCCGCCTGGGTCATCACCCCGAGGGCGATGGCGCACAGGCCGATGGTCGAGCCCAGCGAAATATCGATCCCGCCGCTGATGATCACCAGCGTCAGCGGCAGCGCGACGATACCGATGCAGATAAAGTCGCTGGTGCTAAAGAGCAGCATATTGAGATCCAGCATGCGCGGATTCAGCGCGCCAAACAGCAGGATCTCCGCGATCAGCAACGCCAGCAGCGCGCTTTCCCAGTTAAGCTTCAGCTTCATTTAAGCCACCTCTTTGCTTTTGCGTTCGGGAAAGCGGGCAATCTGTTTGCCCCCTTTGTTACCGGGCTGGAAACGGCTGTACTTCAGTGCCCGCTGATGGCGGGCCAGTGCCTGGCGCAGGCGGCCATCGAGCACCAGCACGCCAAGCAGCACCAGGCCGGCGATAAAGTCATTCCACCAGGCGGGAAGGCGGAACAGCACCAGCACGGTGTCGATTTGGGTGAGGAAAAAGGCGCCGAGAAACGCGCCGAGCAGCGTGCCGGTACCGCCGAGCAACGAGATCCCGCCCAGTACGCAGGCGGCGATGGCTTTCATCTCCAGGCCGCTGCCGGTCTGATTAGGCACAAAACCAATCTGCGCGGCGAAGACGATCCCGGCGCAGGCCGCCAGCATACCGTTGAGGGTAAAAGCCAGCATCCGCGTGCGGTTGACCGCCACGCCAAGCTGACGCGCGGCGGCGAGGTTATCGCCAACGGCGTAAAAATCACGACCAAAGGCGGTGCGCGACAGCAGCCAGCCGCCCGCCAGCAGTAGCGCCAGCACCAGCCAGCCCAGCGGCGACACGCCGATAAACGCCGGCTCCGAGAGCGATTTCAGGCTGTCGGGCAAGCCTTCGATCCATTTCCCGCCGGTCCACAGCAACATCACCCCGCGATACAACCCCAGCGTACCGAGCGTCGCGACGATCGCCGGGATGCGCAGCCCCACCACCAGCAGGCCGTTAAACGCCCCGGCCAGCGCGCCAATCGCCAGCGCGAAGGCGATAGCCGTCGCCAGCCCGTAACCGTTGTTCAGCGCCACGCCGACGGCGATGGCGCACAGCCCAACGGTCGAGCCTACCGACACATCAATATTGCGGGTCAGCATCACCAGCATCGCGCCCAATGCCAGCAGGCAGAGGATCTGCGAGCTGGCGAAAATCATCGCCAGGGTCTGCAGGCTGAAATAGGCGGGATTGAGCGCCACCAGCACAACAAATAGCGCCACGATGGCAAAGAAGGCGCTCAGTTCGCGATTCTTCAGTAACGTTTTCATGCCTGCCCTCCGAAGGCCAGGGTCATCATGCGATCGACGGTCACCGCCTGCCGCGCCAGCTCGCCGCTGTAGCGGCCCTGATGCATCACCAGCACCCGGTCGGCCAGGCCAACGAACTCATCCAGATCGGAAGAGATCATCAGCACTGCCACATTTTGCGCGGCCACGCTTTTGAGTAGTTGATAGATATCGGCGCGGGCGGAGACATCCACGCCGCGCGTCGGCTCATCGACAATCAGCAGCAACGGATTAGCTTCCAGACAGCGCGCCAGCAGCACCTTCTGCTGGTTACCGCCAGAGAGGGTTCGCACCGGCTGATCGCCATCGGCCAGCTTGATCCCCAGCGCCCGGTGATAGCGCTCAACCACCGCCGCCTCCCGTTTCCCCTGCTGCCACCACGACGGCTGATTGAACATCACCGTGTTCCAGCGCACCGGCGCATCGAGAAACAGCCCCGAGACCTGGCGGTCTTCCGGGAGATAGACCAGCCCGCTGGCCAGCCTGGCGCGGGTGCTGTCGCGGCTGATCTCGCGATTCTCCAGCCAGATCCGCCCGGCGCGCGGTGGACGCAGGCCGTATAAGGTTTCGGCAAATTCGGTGCGCCCAGATCCCACCAGCCCGGCCAGACCGACGATCTCTCCGGCGCGGATCTCCAGATTGAGATCGATAAAGCCCTCTCCGGTGAGATCCTCCACTCGCAGCACGGGAAAATCCTGCGGTTGCGTACGGCGGTTGCCCGGCAGCGCCAGCCACAGCTTTTGCGTGTCGCTGAGCGCATGGTCTCGGCTGGCCGGCGTCATCGCGTTAATCAGTTGCTCATCGCGATAAGCCGCGGTCTCGCCGCTCAGCACCACCGCGCCATCGCGCATCACCGAAATATGGCTGGCAAGCTGGCGGATTTCGGGCAGTTTGTGAGAGATAAAGACGAGCCCAACGTCCAGCGCCTGTAACGCGCGGATCTGGCGAAACAACCTCTCGGTTTCACCCGGCGTTAAAGAGGCGGTGGGTTCATCCAGGATCAGGATCCGCGCCTCGCGCATCAGGCCACGCAGGATCTCGACCATCTGTTGATCGGCCACCTCGAGCGTGCTGGCGCTGGCATCGAGGTTGATCTGGCAGTTCAGCTGCTGCAGTTTGTCCTGCAACCGCGCGGCGGTATCCGCCCGCTTCGGCAGGCGGAAAAGAATGTTCTCGCGCACGCTGAGGTTGGGAAACAGCATCGGCTCCTGCGGCACCAGATAGATGCCTAACTGATGAGCCAGCGCCGGGTTGAGGCGCGCAAACGCGCGGTCGCCGAGCGTCAGTTCACCGCCGTCCGGCGTTTCAACGCCAGCGATGATCTTCATCAGCGTTGATTTACCCGCGCCGTTGCCGCCCATCAGCGCATGCACCTGGCCCGCGCCTAGCGTGAAATCGATGCCCTTCAGCACCGCAACGCCAGAGAACTGTTTGCAAATCTGGCGAGCTTCAAGCAGTGGCTTCATCGTCGCGCCTCGTTTGAACAAATGATTTTTAAATTTAATAATGTTCAAAAGCGTAGACGGTGAACTATATTTACAACCGTGCGAAGATCACAGTTTGGTGCTTTAGATCGTCAGGAAAAAAGGCGCCAGCGATGAAAGATCCGTTTTGCCAGTCGGCTCACACTTTCCGACCGCGCAATAGCGAACATATGATCTAAATTTTTATAAGAGTTCAATTTATGAGCGAAAAACGCATTACGGAAGAGAATCGCTACGCCGGGCTGGCGTTAGCCGAGGAAGAGCTGGTGGCGCGGGTGGCGTGGTGCTACTACCACGACGGCCTGACGCAAAATGACATCGGCGAGCGTTTGGGGCTGCCGCGGCTGAAGATTTCCCGTCTGCTGGAGAAAGGCCGCCAGTCCGGGGTGATCCGCGTGCAGATCAACTCGCGCTATGAGGGCTGTCTGGCGCTGGAAAGTGAACTCCAGCAGCGCTTTGGCCTCAAGATTGCCCGCGTGCTGCCGGCGCTCAATACCCCGCCGATGAATACCCGGCTGGGGATCGGCGCGGCGCAGTCGCTGATGGGCATTCTGCAACCGGGGCAATTGCTGGCGGTCGGCTTCGGTGAGGCCACCATGAGCTGCCTGCAGCATCTCAGCGGCTTTATCGGCTCGCAGCAGGTGCGGCTGGTGACCCTCTCCGGCGGCGTCGGCCCGTATATGACCGGCATCGGCCAGCTGGATGCCGCCTGCAGCGTCAGCATTATCCCGGCGCCGCTGCGGGTCTCTTCGGCGGAGGTCGCCGAGATCCTGCGCCGCGAGTCGAGCGTGCGCGACGTGATGCTGGCGGCGATGGCGGCGGACGCGGCGGTGGTTGGCATTGGCGCCATCGATCAGCGGCGCGACGCCACCATTCTGCGCTCCGGCTATATCAGCGAAGGCGAACAGCTGATGTACGCGCGCAAAGGCGCGGTCGGCGACATTTTAGGTTATTTCCTGCAGGCCGACGGCCGGCCGGTTGAAGGACTGGAGATCCATCGGGAACTCCTTGGCGTAACCCTTGATGAACTGGCGCAGCTGCCAACCATCGTCGGCGTCGCCGGGGGAGAAGAAAAAGCGCAGGCGATTTATGCCGCTCTGACTGGCAAGCGCATTAATGGCCTGGTAACGGAAGAGACAACAGCACGCGCGGTGCTTACCCTGGCCTCCTGATGGTCATACGCCGCGCGACAACAGCGAGGCGCATGTCATGAGTTACCTGTTAGCGTTAGATGCCGGGACCGGCAGCATTCGGGCGGTTATTTTCGATCTTAATGGCCACCAACTGGCGGTAGGCCAGGCCGAATGGAAACACCTGAGCGTCGATAACGTCCCAGGCTCGATGGAGTTCGACCTTACCACCAACTGGCAGCTGGCCTGCCAGTGCATTCGCCAGGCGCTCGACGCCGCCCGGCTCTCTGCCGCCGATATTCAATCCGTTGCCTGCTGTTCGATGCGCGAAGGGATCGTCCTCTATGATCGCGACGGCGAAGCCATCTGGGCCTGCGCCAACGTTGATGCCCGCGCCAGCCGCGAAGTGGCGGAGCTTAAGGAGATCCACGACTATCGTTTTGAATCCGAGGTATACGAGGTCTCGGGACAAACCCTGGCGCTAAGCGCCATGCCGCGCCTGCTGTGGCTGGCGCACCACCGCCCCGATATCTACCGCAAAGCGGCAACCATCACCATGATCAGCGACTGGCTGGCGGCGAAGCTATCCGGCGAGCTGGCGGTCGACCCGTCAAACGCCGGCACCACCGGCATGCTCGATCTGTTCAGCCGCGACTGGCGCCCGGCGCTGCTGGATATGGCCGGGCTGCGCGCCGATATGCTGTCGCCGGTCAAAGAGACCGGGAGCCTGCTGGGCGCCGTCACCGAAGCGGCGGCCCAGCAGAGCGGCCTGCGCGCCGGGACGCCGGTGGTGATGGGCGGCGGCGACGTCCAGCTCGGCTGCCTGGGCCTTGGGGTAGTGCGTGCCGGGCAAACCGCAGTACTCGGCGGCACTTTCTGGCAGCAGGTGGTCAACCTGCCGCAGGTGCGCACCGATCCGCAGATGAACATTCGCGTGAATCCGCATGTCATTCCCGGCATGGCGCAGGCGGAATCGATCAGTTTCTTTACCGGCCTGACCATGCGCTGGTTTCGCGACGCCTTCTGCGCGGAAGAAAAACTGATTGCCGAGCGGCTCGGCGTCGATGCCTATTCACTGCTGGAGGAGATGGCCAGCCGCGTGCCCGCCGGTTCCCACGGCGTGATGCCTATTTTTTCCGACGCCATGCACTTTAAGCAGTGGTACCACGCCGCGCCGTCGTTTATTAACCTCTCCATCGATCCGGAGAAGTGCAACAAAGCGACCCTGTTCCGCGCGCTGGAGGAGAACGCGGCGATTGTCTCCGCCTGCAACCTGGCGCAGATTTCGCAGTTCTCCGGCGTGACATTCGACAGCCTGGTGTTTGCCGGCGGTGGTTCGAAGGGAGCGCTGTGGAGCCAGATCCTCAGCGACGTCACCGGCCTGCCGGTGCGGGTGCCGGTGGTCCGCGAAGCCACCGCGCTGGGCTGCGCCATCGCCGCCGGAACCGGCGCCGGACTGTATGGCGATATGGCCAGTACAGGAGAACGGTTAGTGAGCTGGCACCGCGAGTTCACCCCTAATCCGCAGCATCGCGAGCTGTATCAGGAGATGATGAGCAAATGGCAGACGGTATACGCCGATCAGCTTGGCCTTGTCGATAGCGGGCTGACCACCTCAATGTGGCAGGCGCCGGGCCTGGAGCGCCGCCAGCGCATAATGTCTTCCCCGTCACCCTAACCCTCTCCCGGAGGGAGAGGGAACCGTCCGGCGCTAGCCTTGAATATTGGTGCCGGTCCCCCTCTCCCTTTGGGAGAGGGCCGGGGTGAGGGACAACGAGTTCCGTTCTTTGAATCCCATCACAATCACTGCACTCCCCTTTTCCCTTTTTCTCTGCGACGGCTAAATTAGTAACTCATCCGACCACATAACAATAATTTTACATTGGAAGCCATTATGAGCCGCTATCCGTCGCTTTTCGCCCCGCTTGAGCTGGGCTTCACAACGCTCAAAAACCGCGTGTTGATGGGCTCCATGCATACCGGGCTGGAAGAACTGCCGGACGGCGCGCAGCGGCTGGCAGCCTTCTACGCCGAGCGCGCCCGCCACGGCGTGGCGCTGATCGTCACCGGCGGCATCGCTCCGGCCCCCTCTGGCGTTACCATGGCCGGCGGCGCGGTACTCAACGATGCCAGCCATCTGGCGCACCATCGCCATATTACCGACGCGGTACACCAGGAAGGCGGCAAAATCGCCCTGCAGATCCTGCATACCGGGCGCTACAGCTATCAGCCCGCGCTGGTGGCCCCCTCGGCGCTACAGGCGCCGATTAACCGTTTTACGCCCCATGAACTGAGCCACGATGAGATCCTGACGCTGATCGATGATTTTGCCCACTGCGCCCAACTGGCGCGCGAAGCGGGCTATGACGGCGTTGAAGTGATGGGCTCTGAAGGCTATCTGATTAACGAATTCCTCGCCGCGCGTACCAACCAGCGCGACGATCAATGGGGCGGCGATTACACCCGCCGCATGCGTTTCGCCATTGAAGTGGTTAAGGCGGTGCGCCAGCGCGCCGGCCACGATTTCATTATCATCTACCGCCTGTCGATGCTCGATCTGGTCAACGACGGCAGCACGCTGGCGGAAGTCACCGAACTGGCCAAAGCGATTGAAGCGGCGGGAGCGACCATCATCAACACCGGGATTGGCTGGCACGAAGCGCGCATTCCGACCATCGCCACGCCGGTACCGCGCGGAGCGTTCAGCTGGGTCACCCGCAAGCTGAAAGGCGCGGTGTCGATCCCGCTGATCACCACCAACCGCATCAACGATCCGCAGGTCGCGGAGGATATTCTCGCCCGCGGCGATGCCGATATGGTATCGATGGCCCGCCCGTTCCTCGCCGACGCCGAATTTATGTCGAAAGCGCAGCGCGATCGCGCCAGGGAGATCAATACCTGCATCGGTTGCAACCAGGCGTGTCTCGATCGGATCTTCGCCGGCAAAGTCACCTCTTGTCTGGTCAACCCGCGCGCCTGTCATGAAACCCTGATGCCGGTCCTGCCTGCCAACGCGCCTAAACGGCTGGCGGTCGTCGGCGCCGGGCCGGCCGGTCTAGCCTTCTCCGTTAACGCCGCCGCCCGCGGTCATCATGTCACGTTGTTCGATGCGCTCCCGGAGATCGGCGGCCAGTTTAATATCGCCAAACAGATCCCCGGCAAAGAAGAGTTTCACGAGACGTTGCGTTACTACCGCACCATGCTCGATCTTCATGATGTCGATCTACGCCTGAACACCCGCGTCACGACAGACGATCTGCTGGCGTTCGATGAGACGATCCTCGCCACCGGCATCGCCCCGCGCCTGCCGGCGATCGACGGGATCGATCATCCCAAAGTGCTGAGCTACCTTGATGTCTTGCGCGATAAAGCGCCGGTTGGCGCGAAGGTGGCGATTATCGGCTGCGGCGGCATCGGCTTCGACACCGCGATGTATTTAAGCCAGTCGGGCGCGGCCACCAGCCAGAATATCGGCGAGTTCTGCCGTGAATGGGGTATCGATACCAGCCTGCAAACGGCGGGGGGGCTGAGTGCTGAAGGTCCGCAACTGAGTAAAAGCCCACGACAGATTGTGATGCTGCAGCGCAAAGCCAGTAAACCGGGCGAAGGGCTCGGCAAAACCACCGGTTGGATCCACCGCGCGACGCTGCTGGCGCGCGGCGTGAAAATGATCCCGGCGGTCAGCTATGAAAAGATCGATGATGAAGGGTTACATGTCACTATCGGCGGCGAGCGCCAACTGTTGGCGGTCGATCAGGTAATTATCTGCGCCGGTCAGGAGCCGCGCCGCGAGCTGGCGGAACCGCTGCGCGCGGCGGGGAAAACGGTACATCTCATCGGTGGTTGTGACGTGGCGGCAGAGCTGGATGCGCGCCGGGCGATTGCCCAGGGCACTAAACTGGCGCTGGCGATTTAGCGCTGTCCCGGGGGCGGCGCGATGCGCCTTCCCCGGGCTACCACGATAATCCCGGACGGTAGCCCGGCTAAGGCGACAGCCGCGAGCCGGGGAAACAGCGACAAGAATCAGCGCTGCTTACGCACCTTGGTTGCTTTCAAAATGACAAACTTATTGTTCGTCGCAATCGTCGTGCAATTACCAAACGCGCGCTTCAGTCGGTAGCCCGGCTAAGGCGACAGCCGCAAGCCGGGGGAAACAGCGACACGAATCAGCGCTGTTTACGCACCTTGGTTGCTTTCAAAACCACGAACTTATTGTTGGTCGCAATGGTAGTGCAGTTGCCGAAAGCGCGCTTCAGTCGGTAGCCCGGCTAAGGCGACAGCCGCAAGCCGGGGAAACAGCGACAAGAATCAGCGCTGTTTACGCACCTTGGTTGCTTTCAAAACCACGAACTTATTGTTGGTCGCAATGGTAGTGCAGTTGCCGAAAGCGCGCTTCAGTTTACGGAAGTAATCAAGATGGCGGTTGCCGACGACGTACAGCTCGCCGCCGTATTTCAGGCTGCGACGGGCGTCGTTAAACATCTGCCAGGCAATATGATCGGTAATCGCGTGCTGCTGATGGAACGGCGGATTGCACAGAATCGCCGTAAAGCGATCCGGCTCAATGCCGGAGAGCGAGTTGTTCACCATAAATTCGCAGCGCTCGATATCATCCGGCAGGTTGTGCTCGACGTTCAAACGGCTGGAAGCCACCGCCATATGCGACTCATCGGTAAACATCACACTGGCGTTCGGGTTCTGCGCCAGCGCCTGCAGGCCAATCACTCCGTTGCCGCAGCCGAGATCGGCGATCTCGCCTTCCAGATCGGACGGCAAATGTTCGAGGAAGAAGCGCGCGCCGATATCCAGGCCGCTGCGGGCAAAAACGTTGGCATGGTTATGGATGGTCCACGGCGTGCCGTCCAGCTTCCAGCTGTAGGTTTGCGGCGCATCGGCAAGCTTAGGCGCGGTGAAAACGCAGTGGATCAGACGCGCTTTTTTCCACGCCAGCGAGGTGGTGGTGGTGCCAAGGATTTTCTCAAATAGCGCCAGCGTCGAGTTGTGCACATCACGGGCTTTCGCCGCGGCGATAATGCGGGTTTCCGGCGTCACCACTTCGCGCAGGGCGCGCAGCTGCTGTTCGAGCAACGCCAGCTGTTTTGGCACCTTAATCAGCACCAGCGCCGGCGCGGCCGGCAGCGGGCTCAGGCTATCCTGAAAGCGAACGCTCTCTTCATCGATACCGTTCATCCGCAGGTTGTGGCGGGTCGCCAGCTCGGAAATAAAGGAGTCGTTGATGCTGACCGGGTTGCGCGCCGCCAGCGCGCAGGCGAGCGCGCCGAAGCCGTCGTTGAAGATGAGCGTCAGGCCGTCGACGTCATTCACCTGTTGCAGCAGATATTCATCCGCCGCTTCCCATGCCTGTAGCGCTTCTTCTTCAGCGTTAGGTGGGAACCGCTCTAATGTGAATAACTCACCGTTTAACTCTGCCTGGCTCATCGCCTCTCCGCCTCCGGAATACTAAAACCCGCGAGTTTATACGCAAATCCTGTCCAGTTGAAGAGAGATCGCTGATCATCGCCGCTCAGCGTAGATCGCCCTCGTCATCAGCTCGCAGCAGCGTTATCGACGCGCGGGCGCCGGGCATCAGCTGCTGCAGATAGCCTACCAGCTGCTCTCCCGCCTCATGCAGGACCGACAACGGCATCGCCGGCAGGCTTTCGAGAATAAACCACATCGTCTTCGCGCCACTGTCCAGCCGGGTGCGTACGCCCTGTCGCCAGTTCCAGCGTCGGCAGGTTACGCCTATATCATCCCGCCAGATGACTTCGCCCGGCTCCGGATATTCCACCACCGGCTCTGCCGATTTTAGCGTATCGAATGGCTCATCGCCGTGGGCAATGGTCAGCCGCGGTTCGCCACGGTAGGCGGCCAGATTTTCCCCACCGACCGGGACGGCATAGCGAATGCTGATCGCGTTGTAGATATCCACCACCGGATCGATGGCCGGCAGGCTCCCCTCTTTCAGCACTCGCTTGCGCAGCGCCTGCGCCGAACAGGGGGTACGTTTCGCCTTCGCGCCGAAGGCGCTGAACGCTTCATCCCATGCCGCCAGGTGCGCTTGCGCCCAGGGCACATCATCCTGCTGCACCGCCAGGCAGGCCTCGGCCAGCGCCTGCTCCGCGACGCCGGGATCGGCCACCGGCGCGCTTTCCACCACAATACTTAATGCCCGAAAGCCCGGCACCAGGCGGCTGACCGCAGATTCGATTGACGGCGTTACGCTACGCATTCGATAATCCTGTAATGACCAATTTGTTTCATCATAGTGACCAATGAACGTAAAAGTCAATATAACGACCGATTCAGGATCTAATGTCGACCAGGTAAGTCGGGCCGTCGCCACGCGGCTGAAGGCCTACCGTAAAGCGAAAAAAATGTCGCTGGACGAGCTGTCGCGCCGGGCCAGCATCAGCAAAGGTATGCTGGTCGAGATGGAAAAAGAGGCTGCCAACCCCAGCATTGCGATCCTCTGCAAACTCGCCGCCGCGCTGGGCGTATCGGTGGCAGATATTGTCAATGTGGCAAGCGAACCCGCGTTGCATATTATTCCCGCCGAGCAGATCCCCACCCTCTGGCATGGCCCGCTGGGGGGCAGCGCCAAGCTCCTCGCCGGCACCGCCGGGCCGAATATGATTGAGCTCTGGCGCTGGGAGATGCAGCCCGGCGAAGCCTTTACCTCGCCCGGCCACCCGGCGACAACCTTCGAGCTGCTGCACGTGGAAGCCGGCGCGCTGACGCTGACGCTTGGCGAGACCTGCCGCACGGTGGCGGCCGGGGAATCCGCGGTGGCCCGTACCGAAACGGAGCACGGGTACCGGAATGCGGGGCCCGCGCCGCTAGTCTTTACCATGACCGTGGCTGAACTGCCCTCCTGACAGACATAATGATAAGACGATGACAAAACTCATTTATTTACAGGGCTATCCTGAATCACTGCTGTCGCAGGTGACGGCTTTAATCGAGCAAGACCGCCTCGGCGAGGTGCTGCAAAAGCGTTATCCGCAGGGGCATGATGTTAACAGCGATAAAGCGCTGTATCAGTATACCCAGGATCTGAAGGCCCGCTTTCTGCGCGGGGCGGCGCCGATCAACAAAGTGATGTACGACAGTAAAATCCACGTGCTGAACAATGCGCTCGGCCTGCATACCGCGATTTCCCGCGTTCAGGGCGGCAAGCTGAAAGCCAAAGCGGAGATCCGCGTAGCGACAGTGTTTCGCGACGCGCCGGAGGCCTTTCTGCGCATGATCGTGGTCCATGAACTGGCGCATTTGAAAGAGAAGGATCACAACAAAGCTTTCTACCAACTGTGCTGCCATATGGAGCCGCAGTACCATCAACTGGAGTTCGATACCCGCCTGTGGCTGACGCACCTTTCGTTAAATCGTTCTGCGTAGTGACGCACTGGTTTTGTCATGATGGCATGATAGAGTGACGACAGGTTCCCTTTAATGGAGTTCGTCAACGTTTATGATACGTTTCGCAGTTGTTGGCACAAACTGGATCACCAAGCAGTTTGTCGATGCCGCCCATGAAACCGGCAAATATAAACTTACCGCCATCTACTCCCGCAGCCTCGAACAGGCGCAAGCCTTCGCCAATGACTATCCGGTCGAGCATCTCTTTACCTCGCTCGATGAACTGGCACAGAGCCCTGACGTTGACGCGGTCTATATTGCCAGCCCGAACTCGCTGCACTTCCCGCAGACCCGGCTGTTCCTGAGTCACAAGAAGCACGTCATTTGCGAAAAGCCGCTGGCATCGAACCTGCAGGAAGTCGAGGCGGCGATAGCGCTGGCGAAAGAAAATAACGTTGTGCTGTTTGAAGCCTTTAAAACCGCCAGTCTACCTAACTTTCTGCTACTGAAAGAGACGCTCGCTAAAGTGGGCAAACTGCGCAAAGCCTTCATCAACTACTGTCAGTACTCCTCGCGCTATCAGCGCTACCTTGACGGCGAAAACCCCAACACCTTCAACCCGGCGTTCTCTAACGGTTCGATTATGGATATCGGCTTCTATTGCCTCGCGTCTGCCGTGGCGCTGTGGGGCGAACCGCGGGCCATTCTTGCCACCGCCAGCCTGCTGGACAGCGGCGTAGACGCCCAGGGCACCGTGGTGCTGAGCTATGGCGACTTCGACGTGACGCTGCATCACTCCAAAGTTAGCGATTCCGTGATCCCCAGTGAAATTCAGGGCGAAGACGGCGCGTTAGTGATCGAAAAAATCTCCGAATGTCAGAAGCTGGCGTTTGTGCCGCGCGGCGGTAAAGCCCAGGACCTGACGCAGCCCCAGCACATTAATACTATGCTGTATGAGGCGGAGACCTTTGCGCGCCTGGTGGAGACACAGGATATTGATCACCCGGGCCTGGCAGTGAGCCGGATCACGGCCAAACTGTCGAGCGAAATTCGTCGCCAGACCGGAGTGATCTTCCCGGCCGATACGCAGCCGCTGGCGTAAAAGAGTGTAAAGGCCGGACCGGCCGCCATTGACGAAAACCGCCCTGTGACATATTTTGTTACGTGCAAAGGGGAGTAACTTCCTTGCCGGTTGATCGTCATTACGATGCGTGCAATACCGCATCCGGTCGCCGGGCAATAACCAAAGCCCATCGCGATGTACTTTGGTTGTTGTAAGTGAGACCTTGCCGGAAGGCGAGGTCTATGCATAAAAGCGCAGCGGCTGCCGTCTTCCGACGTCAGCCGTTTTGTTTTTATGTAAGGAATATCAAATGAATACTGTCGGCACGCCGTTGCTATGGGGTGGGTTCGCTGTCGTCGTCGCGATCATGTTGGCGATCGACTTGCTGCTTCAGGGACGACGCGGTTCGCATAGCATGACCATGAAGCAGGCCGCGGGCTGGTCAATCCTCTGGGTCACACTTTCTCTGCTGTTCAACGCCGCGTTCTGGTGGTATCTGGTACAAACCCAGGGCCGGGCCGTCGCCGATCCGCAGGCCTTAGCCTTCCTCACCGGTTATTTGATTGAAAAAGCGCTGGCGGTCGATAACGTCTTCGTCTGGTTGATGCTGTTCAGCTATTTCGCCGTACCGCCTGCTCTGCAGCGCCGGGTGCTGGTGTATGGCGTGCTGGGCGCGATTGTTCTGCGTACCATCATGATCTTCGCCGGCAGCTGGCTGATTTCGCAGTTCGACTGGTTGCTGTATGTCTTCGGCGCCTTCCTGCTGTTTACCGGCGTGAAAATGGCGCTGGCGAAAGAAGATGACTCCGGCATCGGCGATAAACCACTGGTGCGCTGGATCCGCAGCCATCTGCGAATGACGGATAAAATCGAGAGCGAGCGCTTCTTCACCCGTAAAAACGGGGTGCTGTTCGCCACGCCGCTGCTGCTGGTGCTGATTCTGGTGGAACTGAGCGACGTGATTTTCGCCGTCGACAGTATCCCGGCGATCTTCGCGGTGACCACCGATCCGTTCATCGTCCTGACCTCTAACCTGTTCGCGATCCTCGGCCTGCGCGCCATGTACTTCCTGCTGGCGGGGGTCGCCGAGCGCTTCTCGATGCTCAAATACGGTCTGTCGGTGATCCTGGTGTTTATTGGCGTGAAGATGCTCATCGTCGACTTCTACCATATCCCGGTCGCCATCTCGCTGGGCGTGGTGGGGGGCATCCTGGCCGTCACGCTGCTGATTAACGCCTGGGTCAACAAGCAACACGACAAGCAGCGCAAACTGCCTGAGTAATCTGCACAACGCGCCGTCGGCCATCGCCGACGGCAATCTCTGCTCATGTCACAGTTATGTTACTACATAGTTAAAAAACAAGATCAAGATTAAAATCACAGCATTTTACGCTTCCCGCCCGCCGTTCTTTCCGTATACTCGACTATGCAAACATCTACTTACATCCTGACATAAACGTAACAAATAATACGTGGCTGGGATGGCTTGCTACATCACTGGAAGGAATGAATTATGACCACACGCACTCCCCCATCGGGGTGGATCGCACGCCTGGCGCAAGGCAGCCTGGTGAAACAAATTTTAATCGGTCTGGTGCTTGGCGTGCTGCTGGCGCTGGTCTCTAAGCCAGCGGCCATTTCCGTCGGTCTGCTGGGGACCCTGTTCGTCGGCGCGTTAAAGGCGGTGGCGCCGGTGCTGGTATTGATGCTGGTGATGGCCTCCATCGCCAACCATCAGCACGGACAAAAAACCAGTATTCGCCCCATTCTGTTTCTCTATCTGCTGGGCACCTTCAGCGCAGCCCTGACCGCGGTGTTGTTTAGTTTTGTCTTTCCGTCATCACTGCATTTAACCACCGCCGCCGACAGCATCACGCCGCCATCGGGGATTGTCGAAGTGCTGCGCGGCCTGCTGATGAGTATGGTATCCAACCCGATCGACGCCCTGCTGAACGCCAACTATATCGGCATTCTGGTGTGGGCGGTGGGGCTGGGCTTCGCCCTGCGTCACGGTAACGACACCACCAAAAACCTGATCAACGATGTCTCCCACGCGGTGACCTTCATCGTCAAAGTGGTGATCCGCTTTGCGCCGCTGGGGATCTTCGGTCTGGTCTCTTCCACCCTGGCGACCACCGGTTTCGAGACCCTATGGGGCTACGCCCAGCTACTGCTGGTGCTGGTCGGCTGTATGCTGCTGGTAGCGCTGGTGATTAACCCGCTGCTGGTGTTCTGGAAAATCCGCCGTAACCCCTATCCGCTGGTGCTGACCTGCCTGCGCGAAAGCGGCGTCTACGCGTTCTTCACCCGCAGCTCCGCCGCCAACATTCCGGTGAATATGGCGCTGTGTGAAAAGCTGAATCTGGATCGCGATACCTATTCGGTCTCCATTCCACTGGGGGCGACCATTAATATGGCGGGCGCGGCGATCACGATCACCGTGCTGACGCTGGCGGCGGTGCATACGCTGAATATTCCGGTGGATCTGCCGACGGCGCTGCTGCTGAGCGTGGTCGCTTCGCTGTGCGCCTGCGGCGCCTCCGGCGTGGCGGGCGGTTCGCTGCTGCTGATCCCGCTGGCCTGTAATATGTTTGGGATCCCGAACGATGTCGCGATGCAGGTGGTTGCCGTCGGCTTTATTATCGGCGTGCTGCAGGATTCCTGCGAAACCGCGCTGAACTCCTCCACCGACGCCCTGTTTACCGCCGCGGCCTGCATAGCGGAAGACGACCAGCTGGCGAAAAACGCCCTGCGCAGCTAATGCCTTTCCCCTCCGCTATCGGGCGGAGGGGCTCTTTTCCTGGACTGCGTTTTCAACCTTAAACGGATCGATGCCGCGCTTTTGCATTCGGCGGAAGCGAATGATATTCAGCCCGTTGACGATCAGAAAACTGCCTTCAATCAGCGTCCCGCCAATCGAACCCAGCCACAGATTATGCGTGACCCAGCAGGCGGTGGAGCACCACATCACGCAGCGCACGGTCAGCCCTTTGCAGCGAAACAGCGCCCAGGTGCTGGCAACGGTGCCAATGATCGGCAGCAGCTCCATGGCATGCTGCAGCTCGCCAAGGCCGAGGATCAGCGTCAGGAGAATGAATACCGTCATCACCCACAGGCTGCGGGTGCGCAGGGAAATGACCGTACGTAGCGCATTGAGCCCGGCGCTCATCCCGGCCGGCGCGGCGCCCATCAGGAAAAAATGGACGCCGATAATGGCGCTATAGCCCGCCAGCTGAAGCCTGAAGCGACGTTCGTCGCGGTTGATAAAGGTGGTAATACCGATAAGAAAGGCGATGACGCCGACACCCTGGGCCAGCCAATACGCGGTCATGAAAGCTCCCTGACTGAAAAAAACAAACGGCGCTTCACTGGCTGAAACGCCGCTGTTACGAGCCCGATGGCGCTACGCTATCAGGCCGATACACGATCCACGCCCCTGGGCGCCAATGTGAATCCCCCTTTACAGGGTAACACCGCTTTTAAAGATGGCCAGCTCGCGGAAGTCATTCTGTTCATTACAGGTCGGTTTACCGTTGGCGAAAGCCACAATGGCATCCACAAACTCCTCCAGCAGCTGCGGCATCGCTTTGCCGTGGATCAGCTGCCCGGCATCAAAGTCGATCCAGTGCTTTTTCTTTGCCGCCAGTTCGCTGTTGGTGGCGATCTTCACCGTCGGCACAAAGCCACCGTACGGCGTGCCGCGTCCGGTGCTAAACAACACCATATGACAGCCGGCACCGGCCAGCGCGCTGGTGGCGACCGCGTCGTTGCCCGGCGCGCTCAGCAAATTCAGACCATGAACCTTCAGGCGCTCGCCGTAGCGCAGGACATCCACCACCTGGCTGGAACCCGCTTTCTGAGTACAGCCCAGCGACTTATCTTCCAGGGTGGTGATCCCCCCGGCTTTGTTACCCGGGGAAGGGTTTTCGTAAATAGGCTGGTCGTGGGCGATAAAGTACTGCTTAAAGTCATTGACCATGGTCACCAGCTTGTCGAAGGTCGCTTCGTCGCGGCAGTGGCTCATCAGCAGCTGTTCAGCACCGAACATCTCCGGCACTTCGGTCAGCACGGTGGTGCCGCCGTTGGCGATCACATAGTCTGAGAAGCGGCCCAGCATCGGGTTAGCGGTAATGCCCGACAGGCCGTCCGATCCCCCGCACTCGAGGCCAAACTTCAGCTCGCTCAGTTTGCCCGGCTGGCGTTTATCCTGACGCATCACTTCATACAGCTGATGCAGATGCGCAACCCCCGCTTCCACTTCATCGTCCTGGTGCTGGCAAACCATAAAGTGCACACGCTGCGGGTCAAACTCGCCCAGCGTCTCGCGAAAGGCATCAACCTGGTTGTTTTCACAGCCAAGGCCGACCACCAGCACCGCCCCGGCGTTCGGGTGACGAACCATATTTTGCAGCATGGTGCGGGTGTTGATGTGGTCGTCCCCGAGCTGCGAGCAGCCATAGGTGTGGCTGAAGAGATGCACCCCATCGATATCCTCAGCGCCATACGTCTCTTTCAGGAAACGGTTCTGCATTTGTCTGGCCATGGCGTTAACGCAGCCGACGGTCGGCAGGATCCACAGCTCATTGCGCACGCCGACGTCGCCGTTGGCGCGACGATAAATCTGCACTTCGCGATCTGCAGGCTGTGGCGGTTGGGCAACCTGGTCTGGTTGATAGCGATACGCGTCAAGGTCGCTGAGATTGGTGCGCGTATTATGCGCATGAACATGCTCGCCCGGCGCGATATCCGCCAGCGCATGGCCAATCGGCAACCCGTACTTAACGACGTTTTCCCCTTTCGCGATAGCGCGCAGTGCAAACTTGTGGCCGCGAACGATATCCTGGCCGAGGGTGACCGAGTCCTTATCAATCGTCACCACGCTACCGGCAGCGATATCCGCCAGCGCGACCGCGACGTTATCCTGCGAATGGATTTTAATGTATTGCATATCAACCGACCTCTGGCCTTAGTTCAGTTCAATGGCGAAATAGTCACGCGCATTGTTAAAGCAAATGTTTTTCACCATCTCGCCCAGCAGCGCGATATCCGCAGGCGCTTCGCCGGCTGCCACCCAACGGCCGATCATCTGGCACAGAATGCGGCGGAAGTATTCGTGGCGCGTGTAGGAGAGGAAGCTGCGGCTGTCGGTCAGCATCCCGACAAAGCGGCTCAGCAGGCCGAGCTGCGCCAGTTGGGTCATCTGCCGCTCCATGCCGTCTTTCTGATCGTTGAACCACCAGCCGGAGCCGAACTGCATCTTGCCCGGCATGCCTTCCCCCTGGAAGTTACCGATCATGGTGCCCAGCACTTCGTTATCGCGCGGGTTCAGGCAGTAGAGAATGGTTTTCGGCAGCAGGTTCTCTTCGTTCTGCTTGCTCAGCAGCTTAGACAGCTCTTCCGCCATCGGGCGATCGTTGATCGAGTCGAAGCCAACGTCTGGGCCTAACAGTTTGAACTGACGCAGGTTGTTGTTACGCAGTGCACCGATATGGTACTGCTGCACCCAACCGCGACGGGCATATTCTGCGCCGAGGAACACCAGCACCGCGGTTTTGAACTGCGCCACTTCGTGTTCGCTGAGGGTCTCGCCAGCCAGACGGCGCGCCAGAATGGCGTCCAGCTCGGCGTCGGTCGCTTCCGCAAACAGCACCACGTCCAGCGCGTGGTCGGAGACCTTGCAGCCGTGTGCGGCAAAGTGGTCCAGACGTTTGGTCAGAGCGCTTTGCAGGTCCGCGAAACGGCGAATATCGGTATCGGACACCTCACCCAGCTTAGCCATGTAGTCGTTAAAGGTCGCCTGCTCGATGTTGAACGCTTTATCCGGGCGCCAGCTCGGCAGCACTTTGATATCAAAGGAGGTATCTTTGGCGACAACCGCATGGTGCTCCAGCGAATCGATCGGATCGTCGGTGGTACCGACCATTTTCACATTCATCTGCTTCATGATCCCGCGGGCGGAGAAGGCGTCCTGAGCCAGTAAATCATTGCACTGGTCCCAGATCTCATCGGCGGTGGAAGGCGACAGCAGCTTACCTGTAATACCAAATGGACGACGCAGTTCTAAATGGGTCCAGTGGTATAACGGGTTGCCGATAGTATGGGGTACGGTGGCTGCCCAGGCGTCAAATTTCTCGCGATCGGACGCATCACCGGTACACAGGCGCTCCGGTACGCCGTTAGTGCGCATAGCGCGCCATTTGTAGTGATCGCCTTTCAGCCAGATGTCATACAGATTTTTGAAGCGATAGTTTTCGGCAACCTGCTGCGGCGGAAGGTGGCAATGGTAGTCGAAAATGGGCTGATCTTTGGCGTAATCGTGGTACAGACGGCGCGCAAACTCGGTATCGAGGAGAAAATCTTCAGTCATAAACGGTGTCATTCGCGTGTCCTCTTCGCTCCGTAGCGGGAGCCTTTCAGATGATTGACTACAATGCTGACAAAGTTATCACACCAATTTCTACAGACCGAGCTGTTTTTCGTGAGTTAGATCAATAAACGTCGATAAAAAAACGACCGCCTCATCGGAAATCACCCCGGCAGAGCGCGCCATTTCTGGCTTTCCCGGTAAGGGCTAAAGACCACACTAACTTTCCCACTTTTGTGACAGCACTCAACTTTTAAAGTTGTATGACAAGTTATCTTTCTGCCGTCGCAACATATAAACCGACGGAATGCATTACCGGTGTTTATGGCATCGGCTTATACGGAATGGATACCGACTTTCAACATAACAACTGATGGTAAGGTTCGGGCCAGAGGGGATCGCCCTCCTGAACCCCCCGTTTCGCTTTCCCGATCGCTTATCGCGCTCGGTAAAGGCCGCACCTGGTGCGGAAAGATAACAGACGATGAGGTTTACATGCGTAAAATTAAAGGGTTACGTTGGTACATGATTGCGCTGGTGACGCTGGGCACCGTGCTGGGCTACCTGACTCGTAACACCGTGGCGGCGGCCGCACCGACGTTGATGGAAGAGTTACACATCTCGACTCAACAATACTCCTATATCATTGCAGCCTATTCCGCTGCCTACACCGTCATGCAGCCTGTCGCGGGTTATGTCCTCGATATTCTCGGGACTAAAATCGGCTATGCCTTCTTCGCTATCGCCTGGGCGATATTCTGCGGCTCAACCGCACTGGCAGGCAGCTGGGGCGGCCTGGCGCTGGCTCGCGGCGCGGTCGGCGCAGCGGAAGCCGCGATGATCCCCGCCGGGCTGAAAGCCAGTTCCGAATGGTTCCCGGCAAAAGAGCGCTCTATTGCGGTGGGCTACTTCAACGTCGGTTCCTCTATTGGCGCCATGATCGCGCCGCCGCTGGTGGTGTGGGCGATTGTCATGCACAGCTGGCAGATGGCGTTCATTATCTCCGGGGTATTGAGCTTCGCCTGGGCCATCGCCTGGCTTATCTTCTACAAACACCCGCGCGACCAGAAAAAATTATCTGACGAAGAACGCGACTACATCATTGGCGGCCAGGAATCTCAGCATCAGACCAATAACGCGAAGAAAATGTCGCCTTGGCAGATCCTGCGCAACCGTCAGTTCTGGGGTATCGCCCTGCCGCGCTTCCTCGCCGAGCCGGCCTGGGGGACCTTTAACGCCTGGATCCCGCTGTTCATGTTCAAAGTTTACGGCTTTAACCTGAAAGAGATCGCGATGTTCGCCTGGATGCCGATGCTGTTCGCCGACCTCGGCTGCATCGTTGGCGGTTACCTGCCGCCGCTGTTCCAGCGCTGGTTTGGCGTCAACCTGATCGTGTCGCGTAAAATGGTGGTCACCATGGGTGCCCTGCTGATGATTGGCCCAGGCATGATCGGCCTGTTCACCAGCCCATATATCGCCATCGCGCTGCTGTGCGTCGGCGGGTTTGCTCACCAGGCGCTGTCCGGGGCGCTGATCACCCTCTCTTCCGACGTCTTTGGCCGTAACGAAGTCGCCACCGCCAACGGCCTGACCGGGATGGCCGCCTGGCTGGCCAGCACCATGTTCGCCCTGGTCGTCGGCGCGCTGGCCGATACCATCGGCTTTAGCCCGCTGTTTGCGGTACTGGCCGTCTTTGACCTGCTGGGCGCGCTGGTTATCTGGACGGTGCTGAAAAATAAACCGGCTGACGATGACTCAACACCGCTTAGCAGCCGCAAACCGGCCACGCAGAGTTAGATCTTGTGGTGATTTCACCGCGTATTGAGCCGCCTTCTCAGGCGGCTTTTTCATGCCTGCCAGTGGTGGAAAGCGTGTAAAAGTGGTATAACAAATCGAATATTGTCGCCATCTTGCGGGAGCGAATATGGAAATCATTGAACCACGCCGTCTGTATCAGCAGCTTGCCGCTGAGCTGAAGACGCGCATCGAACAAGGTGTCTACCTTGTAGGGGATAAGCTGCCCGCCGAGCGCTTTATCGCCGATGAAAAAAACGTCAGCCGCACCGTGGTTCGTGAAGCCATTATCATGCTGGAAGTGGAAGGGTATGTCGAAGTCCGCAAAGGGTCGGGTATTCACGTCATCTCCAACCATCCCAAGTACCAGCAGGTGGCCGATGAAAGCCTTGAGTTTGCCAACTATGGTCCCTTTGAACTGCTGCAGGCGCGGCAGCTGATTGAAAGCAATATTGCCGAATTCGCGGCGACTCAGGTGACCAAACAGGACATCATGAAGCTGATGGAGATTCAGGAGAAAGCGCGCAACGAGAAATGTTTCCGCGACTCCGAGTGGGATCTCCAGTTTCACGTCCAGGTGGCGCTGGCCACGCAGAACAGCGCGCTGGCGGCAATCGTTGAAAAAATGTGGACCCAGCGCGTGCATAACCCATACTGGAAAAAACTGCATGAGCATATCGACCTGCGCACGGTCGATAACTGGTGTGACGATCACGATCAGATCCTGAAAGCCCTGCTGCGTAAAGATCCGAACGCCGCCAAGCTGGCGATGTGGCAGCATCTGGAAAATACCAAGCAAATGCTGTTTAACGAAACCAGCGATGACTTTGAATTTAATGCCGATCGCTACTTATTTGCCGACAATCCGGTGGTTCATCTCGATACGGCGGCCAACAGCGCAAAATAATCACTTTTCCTGAGGGCGCGCGGTCCCTGCGCGCCTGCCCGCCAGGCCGGCTGGAGTAAGCAAAACATATATAGTGTCAGCCTGTGTAAATCCTCTCGCCTCCCATCGCCGCAATCAGCAAAATCAACGAGCAACACCTTGCAATTTCTCTGACGTAAAGTCAGCTGATTTGTTACAATTAGATGCATTTTGCCGTTCTGGTGGTAGGTGTTTACTTACTTCAGTCTTATACAGGGAAGCGTTCAGAGCGCCTAAGCAGCGACCAAAATCTCATAAAAATCTTGTCGCCCAACATGCCACGCGCTCAGACGTGCCGTTAACCGATGTACCAGGAATCGTGAATGGAACTTTTAACCCAGTTATTGAATGCCTTGTGGGCTCAGGATTACGAAACGCTCGCGAATCCCTCCATGATTGGCATGCTGTATTTTGTCTTGTTTATGATTTTGTTCCTTGAGAACGGGTTGCTGCCTGCCGCGTTTTTACCGGGGGATAGTCTGCTTGTGCTCGTGGGCGTGCTGATCGCCAAAGGGGCGATGGGCTTTCCGGAAACCTTGCTGCTGCTCACCGCCGCCGCCAGCCTCGGCTGCTGGCTGAGCTATATTCAGGGGCGCTGGCTGGGCAATACGCGGATCGTGCAAAACTGGCTGTCGCATCTGCCCTCTCACTACCATCAGCGCGCGCATCACCTGTTTCATAAGCATGGACTCTCCGCGCTGTTGATCGGCCGCTTTATCGCCTTCGTGCGTACGCTGTTGCCGACGATTGCCGGCCTTTCAGGCCTCAATAACGCTCGCTTTCAGTTCTTTAACTGGATGAGCGGACTGCTATGGGTACTCATCCTGACCTCGCTGGGCTATCTGCTGGGCAAAACCCCGGTATTCCTCAAGTATGAAGATCAGCTGATGTCCTGCCTGATGCTCCTTCCGGTTGCGCTGCTGGTCTTCGGACTGATCGGCTCGCTGGTGGTGCTGTGGAAGAAAAAATACAGAAGCCGGGGCTGAAGATGGTCATAAAACGCCCCTCCCTGCGCCAGCTGAGCTGGCTGCTGGGTGGCTCTCTTGTGCTCTGCGCGCTGTTCTGGCTCTGGCTGGCGGTGCAGCAGCAGGAGGCCACACTGGCGATCCGTCCGGTTGGCCAGGGCGTCAGCATGCCGGACGGCTTCTCCGTCTGGCATCACCTCGACGCCAACGGTATCCGCTTCAAGAGCATTACGCCGCAAAAAGATGGTCTGCTGATTAAGTTCGACTCCACCGCCCAGGGTGCGGCGGCGAAAGAGGTTCTCGGTCGCGCTCTGCCACATGGTTATATTATTGCCCTGCTGGAGGACGATAACTCGGCCACCGCCTGGTTATCCCGTCTGCGCGACGCGCCTCACCGGCTCGGGTAAACTACCGCCGTACTGCGTTTTTTACGCAGTCTGGTGGTTTCCTGCATTTGTTACTATGCTTAAACCTGCGGGAATCAACACATTCCCGTTCACCATCGGGAACGGGTATATCCTCCGGGTATACCCTCAGACAATGGAAGGTACTATCCATGAAACACCGCATCGCTCTGCTTCTGGCCCTGACTTCACTTAGCGCCAGCGCCATAGCAGCCTCTCCCTGCCAGGAAAAAGAGCAGGATATTCAACGAGAGATCAGCTATGCCGAAAAGCATCATAATCAAAGTCGCATTGATGGGCTAAATACCGCGCTACGTCAGGTACGGGAGAACTGCAGCGACAGTAAACTCAAAGCCGATCATCAGCAAAAAATTGCCAAACAACGGGAAGAGATCGCCGAACGTCAGCGCGATCTGCAGGAAGCCCGGAAGAAAGGCGATGCGGACAAAATCAATAAACGCCAGCATAAACTCAATGAAGCGCAACAGGAGTTAAAAACGCTGGAGTCTCGGGACTACTAATAACAGTTAACTTTCGCAACACGGACCACGCTACAGGAGAACGACATGGCTAAAGAGAATGTGACTGAAGACCTTCGTGCAGAACTGAAAACGCTGGCGGATACCCTGGAGGAAGTTCTGAATTCCTCGGCGGACAAGTCGAAAGAAGAGATTGGTAAACTGCGTAGTAAAGCAGAGAGCGCGCTAAAAGAGAGTCGTGCCCGCCTGGGTGAAACCAGCGATGCGATTTTGCGTCAAACGCGTGAGACCGCCGCGCGGGCGGATGATTATGTTCGCGAAAACCCGTGGACAGGAGTCGGGATTGGTGCCGCCGTCGGGCTGGTACTGGGTGTCCTGCTGTCGCGTCGCTGATTATGGCGAACACTCAACACTCGCAGGGGCCGGGTCAGCGCGTGTTCTCCATTGGCCAGCGCATTGTCACGCTGCTGGTCGAAATGGTGGAAACACGGCTGCGCCTGGTCGTCGTGGAGCTGGAGGAGGAGAAAGCCAACCTCTTCCAGTTGCTGATCATGACCGGACTGACGCTGCTGTTTGCCGCGTTTGGCCTCATGAGTCTGCTGGTGCTGGTTATCTGGGCCGTTGACGCCCAGTATCGCCTGCACGTCATGATCGCCACCACCGTCGTTCTGCTCCTCGCCGCCGCGATCGTGGGTATCCTTACCCTACGTAAGGCGCGCCGCTCCACGCTGCTGCGCCTGACGCGTAAAGAGCTGGAGAACGACCGTGCCCTTCTGGAGGACGATAAACCGTGAATGGCCGACAGGAGCGTGAACGGCAAAAGGCGCTGCTACTGCGCCAGATCCAGCAGCAACGACTGGAGCTTAGTGCCTGTCGTCGCCACTGGCTGGAGGCGACAGCGCCCCTCGATCGCGGCTGGAATACGCTGCTGAGTTTACGTTCGTGGCTGATGGTTGGCAGCGGTCTGATGGCCGTCTGGTCCATACGCCACCCGCACTTTTTAATGCGCTGGACCAAACGCGGTCTCGGACTGTGGAGCACCTGGCGGATGGTCCGCGGGATCCTGCGCCAGTCGTCAATACGCTAGCAGCCCGGAGCGCGGGCGCTTATCCCGGCGCCCCGCTCTGCCATTTCCCCACCCGATACAATACGCCGTTCGCGGCAACCTGTGCCCTCGCCGCCAATCACGGTTAGCCCGCCCTCTTATCTCAGTCCATTCCGCTCACCCCACCCGATACCGGGACAGGTGGTAACCCCTCGCGGCCCGAAAAATTTCACCTCACCGCACTTATTGCTCAGAAACTTTGAAGAAGAACTACAGTTTTCCTTGCTAACAATTCTTTCTCCGCCTCGTTACTATCCTCTCCATCGACAGCAATACTGCGTAACCACGCGGGATTGCGCTAAAAAACAAAACTGCCGCCCTTTGGGTTTTCTGGAGTAAGAAATGAAAAAATTAGAAGATGTTGGTGTACTGGTAGCGCGTATTCTGATGCCGATTCTGTTTATCACTGCAGGATGGGGCAAAATCACCGGTTACGCCGGAACCCAGCAGTATATGGAAGCCATGGGCGTGCCGGGAGCACTGCTGCCGCTGACCATCCTTCTTGAGTTCGGCGGCGGTCTGGCGATTCTGTTCGGTTTCCTGACCCGTACCACCGCGCTGTTCACCGCAGGCTTTACGCTGCTGACCGCGTTCCTGTTCCACAGCAACTTTGCGGAAGGTGTGAACTCGCTGATGTTCATGAAAAACCTGACCATCGCTGGCGGTTACCTGCTGCTGGCCGTGACCGGTCCGGGCGCATTCAGCATCGACCGCGTGCTGAATAAAAAGTGGTAAGCGCACTATACTGAACTGAGTAAAAATCTAAAAAAGCGAGGGGATATCTCCTCGCTTTTGCTATCTGCAGGAGGAAGTAATGGGACAATTAGTCGACGGCGTCTGGCAAGATACCTGGTATGACACCAAATCCACCGGAGGACGATTCAAGCGTTCCGTTTCGGCCTTCCGTAACTGGCTCACGGCCGATGGCACGCCGGGACCTGCGGGTGAAGGCGGCTTTGCCGCAGAAAAAGACCGTTATCATCTGTATGTTTCTCTGGCCTGCCCGTGGGCGCACCGCACTTTGATTCTGCGCAAGCTGAAAGGACTGGAACCCTTTATATCCGTCTCCGTGGTCAATCCGCTGATGCTGGAAAACGGCTGGACCTTCGCCGATGATTTCCCTGATGCTACCGGCGACCAGCTCTATCATCATCAGTTCCTTTATCAGCTCTATCTGCAGGCTGACCCGCACTATACCGGTCGCGTCACCGTCCCGGTGCTGTGGGACAAAAAACAGCAGACCATCGTCAGCAATGAGTCGGCAGAAATCATCCGCATGTTTAATACCGCCTTCGATGGTTTGGGTGCCAGAGCCGGGGATTATTATCCGCCGGCGCTACGGGAAAAAATCGATGAGCTGAACGGCTGGATCTACGACAACGTCAACAACGGCGTGTATAAGGCCGGCTTTGCCACCAGCCAGCAGGCTTACGACGAAGCGGTCGATGCGGTCTTTACCTCACTGGAGCGGCTCGAGCAGATCCTCGGTCAGCATCGTTACCTGACGGGAAATCAGCTGACGGAAGCCGATATTCGCCTGTGGACGACGCTGGTACGGTTCGACCCGGTGTATGTAACGCATTTTAAATGCGATAAACGACGCATCAGCGATTATCTCAACCTGTACGGTTTTCTGCGCGACATCTACCAGATACCCGGCATCGCAGAGACGGTGAGTATTCCGCATATCCGCCACCACTATTATCGCAGCCATAAAACCATTAATCCAACCGGCATTATCTCCATTGGACCGCAGCAGGATCTCAACGAACCCCACGGTCGCGATCAGCGCTTCCGTTGATCTGTCGGGCGCCAGTGATGGCGCCCAATAATTCAGAAAACAGATATTTACCCACCATTCATTCACGTCTATTCTTATTACGATCGCTTAAAAAACAAGTGATTGACGGTTAATTGAGGCGTAGAAATGGACTGGTATCTCAAGGCATTAAAAAACTATATAGGATTTGGCGGCCGTGCGCGGCGCAAAGAGTACTGGATGTTTATTCTGGTCAACCTCATCCTGACCGGCGTATTGAGCATCATCGATAAAATGCTGGGCTGGCAGCGGGCGGGCGGCGAAGGCATTCTGACGACCATCTATGGCGTACTGGTCTTTTTACCGTGGTGGGCGGTGCAGTTTCGACGTCTTCACGACACCGACCGTTCAGCCTGGTGGCTGCTGCTGCTGTTGATCCCGGTCATCGGCTGGCTGGTGATCTTGATCTTTAACTGCCAACGCGGCACCGAAGGCAACAATCGCTTCGGACCCGATCCGAAACCCTTCTCCTATTAATCTTCCCGCTCCTCCCGCTAGCGGGAGGAGCGTCTTCTCGACTAGCGTCCCGCAAACAGCTTAGGGATTTCGCGCAGACACCAGGACTTCGCCTCGCCCATGCTGTCCCGTCGCCAGGCCATGATTATGTCAATTTCATTGGTGTATTCCGGGCTGACGACCCGCAGACGCCCTTCGGCAATATCTTTCTCCACCAGCGGATAGGGCATGGTTGCCACGCCTAATCCGGCCAGCAGCGCCTGACGCTTATCTTCAATGGTGCTCACCGTTAAGCGCGGCTGTTTATCCAGCAACTGAACGGTAAGGACGGGACGCTCGCGTGCGGTATCCGCTACTGCGACGCCGCGGTATTTCACGCGGGTCACTTCCGAGAGCGGTTCCGGCTCCTGGTGGATCGGGTGATCCGGCGCCGCGACGTACACGCTGAGCACCGAATAGAGTTTGCGCGAGTTTATCTCCGAGGAGGAACGAAAATGCATATCCGGCGCGACAACAATATCCGCCCGCCCCTGCTCCAGTCGCTCCCAGGCGCCGGCCAGCACTTCGGTGATAATCGACAACTGCGTGTTGGATTTGGTCGCCAGTTTTTCAATCAGCGGAAACAGATCCGCGGTCGGAACCAGCGCTTCGGTGACGATTGTCAGATGAGTTTCCCAGCCACGCGACAGCGCTTCCGCATCGGTGGTGAGTTTATCCGCCGCTTCGAGCAGCACGCGCCCACGCTCAAGCAGCATCCGTCCCACGTTGGTGAACTTCGTGCGATGACCTGAGCGGTCAAACAGCACCACGTCCAGCTCCTCTTCCAGTTTTTGCATGGTATAGCTCAGGGCGGAAGGCACGCGTCCCAGCTCATCAGCCGCGGCAGCAAAGCTCCCACGGCGGTCGATCGCATCCATCACGCGCAACGCTTCCAGCGTTAATGCTCTCTCTTTGGCCATCGCTTTCTCATTCAGGAAATTTGAACATACCGGGCAGAATATCTGGCTAACAATACAGCGTCCATACCTTTACCATTGATTTAGTGTAAAGAGAGGTCAAGAACATGATTACTACCCGAACAGCCAAACAATGCGGACAAGCAGACTTCGGCTGGCTGCAGGCCCGCTACACCTTCTCCTTTGGCCACTACTTCGACCCGAAATTACTGGGCTTCGCGTCCTTACGCGTGCTCAATCAGGAAGTGCTGGCACCCGGCGCCTCGTTCCAGGCCAGGACGTACCCAAAAGTCGATATCCTGAACCTGATTCTGGAAGGCGAAGCAGAGTATCGCGACAGCGACGGCAACCATATGCAGGCCAAAGCCGGTGAAGCGCTGCTTATCGCCACCCAGCCTGGCGTGAGCTATAGCGAGCATAATCTGAGCAAAGAGCAGTCGTTAACGCGGATGCAACTGTGGCTCGACGCTTGCCCGCAGCGGGAAAACCCGCTGCAGCAGAAAATAGAAGTGGCGAGCGCACCGCTGCAGCTGCTGGCCTCGCCGGAGGGAGGGAATGGCAGTCTCCAGCTTCGCCAGCAGGCCTGGGTCTACCATATCGCACTGGAGGAAGGGGAGCAGATTAGCGTGCAGCTCCATGGCCCACGCGCTTACCTGCAGTCGATCCACGGCACCGTTCATGCCGTTGCGCAGGAGCAACAAAAACAGGCTCTCACCTGTGGTGATGGGGCATTTATTCGTGACGAAGCTAACATTACCCTCGTCGCCGATACGCCGCTGCGCGCTTTGCTGATAGATTTACCGGTGTAACAACGGAAGTGATGGAGTCTGTCAGTGAGTAAAAAGAAAAACAGAAAAAAGGCGTCCCCGACGCCATCAGCCCCGACGCAGCCGGAAACCGCTGGGGTCGTCAGCTTTGGTTATGATGAGATGCTGAGCGAACTGGAAGCCATTGTTGTCGAAGCGGAAATTCGTCTGCGGGATGAAGAAAGTCTCGCCTGAAAAGGCAACATCAATGATTCGATTTTCGTTTATGGCCTGAAGATAATATCGGCCCCGAAAGGGGCCGATGGCATTATTCACTCAGCGCGTCGGCAAGATCTTTTTTCACCTGGGTACGCTGCTCTGGCGTCAGCACCTGATTCACATCGAAATAGTACTTCACGCGGTAATAACGCACCTGCTGATCGATCTTACTGAAGGCTGCCAGCTGATCCTTGACCGCTTTCTCATCCCATTTTCCGGAATCAATCACGTTAATCAATGCGCCATCTTTAATATCTTGCTGTGAAATCTGCTGAACATTATTTTCCAGTTGCTGATGCAGGCTTTTAATTTTCGCGACCTGATCGCTGGAGAGTTTTAAGTGCTGGACAATGGGATCCTGCGCTGGCGCCGGCGCCGCCTTAACGTCCGCGGCCTGTGCCGTCAGAGAGAAACCGGTAGTCAGAAGGGCTGCAAACGCAATACGGGTCATTAATTTCATTGTTTTATCCTGAAGTGAAAGTGCCTGAAATAGCGGTTTATTATTTTACAGTTGGTAGTGAATAAATGTAAAAAATAATACCTAAAGATTATTCATAGCGTGCAACTGATCACAAACCGCTCAATACATAAGAAATCAAAATATTTTCCTTCAATAAATTCACACGAAGAATACATGTTTATATAAAATAACTTTAACGCTCATGAAGGGAAATTGATTGACAGAAGTGACGGTTACTTCATTTAATTAGTGAGAAAGATGCCATACATAAAAAGCAGGGATATCATGTTTTAAAATATATAAGGAGATAGTTATGTTATTACGCACTCACGTATTACCGCTGGTTTTTGTCGTCTCGCTGTTAAGCGGCTGTGGCCTGGCCTCGAAAGCCTTTTATTCCGCAGGCGATAAATTATTTCAACCGGGAGATGACGCCGTCGCGTCGATGCAGACGTATTCAGTTGCGCAGTTCCTGCAACCGTTTACCCTCAACCCGGCAAAAGCCAGCAGCGATTATCTAGGCAAATGGGTCAAGGTGCGCGGCGTGATTGTCGACATTCGTCGGATGAGCGGTATCGCCGGCAGCTACTATTTTACCGTGACCATGAGAGACGAGCAGAATAAAACGGATAAACGTCTGACCTTTAATTTTGGCTCACATAACAGCGCAGATGTTGAGGCCTTAAGCAATGGCAGCGTCGCCACAATCATCGGCCAGGTTCATCAGGTGCAAGATTCCACGATCCCGACGCTACAGAATCCTAAGGTGGTTAAATAACGGTAACTGACCGATAAGCCGCGTTCTTTTGGTATAGCATCGGGGACAGTCATTCATCCGCTTCACGGATTCAGATAGCAAAAACCCCGCCGGAGCGGGGTTTTTGCATAAAGAGGTGAAACTGACCGATAAGCCGGGTTCTGTCGTGGACAGTCATTCATCTAGGCCAGCAATCGCTCACTGGCTCAAGCAGCCTACCCGGGTTCAGTACGGGCCGTACCTTATGAACCCCTATTTGGCCTTGCTCCGGGTGGAGTTTACCGTGCCGCGGACTGTTACCAGCCGCGCGGTGCGCTCTTACCGCACCCTTTCACCCTTACCTGATCCCGCTTGCGCGGGCCATCGGCGGTTTGCTCTCTGTTGCACTGGTCGTGGGCTGTGACACCCCCCAGGCGTTACCTGGCACCTTGCCCTATGGAGCCCGGACTTTCCTCCCCTCCGCCCGTCTCCCCCCGAAGGAGGACGACGACGAAGCGGCGACTGTCTGGTCAGCTTCGGCGCGCAGTATAGAGGGTTTACCGCCCGTTGTCATCCCTCTGTCGTCATCCCAACCTGCAGGGTGGCGGCGATATTGCGCGACGCGCGGTAAATGTTATCAAACGCCCCGCGAAATGCCTCTTCCAGCGTCGAAACTGTGGTTAACACGCTGAAAACAGCATCGATGCCGTGATGGTGAACCACGCCGACGTCGTGGGTCAGGCTGCCGGCTATACCGATCACCGGCTTGCGATATTTTTTCGCCACCCGGGCTACCCCCACCGGCACCTTACCGTGAATGGACTGGCTATCGATCCGCCCTTCTCCGGTGACCACCAATGAGCAGTCGAGGATTTGCTCCTCCAGATTCAACGCCTCGGTGACGATATCAATGCCGCTACGCAATTCCGCATTAAGCAAGGCCATCAGCGCGGCACCCATGCCGCCTGCCGCCCCCGCGCCGGGGATCGCCTTAACGTCCACTTGCAGCAAGGCCTTAATGACATCGGCGTAATGCCCCAGATTACGATCCAGCTCAACGATCATCGTCTCGGTCGCCCCTTTCTGCGGGCCAAAGATCCGCGACGCGCCGCGCTCGCCCACCAGCGGGTTAGTGACGTCGCAGGCCACACGGATCATCCCGTCGCGTAAGCGTGGATCGATGGCGGAAAGATCGATCCGGCTCAGACGGCTCAAACTGCCGCCGCCATGGCCGATCTCCTGCCCCTCGGCGTCGCAAAGGCGGGCGCCTAACGCCTGCATCATGCCCGCCCCACCGTCGTTGGTCGCGCTGCCGCCGATGCCGATAATGATCCGCTTCGCGCCATGCGCCAGCGCCTGTAATATCAGCTCACCGGTACCGCGTGAAGTGGTGATGAGAGGGTTGCGTTTTTCGGGCGGAACGAGTCCCAGACCGCTGGCTGCCGCCATCTCAATAAACGCGGTGACGCCATCGCCGGACATGCCCCAGCAGGCCTCTACTTTCTCGCCCAGCGGGCCCGTCACCCATGCGGAATGTTCCGTTCCCTGCGTCGCGGCAATCATCGCCTCCACCGTTCCCTCGCCGCCGTCGGCGACGGGCATGGAAACATACTGCGCGTCGGGGAAAATTTCACGGAATCCTTTTTCTATCGCCTGCGCTACCTCGGCGGCAGACAGGCTTTCTTTGTAAGAGTCTGGGGCAATGACGATTTTCATAAGTTTGTAGCCTGACAGTGCCGCGCAAGGCAAGAATAACAGGGCGCGTGGTGCGCCCTTCTTGTTAGCGAGTGACTTCCACTTTCGCCAGTTTTTCGTAATAGCACGCCAGCGCGCTATGGTCCGCAGTGCCCAGACCGTCCGCACGCAGCGCCTGCATCATCTCCATTACCGCCGCCGTCAGCGGCAGCTGGGCGCCCACGCCGTGTGAGGTATCCAACGCATTGGCCAGATCTTTAATATGCAGGTCGATACGGAAGCCCGGCTTAAAGTTACGATCCATCACCATCGGCGCTTTGGCATCCAGCACGGTACTGCCCGCCAGGCCGCCACGGATCGCCTGATATACCAGATCCGGATTGACGCCAGCTTTGGTCGCGAGAGTCAGCGCTTCAGACATCGCTGCGATGTTCAGGGCGACAATCACCTGGTTTGCCAGTTTAGTGACGTTGCCCGCGCCGATGTCGCCGGTATGCACCACGGAGCCCGCCATCGCTTTCATCAGATCGTAGTATTTATCAAAGATCGCCTTATCGCCGCCGACCATCACCGACAGGGTGCCGTCGATGGCTTTCGGTTCGCCACCGCTCACCGGCGCATCCAGCATATCAATACCTTTGGCCTTCAGCGCTTCGCTGATTTCCCGGCTCGCCAGCGGCGCGATAGAGCTCATATCAATCACCACAGTGCCCGGCTTTGCGCCTTCGATAATGCCGTTTTCACCCAGTGCCACCTCTTTAACATGCGGAGAGTTTGGCAGCATGGTAATGATCACGTCACATTGCTCGGCAATCGCCTTCGCCGTCGTCGCGGTCTCAGCACCCGCGGCAATCACATCGGCAATCGCTTCCGGGTTACGGTCCGACACCACCAGCGAATAACCGGCTTTCAGCAAATTTTTGCTCATCGGTTTGCCCATAATGCCAAGACCGATAAAACCCACTTTGATTGTCATAATGTTCTCTCTCTTCATCCTGGTGATTATTTTTTAAACGCATCAGCAAGTTTCTGGGTTGCTGAGCGGAAGACGCCCAGATCGCTGCCGACGGCGACGAAAGTCGCGCCCCATTCCAGATAGCGGCGCGCATCGGCTTCCACTGGCGCCAGAATACCGCTTGGCTTACCGTGCTTCTTCGCGCTGGCGAAGATATGCTGAATGGCGCGCTGTACCTCAGGATGGGCGGCATTGCCCAGATGACCTAAGGCCGCGGCCAGGTCGCTCGGGCCGACGAACAGGCCGTCGACGCCGTCGGTCGCGGCAATCGCCTCGACGTTGCCCACCCCGGTCTGACTCTCAATCTGCACCAGAATGGAAATGTTCTTATTGGACTGGGCGAAGTAGTCCGCCACGGTGCCGAACATATTGCCGCGATGGGAAACGGAAACCCCGCGGATCCCTTCCGGCGGATAGCGGGTCGACGCCACCGCCTGTGCCGCCTGCTCAGCCGTCTCGACGAACGGCACCAGGAAGTTGTAGAAGCCGATGTCCAGCATGCGCTTGATAATGATCGGCTCATTGGTCGGCACGCGCACCACCTGGGCGCTGGGGCTGCCCTTCAGCGCCATCAGCTGTGGGATAAGCGTGGTCACGTCGTTCGGCGCGTGTTCCGCATCCAGCACCAGCCAGTCGAAACCGGCCAGACCCAGCACCTCGGTGCTGATCGGGTTAGCCAGCGCGCACCAGCAGCCAATCTGCACCTGATGAGCCGCCAGCGCGGCCTTAAATTTGTTCGGGAAAATTGCGTTATCCATGATGTTTACCTTGCGTTAATCGTTGCTTACTTCTGCAATTCCAGGCGTTTAATCTCGCGAACCATAAATATAATCAGCAGAATAAAATAGCGAGTTGATATTCCTTTTTTCTCATCCCATCCAGGATCATGAAGATATTCATCAAACACAGAACACCTTTTATTATTTTTTTAATCGGGCTCTTTATTTGTTAAATAGACGATATCAACGCTCTCTGATTGCCTATCGGCTACCTCAAAAACATGACACAGTATAATCAGCCTGCCATCGCCAGACACCATGCATAATCACAATATAAACATCTTATCTGACGCTTTAGTTAGGCAAATGCCACAAGTCATGGGCGCTAATCCACAGTTCTCATGATTGCCTGTCAGTGCGTGAGCGTCGTCGCAGAGAGGGGTGACACAGATCACATTTTAAAGCCATTACTCCTGACATTCTTTATTTCATTATTCTTTTCTACAGCACCAGAATGACCATTTCATTCTTTTTTTAGCACCTGTTTGGAGATGACTGGACAATGGCTGACATTGCAATTCGACAACAATCGCCAACCGCGTTTTATATTAAAGTTGACCCGACAGATAACGTGGCGATTATTGTTAACGATCGGGGATTGACCGCCGGAACACGTTTCCCGGACGGCCTGACGCTCGTCGAACACATCCCACAGGGTCATAAAGTAGCCCTGGTGGATATCCCTGCCCGCGGTGAAATCATCCGCTACGGGGAAGTGATTGGCTTCGCCGTGCGCGACATCCCACAGGGAAGCTGGATTGACGAATCGCTGGTGGAACTGCCTACCGCCCCGCCGTTGAACACCCTGCCGCTGGCGACCAAAGTGCCTGAGCCGCTACCGCCGCTGGAAGGCTATACCTTTGAAGGCTACCGCAATGCCGATGGCAGCGTGGGCACCAAGAACCTGCTGGGCATCACTACCAGCGTGCACTGTGTCGCCGGCGTGGTCGATTATGTGGTGAAAATCATTGAGCGCGACCTGCTGCCGAACTATCCCAACGTCGATGGCGTGGTGGGCCTGAATCATCTCTACGGCTGCGGCGTGGCGATCAACGCCCCAGCGGCGGTAGTGCCGATTCGCACCATCCACAATATCGCTCTCAACCCGAACTTCGGCGGCGAGGTGATGGTTATTGGCCTCGGCTGTGAAAAGCTGCAACCGGAACGCCTGCTGCAGGGCACGGAAGACGTCCAAAGTATCCCGGTGGACAGCGCCAGCATCGTCAGCCTGCAGGATGAAAAGCATGTTGGTTTTAAATCGATGGTCGATGACATTCTGCAGGTCGCCGAGCGCCACCTGGCGAAACTGAACCAGCGCCAGCGGGAAACCTGCCCGGCCTCTGAGCTGGTGGTCGGGATGCAGTGCGGCGGCAGCGACGCCTTCTCCGGCGTGACCGCCAACCCGGCGGTGGGTTATGCATCCGACCTGCTGGTGCGCTGCGGTGCGACGGTGATGTTCTCGGAAGTGACCGAAGTCCGCGACGCCATCCATCTGTTAACCCCGCGGGCGATTAACGAAGAGGTCGGCAAACGCCTGCTGGAAGAGATGGCCTGGTACGATAACTATCTCGACATGGGCAAAACCGACCGCAGCGCCAACCCCTCCCCCGGCAACAAAAAAGGCGGCCTGGCCAACGTGGTGGAAAAAGCGCTGGGATCGATTGCCAAATCAGGGAAAAGCGCCATTGTTGAAGTGCTTTCTCCAGGACAGCGACCAACCAAGCGCGGCCTGATTTACGCCGCGACTCCGGCCAGCGATTTTGTCTGCGGCACCCAGCAGGTCGCCTCTGGCATCACCGTGCAGGTGTTCACCACCGGTCGCGGCACGCCGTATGGCCTGATGGCGGTACCCGTAATAAAAATGGCGACCCGTACCGAGCTGGCCAACCGCTGGTATGACTTAATGGACATTAACGCCGGGACCATCGCCACTGGCGAAGAGACGATTGAGGATGTCGGGCGGAAGCTGTTCGAATTTATTCTCGACGTCGCCAGCGGACGCAAGAAAACCTTCTCCGATCAATGGGGCCTGCACAACCAGCTGGCGGTGTTTAACCCGGCGCCGGTGACCTGATCGAGAGCGTGAGAATTTAACTACTTTTAGCCCGGATTTATCCGGGCTTGTTGGTTACGGATGCTGTGCAGCAAGGAAAGCGCGGATCTGCGCCTGCGTCGAGGTGCCTTCCATGGGGCCGCGTTGGCTAATCGCCAACGAGCCGCTGGCGTTTGCCCATCTCAGCGCCTCCTGCGGCGTGGCGCCATTGAGGAACAGGCTGACAAAGGTGGCGCCAAAGCAATCCCCGGCACCAGTCGGATCCACCACCGGCACGTTGAAGCCGGCGACATGGTGTGTCTCGTTGGCGCTAAAGTAGCTGGCGCCACGCGGCCCACGTTTAATCACCACATGCTTCACGCCGCGTTTCAATAGCTTATCAACCAGGACCTGCTCATTGCGCTCCGGATTGAGGCCAAAGTAATCCAGCTCGCCGTCGCTCGGCAGGAAGATATCGGTGTAGTCGAGGATATATTCAAACGCCTGCGACATCTCCGGGATGTTAAGCATCTCTTTGCGAATATTGGGGTCGAACGACACCGTCCCGTTGCGGCCTTTTATATTTTCAATCGCTTTACGCATCGCATCGATAATACGGAACGAGAACAACGACGATCCCATAATGTGAAAATGCTGACACCGGTTGAGCAGCGCCTCATCAATGTGGTCGGCGGTCAGTAAACCGCAGGCGCTATTGGGCATGTTAAAAATAAAATCGCGCTGCGCCTGACTACGATAGCTGACGAAGGCGCTACCGGTGGTCGCTTTCTGCAGCATGGCGATACCGTTGACGTTAACGCCATCTTTCTCCAGACGCGCAATATTCATCTCGCCAAATGCGTCGTTGCCCACGCAGCTAAACAACACGGAGCCAAAACCCAGCTTTGCCACCTGATCGGCAAAGATTGCCGGCGCCCCGCTGGGATAGGGCCCCCAAAATTCACCGGGGCGGGAAAAACCCTGATTCTCTTCCTTGGCGAGAAACTCCACCAGCAGTTCGCCGATGGTGCAAATGGTTACGTTCATCACCGCTCCTGGTTTGTCTTATGCAAAGCCGTGTTGAGCCATGTCAGGCATTCATTGTTGGTATAGCTGTTGGTCAAACCCGCAGCGAGGAAGCAGGCATGGTACTCTGCCGCGACGACCTGCGGGGTCACCACGCTGCTGATCTGTTGCAATTCACCGACAGCATAACGTTTCTCACCGTAGACCGGTCTGGACGCAACAATCGCGATAACTCTTTCGCTCTGCGCCACAGCCTCATTCAGTAGATGTGCTGTGGCCTCGTTACGCACGCTCAGCGTACCGTCTTCGGCAATATGATCCACCGCAATCAGCGCATGTGATGGCCGGTAATGACCTAACGCTTTCAGCGCCAGATCGCCCTCCACAATCCGCCCCTGCCCGGACAGCACCCCACCAAGCAGAACGGTTTCCCCATTTAAAAACTCCTGCGCCAGCGCGACATGGCCCAGATCGTTTAACAGCAGGCAAAGTTCTTCTCTGTTGGCCAGAAAGGGGATCACTTTACGCAAAATGGAACCTTGGCCTAAAAATAGCGTTTCGCCATCTTCTATCTGCGCCGCCACCTGGCGAGCCATTTCCGTCTCCAGCGCTTTATCCCTGACGGCTGGTGCTTCCCGCATCACCGCAACCGGCGCGCCAGCCTGGGCGGTATAAATCGCCCCGCCGAAGGAGCGTTTTAAGTAGCCCTGCTGCTCGAGGTAGTTGAGATCGTTACGGATTGTCACTCCGGAAACAGCCAGCATTTCGGCCAGATCGTCGACTTTGATCTCGCCGTTCTTACGAACGATCTCTGCGATGTCCAAGCGCCTTTTCAGCAGGCTGGTTGACGGTTTTGCCACGGTTTATGCCTTATTATTTTCTCCTGGAATAACTTTCATTTTTAAATTTCCCTGTTGCAATGTCAAACCGAGGCTGTATACCCACTCCACCATAAATAAAATAATCAATAATAATCATATAGTTACAAAAACACACCTCCCCGACGAAAACTTTAAAAAAGAAACATTAAAAATATTATTAACTTTCATTTTAAAAATCAATTCATCATTGTGTGCGGTGGATCACACCTAAAAGTCGAGACGATCGTTACATTACTTTCAAATTGAAGGTTATTTCATACCAATAACTTACAACTTGAAAATAGAGGGCTAAAATGTACATCATTTCCAGTAAAAACATGCTGTTAAAAGCTCAACGACAGGGTTATGCCGTGCCGGCTTTCAATATCCATAACCTCGAAACCATGCAGGTCGTCGTTGAAACGGCGGCTGAATTACGCTCTCCCTTGATCCTTGCCGGCACGCCCGGTACCTACAGCTATGCCGGCACCGGCAACGTGGTGGCGATCGCCCGCGATCTGGCGAAAAAGTGGGATCTCCCGCTCGCCCTGCACCTCGATCATCACGAGGATCTGGCTGATATCACGCGCAAAGTCCAGGCAGGGATCCGCTCGGTCATGATCGATGGCTCTCACTCACCGTTCGAGGAAAATGTGGCACTGGTAAAAAGCGTGGTGGAGTTGAGCCACCGCTATGATGCCAGCGTAGAAGCCGAGCTGGGCCGTCTGGGCGGAGTCGAAGACGATCTGGTGGTCGATGCTAAAGATGCGCTCTATACCAACCCCGAACAGGCCCGTGAATTTGTCGCTCGTACCGGTATTGATTCGCTGGCCGTCGCCATCGGTACCGCTCACGGTCTTTACACCGCCGAACCGAAGCTTGATTTTGAGCGCCTGGCGGCTATTCGCGACTGCGTTGATGTTCCACTGGTTCTGCACGGCGCTTCCGGCCTGCCGGATAGTGATATTCGCCACGCCATTTCTCTGGGCGTATGCAAAGTCAACGTCGCCACCGAACTTAAAATCGCCTTCTCGGATGCACTGAAAGCCTACTTCCTGGAAAATCCGGGCGCCAACGATCCTCGTCACTATATGAAACCGGCGAAAGCGGCAATGAAAGAGGTCGTTCGCAAAGTCATTCACGTCTGTGGCTGCGAAGGACAACTGTAATCAGCGGATCGAAGGAGCCTTGTCGTGATCCACACCCTGACACTGAACACCGCGATTGATATGAATATCTTTTGCGATCCGCTCCAGCCGGCGGCAGTCAACCGCACCCGGCAGACGGAATATTGCCCGAATGGTAAAGGGGTTAACGTCTCGCTGGTATTACATCATTACCAGCAGCCAACCCATGTTATGGGCATATTCGGCGGTTTTACCGGCCGCTATATCGTTGAGGAACTACGCAAACAACATATTAACGTCACGCCGGCATGGGTCGCTGAACCCACCCGTATTAATATCTTTATTAACGACGGCAGAGATGAATATAAACTGGTAAATCCCGGCGCGCGGATTAACGATGAAGGGAAAGAACAAATTCTTCATCATTTACAGTGCGTCACGCCTGGTGATTATTTAGTTATCAGCGGCAGTCTGCCACCGGGAATAGAGAGCCGGTTCTATAGCGAGATTCTGGTGCTGTGTCAGCAAAAAGGGTGTGAAGTCATCTTAGATATCAGCCACCCGGTGCTGCGCCAGCTGTTGGAGTGGCATCCGCTATTGATTAAACCCAATGACGACGAGCTGAAAGAGATCTTTGGTCTGGATGTCAGCAGCCCCCAGCGGGTACGCGAAGCAATGCAAACGCTCCACCAGCTTGGGGCTCGCAATGTTCTGCTGACCCTTGGCGCACAAGGGCTCTATTTTTCGAACGGCGAGCAACTGTGGTTCTGCTCGGCACCGAAAATCGAACTGGTCAGCTCGGCCTGCGCCGGCGATGCCGCGCTGGGCGCGTTCCTCAGCCGATGGCTTAACGCAGGCGATATTCCTCAGGCGCTGGCGCTGGCCAGCGCCACCGGCGCCGATGTTGCCGCCTCCGCCGGGCTTGGCAAATTAAACCGTACGCAAGAATTATTACAACAACTTCAGATCGTCCAATTATAAAGGTCCGATTATGAAAAAAATTATTGCCGTTACCGGCTGCCCTACAGGTATTGCTCATACATTTATGGCTGAAGAGGCCTTAAAAACCGCAGCGAGAAAATTAAACGTTGAAATAAAAGTCGAAACCAATGGCGCTTCCGGCGTAGAAAATGCCATTACGCCGGAAGACCTGACGGATATTTATGGCGTGATTATCGCTGCCGATAAAGATGTTAATACCGAACGTTTTAATGGATTACCGGTTATTGAGGTGCCGGTTAAAGAAGCCATTCACCATCCGGCGGAATTAATTAATAAAGTTGTTAACGGTCAGGCGCAGCGTCGCCAGGGACTCTCCGCGACGACGGATCCCGCTGAGAAATATGAGCGAGAATCGTTCGGCCGACAGATTTACAAACATCTGATGAGCGGCGTTTCCAACATGCTGCCGTTCGTTGTCGCCGGCGGGATCTTAATCGCCGTTTCTTTCCTGTGGGGCATCTACTCCGCCGATCCGAATTCACCGCAGTATAACGTGATTGCCGCCACCCTGATGAAAGTCGGTCAGCAGGCGTTCTCGATCATGGTACCGGTGTTTACCGCCTACATTGCCTGGTCGATATCTGGCCGCCCGGGTATGGTTGCCGGTTTTGTCGGCGGCCTGCTGGCGAACGCCACCGGCGCCGGGTTCCTCGGTGGGATCATCGCCGGTTTTGCCGCCGGGTATTTTATGCTGCTGATCCGTCATCTGCTGGATGGTCTGCCGCGCCAGTACGAAGGGCTGAAGTCGATCTTCATTATGCCGCTGATCGGCGTCCTGGTGATTGGCGTGATGATGGTCCTGCTCGGCCAGCCGGTGGCAGCGATCAACAATGGCATGATGAACTGGCTCAGCTCTCTGCAGGAAGCCAACCCCATCCTGCTGGGGATCGTGGTCGGCGCAATGTGTTCCTTCGACTTCGGCGGGCCAGTCAACAAAGCGGCCTATGTCACCGGTACGCTGCTGCTGGGGCAAGGTAACTATTTCTTTATGGCCGGTGTGTCTGCCGCCTGCATCACGCCGCCGCTGGTCATCGCCCTGGCGACCACGTTCTTTCCGAAAGGCTTTAGCGAGGAAGAGCGCGCCGCCGGGATGGTCAACTATATCCTCGGCTGCACGCACATTACCGAAGGTGCAATTCCCTTCGCCGCCAAGGATCCACTGCGGGTGATCCCGATGATGATGATCGCCTCCTCAATTTCTGCGGTACTCAGCTACAGCCTGCATATTCAGGTTCCGGCACCGCACGGCGGCTTCTTAATTCTGCCGCTGGTCAGCAAACCGTTGATGTGGGTGCTGTGCATTCTCGCCGGTTCCGCCTGCGGGGCACTTATGCTGGGATGCTGGCGGCTGTGGCAAAAACGCACTGACAAAGCGACAGCTCTTGCTGGCGCCATGAAATAAGGAGCACGCTATGCAACTGACTTCTGCCGATATTTGTTTCGATCGTCAGGTCAAAACGAAAGACGAGGCGCTACAGCGTGTCGTTGCAGCCCTGACTCAGGCCGGACATACGCAAGCAGCCTATCTGCAAGGCATGCGCGAGCGCGAGGAGCAAATCAGCACCTATCTGGGCAACGGCATCGCCATTCCCCACGGTACGCCGCACAGTCGCGACGCAGTGCTCAAAACGGGCGTTAAGGTGCTGGCTTGTCCGCAGGGGATTGACTGGGGTGAGGAGCAAACCGCCTATCTGATTGTCGGTATTGCGGCTCAGGACAATGAGCATCTCGATATTTTGCGCCAGCTCACCCATGCCCTGGGCGACGATCGGGTGCCTGAGGCGCTGACGCGCGCCGATACCCCTCAGGCGGTGCTGGAAATTCTCGCTGGCGATATCCCTCTGCCGGCAGGCGAAGAACCACAACCCGCGCCGCATTTTGACGAAGAGGCCACCTTTACTCTGCGCAATCCGCACGGTCTTCATGCCCGCCCCAGCGCGGTGCTGGTGAAAGCCGTCAAGCAGTGGCGATCGCAAATCCAGGTCGAAAACCTGGATACGCGCTCCGCGATTGTTGATGCCAAAAATCTGATGCGCGTCGTATCGCTGGGTGCCAAACAGGGTCATCGTCTGCACTTTATGGCCAGCGGCAACGATGCGCAGCAGGCGTTAAAAGCCATTGGCGACGCTTTTAACGCCGGTCTCGGCGAAATTGCCGCCCAGCCGCAGCAGGCCACTCAGGAAGCCGTCAAAACGAAACGTAGCTGGCTTTCCCGACTATTTAGTTAATTTTCAACAAATTAAAAACGCCCTGTCTTTCTGGCCAGGGCGTTTTTGTCTTGAAAGACGATACCTTTCACTGCGTTACATCACTATTTATCGATGCAGATCACAATTCAAAACAAAGCCATTTTCGACCAAAACAAAACATAACGAATATATTCGAAAGAAAACGGAGGTTGTAAATGAAAGACATTATCTCTCGCCACAAGTCCGGCGAACACATCGGCATCTGTTCAGTGTGTTCAGCGCATCCGCTGGTTATCGAAGCGGCGTTACGTTTCGATCTGTCGACTAACAACAAGGTGCTGATCGAAGCGACATCCAACCAGGTGAATCAGTTTGGCGGCTACACCGGCATGCAGCCGGCCGATTTCCGCGACTTCGTCTACAACATCGCCCGTACCGTCGGTTTCCCGGCTGAACGTATTATTCTTGGCGGCGATCATCTGGGCCCGAACTGTTGGCAAGACGAACCGGCCGCCGTGGCGATGGAAAAATCTGTCGACCTCATCAAGGCCTACGTCGCGGCCGGCTTTAGCAAAATCCATCTCGATGCGTCAATGTCCTGTGCTGACGATCCGGTGCCGTTGGATCCTGGTGTGGTTGCTGAGCGCGCCGCGCGCCTGTGTCAGGCTGCTGAAGAGACTGCCAGCGCTGAGCAAAAGCGCCACCTGACCTACGTCATCGGGACCGAAGTCCCGGTGCCCGGCGGCGAGGCCTGCACCATCGGCAGCGTACATGTCACCCGAGCGCAGGATGCCGCGGCGACACTCGAAACCCATGAGGCTGCTTTCCGTAAGCTGGGACTCGAGGCTGCGCTGGAGCGAGTTATCGCTATCGTCGTGCAGCCTGGGGTGGAGTTCGACCATACGCAAATCATTCATTACCAGCCGCAGGAAGCGAAAGCGCTTTCCGCCTGGATCGAAAGCACCCCGATGGTCTACGAAGCGCACTCCACCGACTACCAAACCCGCCAGGCTTATCGTGCGCTGGTCCGCGACCACTTCGCCATTCTGAAAGTTGGCCCGGCGCTCACCTTTGCCCTGCGTGAAGCCATCTTTGCCCTCGCCCAAATGGAAAATGAGCTGATCGCCCCGGAGTCTCGCAGTCGCGTGATGGAGGTGATCGACGAAGTGATGCTTAACGAACCCGGCTACTGGAAAAAATACTATCGCCCCACCTGGAGCCAGGCGATGGTCGATATCCACTTCAGCCTTTCCGACCGTATCCGTTATTACTGGCCGCATCCGCGTATTCGCCAGAGCGTTGAGAAACTTATCGCTAATCTGACCGACACTAAGCTGCCGCTGGGGCTTATCAGCCAGTATATGCCGGTGCAGTTTGAACGACTGTCGCTGAATGCACTGAACGCCGAGCCGCACGCGCTGATCCTCGACAAAATCCAGGATGTCCTGCGTGCCTATCGCTACGGCTGTTCTTCTGAAACCGCCTGAAGTTAAGAGGATATATGAGTCAACTGTTTGTTCGTACCGGCATTCATTTCAGTTCCAGCCAGCAGGCACTGGAACACATTGGCGCAGAAATGCTGGCGCGAGGCGTCGTACACGACAGCTATCCCGCCGCCCTGCTCGAACGCGAAGCGACTTTTCCCACCGGCATCGCCCTGGAACAACACGCTGTCGCTATCCCGCACTGCGAAGCGGTCCACGCGAAATCGCCGGCCATTTACCTGATACGTCCGGACATGCCGGTCCCTTTTCAGCGCGCTGACGACGACGGCGAAATCGACGTTTCGCTCATCATCGCGCTGATTGTTGAAAACCCGGCGGCACAGCTGAAGCTACTGCGCCGGTTATTTAGTGAGCTACAAAATCCGCACACACTGGAGGCACTGCTCGCCGCTTCCGACGATCAGCTGCCGGTGCGGTTCCAGCAATTTATCCTTGAGCCCGAGCTTAACGCCGTGGCTTCATAAGATACTGATAATAAAAGGGGTACCCTATGAAACGTAAAGTTATCGTCGCCTGTGGCGGTGCCGTCGCCACCTCCACGATGGCGGCTGAAGAGATTAAAGAGCTGTGTGCAGACCACAATATTGAACTGGATTTGGTGCAGTGCCGGGTCAATGAAATCGAAACCTACATGGACGGGGCGGATCTTATCTGCACCACCGCGCGCGTGGAGCGAACCTTTGGCGACATTCCGGTGGTGCACGGCATGCCGTTCGTTTCGGGCGTCGGCATTGAAGCCTTACAACAGAAAATCCTCGGCATCCTCGCGGAGTAAACGCCATGTTTAGCGAAATCATGCGTTATATCCTCGATCTCGGTCCGACGGTGATGCTGCCGATCGTGATCATTATTTTCTCCAAGTTACTGGGGATGAAGCTCGGGGATTGTTTCAAATCTGGTCTGCATATCGGGATCGGTTTCGTCGGTATCGGGCTGGTCATTGGCCTGATGCTCGACTCCATCGGCCCGGCGGCAAAGGCGATGGCGGAGCATTTCCAGATTAATCTTCACGTGATCGATATCGGTTGGCCGGGTTCATCACCGATGACCTGGGCGTCGCAAATCGCCCTGGTGGCGATCCCGGTGGCCATCGTGGTTAATATCGTGATGCTGGTTACCCGTATGACCCGCGTAGTGAATGTCGATATCTGGAACATCTGGCATATGACCTTTACCGGCGCGATGCTGCATATCGCTACCGGATCGTACTGGATAGGTATTCTCGGCGTGGTAGTGCATGCCGCCTTTGTGTATAAGCTGGGCGACTGGTTTGCCAAAGATACCCGCGATTTCTTTGGCCTCGAGGGTATTGCGATCCCGCACGGCAGTTCGGCGTATTTAGGGCCGGTTGCCGTGCTTGTCGATACCATCATCGACAAGATCCCCGGTCTTAACCGTATTCACTTTAGCGCCGATGATATCCAGAAACGCTTCGGTCCCTTCGGTGAACCGGTTACCGTTGGCTTCGTCATGGGCCTTGTGATTGGCGCGCTGGCGGGTTACGACCTGAAGAGCATTCTCCAGCTGGCGGTGAAAACCGCAGCGGTGATGCTGCTGATGCCACGGGTGATCAAACCGATTATGGATGGCCTCACGCCGATAGCCAAACAGGCGCGTAAACGTCTGCAGGCCAAATTCGGCGGCCAGGAGTTCCTGATTGGTCTCGACCCGGCGCTGCTACTCGGTCATACCTCGGTGGTCTCCGCCAGCCTGATCTTCATCCCGCTGACCATTCTTATCGCCGTCGTGGTTCCTGGCAACCAGGTCCTGCCATTTGGCGACCTGGCCACCATCGGCTTCTTCGTGGCGATGGCAGTCGCGGTACATCAAGGGAACCTATTCCGCACATTGATTTCCGGGGTCATCATTATGGGTATCACCCTATGGATCGCCACCCAGACCATAGGCCTGCACACCCAGCTGGCGGCAAACGCCGGGGCCCTGAAAGCCGGCGGTATGGTGGCCTCAATGGACCAGGGCGGTTCACCGATTACCTGGCTGCTGATCCAGCTTTTTACCTGGCAGAATGTGGTGGGCTTCGCGGTCATCGGCATTATCTATCTGACTGGCGTTCTGCTGACCTGGCGTCGTGCCCGTCGCTTCATCGCGGTGGAAAAAGCAGAAAAAAGCGCTGCCCCACAACAAAGTACAGGCATGTCTTGATCTAAAGGGGAGCGGTCGCTCCCCTGAATCTTATAGCTGGAGAATGTTATGAAATCAGTGGTAATCCATGCTGAGGGGAACGTCTGCGTTGAAGAACGCCCTATCCCTACGCTGCAAACGGAAAACGATGTCCTGGTCAAAGTGGTCAGTTCCGGATTATGCGGCTCCGACATCCCGCGCATTTTCGCCAAAGGTGCGCATTACTACCCTATTACGCTGGGGCACGAATTCAGCGGCTATGTGGAATCCTACGGCGCGGCGGTAACCGATCTGCAGCCCGGCGATGCCGTCGCCTGCGTGCCACTGCTGCCCTGCTTTCAGTGCCCGCAGTGCCAGCGCGAGTATTTCTCTTTATGTAAACAGTATCAGTTCGTCGGCTCACGCAGCGAAGGTGGCAACGCCGAATATGTGGTGGTGAAGCGCGCCAACCTGTTCCGCCTGCCGGATCAGATGCCGATTGATGACGGCGCGTTTATTGAGCCGATAACCGTTGGCCTCCACGCCTTCCACCTGGCGCAGGGTTGCGAAGGTAAAAACGTGATTATTATCGGTGCGGGCACCATTGGCCTGCTGGCATTACAGTGCGCCCGCGAACTGGGCGCCAACAGCGTCACGGCGATCGATATCAATCCGCAGAAACTGGAACTGGCCAAAACCCTTGGCGCAACCCGTGTGTTCAACAGCCGCGAGATGAGCGGCCAGGCGATTCAGCAGGCGCTGGAAGCCATTCAGTTCGACCAGTTAGTCCTCGAGACCGCCGGTACGCCGCAGACCGTCGCATTAGCGATTGAAGCCGCCGGGCCGCGGGCGCAGCTGGCGCTGGTCGGCACGCTCCATCACGATTTAACCCTCCCGGCCGCCACCTTCGGGCAGATCCTGCGTAAAGAGTTGAATATTGTCGGTAGCTGGATGAATTACTCTGGTCCATGGCCGGGAGAAGAGTGGCAAACGGCCACCCGCCTGCTGACAGAAAAACGCCTGCAGCTGGCACCGCTAATAGCCCACCGCGGTGACGTGGAGAGCTTTGCGCGTGAAGTCCAGGCGCTAAACGGCGCACCGATGCAGGGTAAAATCCTGCTCAAACTCTCCTGACTGCATGAGCCAGCCCTGAGGGCTGGCTCATGCCACCTTTCGAAAATTATCGTTCAACTTTCGTTATCCTTCGATTACACTGAGATGAGTTAATTATCAGGCAAATCAAGATGAACTCATTTGAACGAAGGAACAAAATCGTCGATATGGTGAATACGCAGGGCAGCGTATTGGTTCTAGACCTTTCGAATCTCTTTGGCATCTCTGAGGTAACGATTCGCGCCGATCTCCGCTTACTGGAAGAGAAAGGGCTGTTAACCCGTTTTCACGGCGGCGCCGCCCGTGCGGGCAGCGACCTGACCGACGCCGAAAATCAGGAAGTGGTACTGGAAGATCGTTATCAGCTTGCCAGCGATCCCAAAAAGCGCATCGCCCAGGCCGCCGCGGCAATGATCCGTGAAGGTATGACGGTGATCCTCGATAGCGGCAGCACAACCCTGCTGATTGCCGAGGCGCTGGTGCGGATGACCAATATCACCGTCATCACCAACAGCCTGCCCGCCGCGTTTACCCTGGCGGAAAATAAAGACATCACCCTGGTGGTATGCGGCGGTACCGTGCGGCACAAAACGCATTCGATGCACGGCACAATTGCCGAACGTTCGCTGCAGGGAATTTGCGCCGATTTGATGTTTGTCGGCGCCGACGGTATCGACGCCACCAACGGCATCACCACCTTTAATGAAGGCTACTCCATCAGCAGCGTGATGGCCGCCGCCGCACATCAGGTTATCGCCGTGCTCGACGCCAGTAAATTTAATCGCCGGGGCTTTAACCAGGTACTGCCGATGGAAAAGATAGACTGCGTAATCACCGATGACGGCATTAGCGAAAATGACCGTGCAGCGTTAAGCAGCAAAAAGGTGGAACTGAAGATAGTGTGATTGCACGCTGAGTGGAACATCATGGCGGCTGGTTCTACTTAACCAGCCAGCTTCCACCTTTTTTAGCGCCTATGCGAATCAATCTCCCTTTCGCCTGTAGCCCTTGCAGATGGCGCTCAACCGTACGTGCTGATATCCCCAAGATCTCCGCCAGCGCTCTCGCTGTCAATTCCGGGTTTCCGGTTAGCAAACGCAAAATTGCGTTTTCCGGTGGGGCTACTTTAACGTCGATTTCTTCCGACATTTCTTCCGACATTTCTTCCGACACGACGCATGAAGTCTCCAGACCTTCTTTCAGCGTCGCCAGGATATTTTGCAACATCCAGGTCACGAATAGCGTGCAATCACTGGTTTTGTCACAAACACCTAAAATGTCGTAATAGCGTTCTTGCTGATGGTGGATCAGCGTTTCAACGGGCAGCCAGGCCAATTCCTGACGCCACTGGCTTAGAATCAACGTCTGCCACAAACGCCCCATCCGACCATTGCCATCAGCGAAAGGGTGAATGAACTCAAACTCATAGTGGAAAACTGAACTGGCAATCAAAGGATGAAGCTCGGTGTGTTCCAGCCAGCTGAGTAAATCAGCGATCAATCTTGGGACCTGGGCAGCAGGCGGAGCCATGTGTACCACCTGCGTACCGCGATAAATGCCGACGTTTCCGCCACGTAAAGCGCCGGGACGATCAACCAGCCCTGTCATCAGCGTTTTATGCGCCGTCAGAAGATCGCTAATATTTGCCGCATGCCATCCGGGCATTAATTCATAAGCACGAATGGCATTTCTCACTTCCTGAATATCCTTAGCCGGCGCGAGAACCCGTTTGCCTTCCAGCAGCGCCGTTACCTGTTCCATGCTCAGGCTATTATGTTCAATCGCGAGTGACGCCTGAATAGTACGAATGCGGTTTTCTTTACGCAGCAACGGCGATGTTTGTCCACGTTTCGCCGACCAATGCCCAAGCAATTCCCCAATCTCAACGACAAGGTTGAGAACCGTGGGTGTGATGCTAAACGGCGGTTGGTAACGGCTCATCGCTTACTCCCCCTGCTGCTCCAGGGCGTACTTATACAACGCATTTTTCTTTACGCCGTGGATCTCCGCGGCCAGCGCGGCGGCTTTCTTCAGCGGCAGCTCTGCCTGCAGCAGCGCCAGGGTACGCAGCGCGGCCGCCGGCAGTGCCTCTTCCTGGGCCTTGAAACCTTCGACGATCAGTACCATCTCACCTTTACGACGGTTTTCGTCTTCCTTCACCCACGCCACCAGCTCGCCGATCGGCGCGCCGTGGATCGATTCCCAGGTTTTGGTCAGCTCGCGGGCCAGCACCACGTAGCGGGATTCCCCCAGTACTGCGCAGATATCTTCCAGACTCTCCACCAGGCGGTGCGTCGACTCATAGAAGATAATAGTGCGCGGCTCTTCTTCCAGCGCCTTCAGGGTATCGCGGCGGCCTTTCGATTTCGCCGGCAGGAAGCCTTCATAGCAGAAACGGTCGGAAGGCAGACCGGCAGCGCTCAGGGCGGCGATGGCCGCGCAGGGGCCCGGCAGCGGTACGACGCGAATATTCGCTTCGCGGCAGGTGCGCACCAGATGGTAGCCAGGGTCATTAATCAGCGGCGTGCCGGCATCGGAGACCAGCGCAATGTTTTGGCCTGCCTTCAGTTTAGCAAGAAGTGTTTCCGCCTTTTGCTGCTCGTTATGGTCGTGAAGCGCAAATAAGCGGGCGTTAATCGCAAAATGTTGCAGCAGCAAACCGGTGTGGCGGGTATCTTCCGCAGCAATTAAATCAACAGCTTGCAACACTTCCAGTGCGCGCTGCGTGATATCAGACAGATTCCCTATCGGAGTGGGCACAATATAGAGCTGCCCCTGAGAATTATCCGCTGATTCGTGTTGTTTCATTGTCTCGTCCGTATTGCCGATTTAATATTGAGCATTGAGCCAAAAAAATATCACTGGACACTTATGGTACCGTCAACATTTCTTCGTTCTAAGCCCGCGCGCTGTCTGCCTGTATTGCTGGCGACGCTTCTTTTTGCTGGCTGCGGCACCCACACGCAGGATCAAAGCACGGCGTTTATGCAGGGTACATCGCAGGCCAACTCCAGTTTCTACCTACAGCAGATGCAGCAAAGCACGAATGATAGCAAGACCAACTGGCAATTACTCGCCATTCGTGCACTGCTGCAGGAAGGGAAGAAACAACAGGCCATCGACCTGTACAACCAGTTGCCGTCGAACCTGAACAGCACCCAGGCCCGCGAACAGTCGCTGCTGGCGGTGGAAGTGAAGCTGGCGCAAAACGACGACCAGAGCGCTCGTACTCTGCTGGCAAAACTCGACCCGGCAAGCCTGGATCAACCCCAGCAGGCGCGCTACTGGCAGGCACAAATTGATGCCAGCCAGGGTAAGCCATCAGTTACGTTACTGCGTGCGTTAATTGCCCAGCAGCCGCTGCTGAGCGATGCCAAACAACGCCAGCAAAACATTGACGCGACCTGGCAAGCGTTAACCACGATGACCCAGGATCAGGCCAATGCGCTGGTGATCAATGCCGATGAAAATACCCTCCAGGGCTGGCTGGATCTGCAGCGGATGTGGTTTGACAATCGCAACGATCCGACGCTGCTGAAGGCGGGCGTTAAAGACTGGCAGACGCGCTACCCGCAAAACCCGGGCGCCAAAATGCTGCCGACGGCGCTGGTGAACATGCAAAACTATAAGCCCGCGTCCACCAACAAGATTGCGCTTTTTCTGCCGCTGAACGGCCAGGCGTCGATCTTCGGCCGCACTATCCAGCAGGGCTTTGAAGCCGCCAAAAATGGTGCGCCGTCGGTGACGGGTAGCGCCGTTCCCGCGCAGGTTGCCCAGGCGGCGAATGTCTCCGGGAATGATGATGTGGTGAGTCCGTCGCAGGCAGAAATCAGCGATCTTACCGCCACCGGAAGCCGCGCTGAACCGGTGCAGGCGCCGGCACAAGACCAGGCGGCGCCTGCCGCGGAACCTGCAGCCCAGGCGCCGGCAGCGGCCGCTACGCCGCAGACCACCGCTTCCCCGGCCACCCAGCCGGTCACCGCCCCGACCGCGCAGCCTCAACCCGTGGTCGCCACCGCCGCCAACCCCTCTGCGGAACTAAAAATTTACGACACCACCAGCCAGCCCATCAGTCAGTTGCTTGCCCAGGCTCAGCAGGACGGCGCCACTTTAGTCGTCGGACCGCTGCTGAAAGAGAACGTGGATGATGTGATTAAGAGCAACACGCCGCTCAACGTGCTGGCCCTCAACCAGCCGGAAAAAGTCGAAAGCCGCGCTAACATCTGCTATTTCGCCCTTTCTCCGGAAGACGAAGCGCGTGACGCCGCCCGACATATCCACCAACAGGGCAAACAGACGCCGCTGCTGCTGGTTCCGCGCGGTGCGCTGGGCGATCGCGTGGTTAGCGCTTTTGCCGACGAATGGCTGAAGCTGGGCGGCGCCAGCGTCCTGCAGCAGCGCTTTGGCTCCACGGCTGAGCTGCGCGCCGGCGTCAACGGCGGAGGGGGCATTGCGCTGAGCGGCACGCCGGTCTCCACCCTGCCTTCGGCCCAGAACAGTTCCCTCGGCGGTGCGGATGAGATGCCGGTGAGCAGCGGCGGCAGCGTAGACGCCGCCTATATCCTCGCCACCCCGGAACAGATTGCCTATATCAAACCCATGATCGCTATGCGCAACGGTAGTCAAAACAATGTCACCCTGTACGCCAGCTCACGCAGCGCTCAGGGCACCGCAGGGCCGGATTTCCGTCTGGAGATGGAAGGCCTGCAGTATAGTGAAATCCCGATGCTGGCCGGCAGCAACCCGGCGCTGATGCAGCAGGCGCTGTCCGCTGTACGTAATGACTACTCGCTGGCGCGCCTGTATGCCATGGGCGCTGACGCCTGGTCACTGGCGAACCACTTCACGCAAATGCGCCAAACGCCGGGCTTCGAGCTGAACGGGAATACCGGCGATCTGACGGCCACCCAGGATTGTGTGATTAACAGGAAACTGTCATGGCTCAAATACCAGCAGGGAAAAATCGTTCCGGCCAGCTAAGCAAACAGACTGGCGATGCCTGGGAAAACCAGGCTCGCCGCTGGCTGGAAGGCCAGGGCCTGCGTTTTATCGCCGCCAATGCCCGCGAGCGTGGCGGCGAAATTGACCTCATCATGCGCGACGGCACCGTCACCGTTTTTGTCGAGGTGCGCTACCGCCGGAGCGCCCAGTACGGTGACGCGGCAGCCAGCGTCACCCCGCAAAAACAACAACGACTGCTTAAAGCCGCCCGTTTGTGGCTCTGCCGACAGAATGGGAGCTTTGAGACTGTGGATTGCCGTTTCGATGTGGTAGCCTTCACCGGAAACGACATCCAATGGCTAAAAAACGCCTTTGGCGAATAGCGTAATACCAGAAGTAAGGGATCCCGTGCTCGACAGAATCAAAGCCTGCTTTACCGAAAGCATTCAAACCCAAATTGCCGCAGCAGAAGCACTCCCGGACGCGATTTCCCGGGCGGCGATGACGCTCGTGCAGTCCCTGCTCAACGGCAACAAAATCCTCTGTTGTGGTAATGGCACCTCCGCCGCCAACGCACAGCATTTTGCTGCCAGCATGATTAATCGTTTTGAAACGGAACGCCCTGGTTTACCCGCCATTGCACTAAATACCGATAATGTGGTCTTAACCGCGATCGCCAACGATCGCCTGCATGACGAAATCTACGCCAAGCAGGTGCGCGCCCTGGGACACGCCGGCGATGTGCTGCTGGCGATCTCTACGCGCGGTAACAGCCGGGATATCGTCAAGGCGGTGGAAGCCGCCGTGACCCGCGACATGACTATCGTCGCGTTAACCGGCTATGACGGCGGTGAGCTGGCTGGCCTCTTAGGTCAGCAGGATGTCGAAATCCGCATCCCCTCGCATCGCAGCGCGCGTATTCAGGAGATGCATATGCTGACCGTCAACTGTCTGTGCGATTTGATAGATAACACCCTTTTTCCACACCAGGACGATTAAGGAGAACACATGAAGGCTCTCTCGCCCCTCGCCATCCTGCTTTCTGCGCTACTGCTGCAGGGCTGTGTTGCCGCCGCGGTAGTCGGAACGGCAGCTGTCGGCACCAAAGCCGCAACGGACCCGCGTACGGTGGGAACCCAGGTCGATGACAGCACCCTGGAACTGCGCGTCAATAGCGCCTTGTCGAAAGATGAACAGATTAAAAAACAGGCCCGCATCAACGTCACGGCTTATCAGGGCAAAGTCCTGCTGACCGGCCAGTCGCCAACGCCGGATCTCTCTGCCCGCGCCAAGCAAATCGCCATGGGCGTAGAAGGGACCACGGAAGTGTTTAATGAAGTGCGCCAGGGCCAGCCGATTGGTTTAGGGACCGCCTCGTCTGATACCTGGATTACCACCAAGGTGCGTTCGCAGCTGCTGAGCACCGATCAGGTCAAATCCTCGAACGTGAAGGTGACCACGGAAAACAGTGAAGTCTTCCTGATGGGGCTGGTGACCGATCGTGAAGGCCGGGCGGCCGCGGATATTGCCAGCCGGGTGAGCGGTGTGTCCCGCGTGACCACCGCCTTCACCTACATCAAATAAAGCTGCAGTCTCCCGGCTGGCGCTGCGCTTAGCCGGGCTACCGTCCCCTATGCGTTGGGTGCCGGGTAAGGCGTAGCCGCCGCCCGGAACCCAATCCGGCTATCCGTACGTTTACGGCAAACTACACCAGCGCCAGCGCACCGACAATCGCCCCGCACAGCGCCACCAGTCCGCCCGTCAGCCACAGCGCTTTGGCCGGGAAGGCTTTGCGCAGCATAATCAGCGACGGCACGCTCACCGCCGGCAGAGTGATGAGCAGCGCCAGCGCTGGCGCCGTCCCCATGCCAGCCAGCATCATCGTCTGCACAATCGGAATTTCCGCCGCGGTAGGGATCACAAACAGGCAGCCGGCTATCGCCATCGCGATGACCCAGAATAACGTGTTATCCACCGCGCCATCGGCGTGCGGGAACAGCCAGACGCGCGCCGCTCCCAGCACCAGTACCGCAAGGATATAAACCGGGATCGTATTCCAGAACAGCGTCCACAGCGCCCGCAGCCAGCGGCTAAAGAAGCTGTCTCTGGCCGCTTCAGACGGTGCAGCAGGCACTGCTACCGGCTGCGTCGCCGCCTCTTTCACCCATTTCTGCACCAGGGTCGCGACAATCAGCACCGTCGCCAGGCCAGCGACCAGGCGAACCAGCGCAAACTGCCAGCCCAGGACAAAGCCCATAAACACCAGCGTCGCCGGGTTGAGCAGCGGGTTACCCATCCAGAACGCCAGCGCCCCGCCCATCGACACCTGCTGTTTGCGCATGCCGGCCGCGACCGGCGCGGCGCAGCAGGTGCACATCATGCCGGGCAACGAGAAAATCGCCCCCAGAAGCGTGCCCTGAAAACGCGATTGTCCCAGGGTGCGCAGCAGCCAGTCGCGCGGGATCAGCACCTGAATCAGCGACCCGAGCAGCACGCCGAGCACTGCCGCTTTCCAGACGGCAAGGAAGTAAACTATCGCGTAGTCCCACGCGGCTTTCAACGGGTTAGCGTCGGCCTGGGCCAGAATGGATTTACCGATACTGTGGGTTTCCGCGGCGGTGAAGGCTTTCCCGTAATAGGGCTGCCATTTGACAAACCACAGGCCGACAATCACGACGAGAAAGAAAAGCGCGGGTTTCCACCATTGAAACGGTGACGCCGCCTGAGATGAAGACTGACCAGTCATAGCATTCCCCAGCAAGAAATGTGGATATGAATTGAAGCCGTGAATAGTACGCCGGATGTTTGCGTTTGCAAAACGCTATTCAGCCTGCTGCGCGGCGCGCTCCCGCAGTTGGGATGACGTCAGAATTTGCACGCCTTCCTGGGTGGGCGACAGCGCCTCCGCCAGCAGGGCAATCGCCACGTCACGCGCCGGAATCGCCTTCCAGTTTCCCGGCAGCAGCCGGAACAGCGGTTCGAGGAAAGTCTCATTGGCCCGCTTCTTTTCCCGCTCGCCTGACAGCATCGACGGCCGGGCAATGGTCAGCCGCGGCCAGGCCTGTTCGATCAACGCCGCCTCCATTTCCCCCTTCACCCGATTGTAGAAAAACGGCGAGTGGGCATTGGCGCCCATCGCGCTGACCACCAGCATATGCTGCGCGCCAAGCCGTTTTCCGGCCAGTGCCGTATCGATAACCAGCGTGTAATCAGCATGGACAAAGGCCTCTTTGCTTCCCGCTTCCCGACGCGTCGTCCCCAGGCAACAGAAGACGATATCGACCGGGTCGACCACCTGCGCCAGAGCATCGGTCAACTGGGGATCGTGGGGATTGAACACCCCTTCCGCCGGCGCCAGCGGGCGACGCGTCGGGGCGGCGATGGCGCTGATGCTCGGCTCATTCTGCAGCAGCCGGAGTAAGTGACCGCCAACTAACCCGGTCGCACCGGTTAATAATACCTGACTCATTGATTCTCCTTTACAGAATTCTCCGCCTTGCACTTTCGGGCTCATGTTCCAGGCTTAATACCTTACAAGGTAAGTATCCACCATCATCATGGAATTACCTCATTGACCATCCAGATAGCGGAGGAAGCATGAGTAAAAAGATAGCCGTGCTCATTACCGACGACTTTGAAGATTCTGAATTTACCTCTCCCGCCGATGCGTTCAAGCTCGCCGGGCATCAGGTCGTCACGATCGAAAAGCAGGCTGGCAAGACGGTGAAGGGGAAACAGGGAGAAGCGGAGATCGCCATCGACAGAGCCATCGATGACGTCACACCGGGCGAATTTGATGCCTTGCTGCTGCCCGGGGGCTATTCCCCTGATCAGCTGCGCGGGGATGAACGCTTCGTCACCTTTACCCGCGATTTCGTCAACGGCGGGAAGCCGGTCTTCGCCATCTGCCACGGCCCACAGCTGCTGATCAGCGCCGATGTGGTCCGCGGGCGTAAGCTCACGGCAGTGAAGCCTATCGTGGTGGATGTGAAAAACGCCGGGGGCGAGTTTTACGACCAGGAGGTGGTGGTCGATAACGAACAGCTGGTCACCAGCAGAACGCCGGACGATCTGCCGGCCTTCAATCGCGAAGCGCTACGCCTGCTCGGCGCCGGCATCACGCCGCCAGTGTAACTTTTTCCCGAAGCCCAGCGTGTTATCGGTAAACTTGATTTCGTCCGGACGAATCTCCCATACCGGCGCCGACAACATGCGGGCCACCGGAAAGCGCTTGACGTAGCGCTGGCGCATCCGCGCCTCTTCGTCACCGCTCAGACGACGGATCTCGCCTTTGAACTGCACGCCGCGGATCAGGGCCACGGTTTTTGGCTGGCCATTGACCGTACCGGCCACTTTCGCCCGTTCACCGGTCATCTGACCGTGGCGGGTGTGCTCATCGCTGAGCAGATAAAAGGCCACGGTATCCGGGTCATAGACGTAAAAGGCATTCGCACACCACAGCTCGTCGTCGCGGGAGACGCACCAGGTGACGACGTGCTGTTTACTCAGCCAGCGACCAATGGCAGCAAGGGTTTCCATCTTTCTTCTCCATTATGCTATGGTGCACACACCTTACCATAGCGACTTTGTGACCGTGTGCTGGTTTCTGTATCTCATTCGAACCGCGGATAATCGCCTTTATACCGGCATCACCACCGATGTGCCGCGCCGCTTTCGCCAGCATCAGGCGGGAAAAGGCGCGAAGGCGTTGCGCGGTAAAGGCGACCTGCTGCTGGCCTTTAGCCACGAGGTTGGTGAACACTCACTTGCGTTGCGACTGGAATACCGCGTTAAGCAGCTAACGAAGCGCGAAAAAGAGCGCCTCGTTGCCGGAGAGGATGCCTTCGAAACCCTGCTGGCGAGGCTCAAAGACGATTAAAATGGTCGCTGTATTCTACCTGGCCATGGACGCCTTCGAGAGCGTCATCCGCCAGACGGTGAACCTGGAACGCCTCCGCGCTGTCCGGCCAGCGGCAGCGGAGATCGAAGCGCGCGGCCGGCTCAAAACCGAAGCGACGGTATAAATTCGGGTCGCCCAGCGTCACCACCGCGGCATAGCCAAACTCATTGAGCGAATCCAGCCCTTCATAGACCAGTTGCCGGCCGATGCCCTGTCCGCGATAGTGTTCATCCACCGCCAGCGGCGCCAGACCGACCCACTGCAGCTCTTCACCTTCCACCGCAACCGGGCTGAAGGCAACGTAGCCGATCACCTGGCCTTCATCATCCGTTGCCACTACCCCCAGCGTGATCAGTCCATCTTCACGCAGATCGTGCACCAGCTGCGCTTCGGCATCGCGGCCGAAGGTACGACGCAGCAGCGCGTCGATTCCCGGTGCATCAATCCCAATCTCCACTCGAATCAGCATGCCTCACCTACCGATGTCTGTTCAGGTTTCTGCGGGCTCTTCAGTCCAGCTTCGACAAAATCCGCCAGTTGCAGCAACATCACGCGCAGCGCTTTTGGCATCTGCTCGAGCTCAATGGCGTCCATCAAATTTTTTACGTACAACCCCAGCTCCGTATCGCCTTCAATCACCAGACGACGCTGGAAGAATAGCGTATCCGGATCCTGCTTGCGCGCGGCAATCATTAACAGATCGCTGGCATCGGCGCTGAAGCTGACGTCGGCGTCGGCGTCGGCCTGTTGGCTGACCACCAGGCGACCATCGACTACCGAGGTATACCACAGCAGACCGATGTCACGCACATGAATACTTAACCAGCGCCCCTCGAGAAACTCCAGTTCTCCCTCTGCCAGCGCCTGATGGAACTGCCAGCTTAGCACCTGCTCCAGCACCTGGCGCTTGAGGGCAAAAGGCGCCAGCTTAACCGGCACGCTCAGTAAAGACGGGCCAAAGTGGACCAGCCGGGAACGCAGTTTATCCAACACAAGCTTTACTCCATGAATGCAATTGTTCCGCTATTGTGCCATATCACATAAACAACATAGCGGCGTAAATCAACAAAAACGCGATGACGGCCGCCAGTTATTGGCGCCACCAATACACTTTTAACTGCCTCAAATCAAAAATTGTCACCAGAAGGTTAACTAAAATCCCTGCTCGTTAACCATTCAGCGTCCCTGACGGGCCGCATTTTTCAGGAAAAATTATGGAGCTGCTCTGCCCAGCCGGTAACCTTCCGGCGCTTAAGGCGGCCATCGAAAACGGCGCCGATGCCGTCTATATCGGGCTGAAAGATGACACCAACGCCCGCCACTTTGCCGGCCTTAATTTCACCGAAAAAAAACTGCAGGAAGCCGTCAGCTTTGTGCATCAGCACCGTCGTAAGCTGCATATTGCGATCAACACCTTCGCCCATCCCGACGGCTACGCCCGCTGGCAGCGCGCAGTGGACATGGCCGCACAACTGGGCGCCGATGCGCTCATCCTGGCCGATATTGCCATGCTGGAGTACGCCGCGGAGCGTTATCCACACATTGAGCGCCACGTTTCGGTGCAGGCTTCCGCCACCAATGAAGAGGCCATTCGCTTCTATCATCGCAACTTTGACGTGGCGCGTGTCGTACTGCCACGAGTGTTATCTATTCACCAGGTAAAACAATTGGCCCGCGCCACGCCGGTGCCGCTGGAAGTCTTCGCCTTCGGCAGCCTGTGCATCATGGCGGAAGGCCGCTGCTATCTCTCTTCTTACCTGACCGGCGAATCGCCGAATACCGTCGGCGCCTGTTCGCCTGCCCGCTTCGTGCGTTGGCAACAAACGCCGCAGGGGCTGGAATCGCGCCTTAATGAGGTGCTGATCGACCGCTATCAGGATGGCGAAAACGCCGGTTATCCGACGCTGTGCAAAGGCCGCTACCTGGTCGATGGCGAGCGCTACCATGCGCTGGAGGAACCCACCAGCCTCAACACCCTGGAGCTGTTGCCGGAATTGATGGCCGCCAATATCGCCTCGGTGAAAATCGAAGGCCGTCAGCGCAGCCCGGCGTACGTCACCCAGGTGGCGAAAGTCTGGCGCCAGGCGATCGACCGCTGCAAAGCCGATCCGCAGAATTTTGTGCCGCAATCCGCCTGGATGGAAACCCTTGGTTCGATGTCTGAAGGGACACAAACCACCCTTGGCGCCTATCACCGTAAATGGCAGTGAGAAACATGAAATATTCATTAGGGCCGGTGCTGTACTACTGGCCAAAAGAAACGCTGGAAGATTTTTACCAGCAGGCGGCAAACAGTTGCGCCGACACCATTTATCTCGGCGAAGCCGTGTGCAGCAAACGCCGCGCCACCAAAGTTGGCGACTGGATCGAGATGGCAAAAGCGCTGGCCGGCAGCGGCAAACAGGTGGTGCTGTCTACCCTCGCGCTGGTGCAGGCCTCCTCCGAACTGGGCGAACTGAAGCGCTATGTCGATAACGGCGAGTTCCTGATTGAGGCCAGCGACCTTGGCGTGGTGAACCTCTGTGCCGAACGCAAGCTGCCGTTCGTCGCCGGTCATGCGCTGAACTGCTACAACGCCGTCACTCTGCGCCTGCTGCTCAAACAGGGCATGACGCGCTGGTGCATGCCGGTGGAGCTTTCCCGCGACTGGCTGGCTAATTTACTGACCCAGTGCGAAGAGCTGGGTATTCGCAACCAGTTTGAAGTGGAAGTGCTGAGCTACGGCCATCTGCCGCTGGCCTATTCCGCGCGCTGCTTTACCGCTCGCTCGGAAGACCGGCCAAAGGACGAATGCGAAACCTGCTGCATCAAGTACCCGACCGGGCGCAGCATGCTGTCGCAGGAGAACCAGCAGGTGTTCGTGCTCAACGGTATCCAGACCATGAGCGGCTACGTCTATAACCTGGGCAATGAGCTGACGTCCATGCACGGCCTGGTGGATATGGTGCGCCTGTCGCCGATGGGCAACGAGACCTTCGCCATGCTCGAGGCCTTCCGCGCTAACGAAAACGGCGCTGCACCACTGGATCTTACCAGCAATAGTGATTGTAACGGCTACTGGAAACGGCTGCCCGGGCTGGTGCTTGAGGCCTGATAAACCGCTCACTTTGTTAACAACAGTGCTCAGATTTTAATGCATTATTAAAGATGCAGCTTTTCTGGCTGGCGCGTCAAGGATGCGCCAGGCTGGAAGAAGACCTTCAATCTGATGACGATGCTGTAGCAAAGTGAGCCTTTATGACTGACAAATCTGTTCCGTTCTCGGTGCTCGACCTGGCGCCGATCCCGCAAGGATCTTCTGCCAAAGAAGCCTTTACCCACTCTCTGGATCTCGCCAGGCTGGCCGAATCGCGCGGCTATCACCGCTACTGGCTGGCGGAGCACCATAATATGGTCGGCATTGCCAGCGCGGCGACCTCGGTGCTGATAGGCTATCTCGCCGCCAATACCACCACTCTGCATCTCGGTTCCGGCGGGGTGATGCTGCCCAACCACTCACCGCTGGTGATCGCCGAACAGTTCGGCACCCTGAATACCCTTTATCCCGGGCGTATCGATCTCGGGCTTGGCCGCGCGCCAGGTAGCGATCAGCCGACCATGCGCGCCCTGCGCCGCCATATGAGCGGCGATGTCGATAACTTCCCCCGAGACGTGGCGGAACTGGTGGACTGGTTTGACGCCCGCGATCCGAACCCGCACGTGCGTCCGGTTCCCGGCTATGGCGAACGAATTCCGGTGTGGCTGCTGGGCTCAAGCCTGTACAGCGCCCAGCTGGCGGCGCAGCTCGGCCTGCCGTTTGCTTTCGCCTCACACTTCGCGCCGGACATGCTGTTCCAGGCGCTGCATCTGTATCGCAGCAATTTCAAACCTTCGGCGCGGCTGGAAAAACCGTACGCGATGGTGTGTATCAATATCATCGCCGCCGACAGCAACCGCGATGCGGAGTTTCTCTTCACTTCCATGCAGCAGGCGTTTGTGAAGCTGCGTCGCGGAGAAACCGGACAACTGCCGCCGCCGGTGGAAAATATGCATCAGCTGTGGTCAGCGTCTGAGCAGTATGGCGTGCAGCAGGCGTTAAGCATGTCGCTGGTCGGCGATAAGGCTAAGGTTCGTCATGGTTTAGAGTCGATTCTGCGCGAAACCGAGGCGGACGAAATCATGGTCAATGGCCAGATCTTCGACCATCAGGCGCGCCTGCATTCGTTTGATTTAGCGATGCAGGTGAAAGAGGAGCTGTTGGGGTAACACTAACGTCAGCCCGGTGGATGTCATGCCACCGGGCATTAACCTTACTGATAAACCGGCAGCAAGTTAAAGCTCGACAGGAAGTGCACCACCGCGTTGCCGAGACCAAAGAGCAGGATCAGCACAATCATCGCTTTTCCGCCCCATACGCGGAACTGTGGGCTGCCGAAGCGTTTACGCGAAGCGCGGGCCAGCAGCGCCGGCACAATGGCCGCCCATACCGTCGCCGCCAGGCCAGCATAGCCGATGGCATACAGGAAGCCGTCAGGCTTCACCAGCCCGCCAATCATCGGCGGGATAAAGGTCAGCAGCGCGGTTTTAAAGCGCCCCATCGCGCTATCGTCGAAGCCAAACAGATCCGCCAGATAGTCAAACAGACCCAACGTGACGCCGAGGAACGAACTGGCGACGGCAAAGTTGGAGAACACCACCAGCAGCAGATCCAGACCGCGGTTATTCAGCACACCACTCAGGGCCTGCACCAGCACATCAATGTTACCGCCCTTCTGCGCGATATCGATAAACTGCGGACGGGGAATATTGCCCATCGTCACCAGCAGCCAGACCACGTACAGAACCAGCGCCAGCAGCGTACCGTAAACCAGGCAGCGGGTAATGGTGCGCGGATCCTTACCATAATATTTCATCAGGCTCGGCACGTTACCGTGATAGCCAAACGAGGCCAGGCAGAACGGCAGCGTCATCAGCAGGTAGGGCGCATAGGAGGCATTCTTCTCCGCGACGTTAAACAGCGTCGTCGGTTCGACGTGTCCCAGCAGGCTGCCGAAGGTCAGGAAGAAGGTGATGACCTTGGCGCCGAGCACGATAGCCGTCATGCGGCTCACCGCTTTGGTGCTCATCCAGACAATAAACGCCACCAGCAGCGCAAAGCCGAAGCCTGCCGCGCGCGCCGGTACGTTCAGCGACATTTCACTGAAGGTGTGGTGCAGGATCGAACCGCTCGCCGAAATATAGGCGTAGGTCAGGATATACAGCACAAAGGCGATCGACACGCCGTTCACCAGGTTCCAGCCTTTGCCGAGCAGGTCTTTGGTGATGGTGTCGAAGCTGGAGCCAATCCGGTAGTTGAGGTTGGCTTCAAGGATCATCAGACCGGAGTGCAACATGCAGAACCAGGTGAAAACCAGCGCCGCCAGCGACCAGAAGAACCACGCGCCGGACATCACCACCGGCAGCGAGAACATGCCCGCACCGATAATTGTGCCGCCGATAATCACCACGCCGCCAAATAAAGACGGTCGGGTGGTCGTAGTGGTTAGTGTCGCCATTTGCCGAATTCTCCAGTCAAAAAAACTTTCCCACGATGGGTGCGACGCACTGTACCAGTACACGAGTACAAAAGGAATAAAAAAAGCCCCAATCATGACGATCGGGGCTGTATTATTTACTTTACGCTAGCGTGTTGTGCTAATTACGCATCGCCACCGAAACGACGACGACCGGCGGAGTCATCACGACGCGGAGCAGCACCAGCATCATCGCGGCGCGGTGCGCGGTTACCACCGTCACGACGCTCGCCGCTGAAACGACGACCATCACCACGACCGCCTTCACGACGCTCGCCACCGAAGCTACGGCCGCCTTCACGACGCTCACCGCCGAAACTACGACCGCCTTCACGACGCTCACCACCGCCACGGCGTTCACCGCCACGGTCTGGACGCGGCTGAGCATCACCCAGCAGCTGCATGTTCATCGGTTTGTTCAGGATGCGGGTGCGAGTAAAGTGCTGCAGTACTTCGCCCGGCATACCTTTCGGCAGTTCGATGGTGGAGTGAGAACCGAACAGCTTGATGTTACCAATGTAACGGCTGCTGATGTCGCCTTCGTTAGCGATCGCGCCAACGATATGACGAACTTCAACGCCGTCATCACGGCCCACTTCAATGCGGTACAGCTCCATATCACCAACTTCACGACGCTCACGCTTCGGACGATCTTCACGATCGCCACGCGGACCACGGTCATTGCGGTCGCCGCGACGTTCGAAACGATCGTCACGATCGCGGAACTCGCGCTTAGGACGCATCGGCGCGTCCGGCGGAACGATCAGAGAACGTTCGCCCTGGGCCATTTTCAGCAGCGCAGCAGCCAGCGTTTCCACGTCCAGCTCTTCGCCTTCCGCCGTCGGCTGGATTTGCGACAGCAGCGCACGGTACTGGTCCAGATCGCTGCTTTCCAGCTGCTGCTGAACTTTAGCCGCGAATTTTTCCAGGCGACGTTTACCCAGCAGTTCTGCGTTCGGCAGTTCTACTTCAGGAATAGTCAGCTTCATCGTACGTTCGATGTTACGCAGCAGGCGACGCTCGCGGTTCTCAACGAACAGAAGGGCGCGGCCAGCACGACCCGCACGACCGGTACGGCCGATACGGTGAACGTAAGACTCGGAATCCATCGGGATGTCATAGTTAACAACCAGGCTGATACGCTCAACGTCCAGACCACGGGCCGCAACGTCGGTCGCGATCAGAATGTCCAGACGACCGTCTTTCAGACGCTCCAGCGTCTGCTCACGCAGCGCCTGGTTCATATCGCCGTTCAGCGCGGCGCTGTTATAGCCGCTACGCTCCAGCGCTTCAGCCACTTCCAGGGTCGCGTTTTTGGTACGCACGAAGATAATCGCCGCATCAAAATCTTCCGCTTCCAGGAAGCGCACCAGCGCTTCGTTTTTACGCATGCCGTAGGCCGTCCAGTAGCTCTGGCTGATATCCGGGCGCGTGGTGACGCTGGACTGAATGCGCACTTCCTGCGGCTCTTTCATAAAGCGGCGGGTAATGCGACGAATCGCTTCCGGCATGGTGGCAGAGAACAGCGCGGTCTGATGGCCTTCCGGGATCTGCGCCATAATCGTTTCTACGTCTTCGATAAAGCCCATGCGCAGCATTTCATCGGCTTCGTCCAGTACCAGACCGCTCAGTTTAGAGAGATCCAGCGTGCCGCGCTTCAGGTGGTCCAGCAGACGACCCGGGGTACCGACAACGATCTGCGGACCCTGACGCAGGGCGCGCAGCTGCACGTCATAACGCTGGCCGCCGTACAGGGCAACCACGTTTACGCCGCGCATATGTTTAGAGAATTCCGTCATTGCTTCGGCAACCTGTACCGCTAGTTCGCGGGTCGGCGCCAGCACCAGAATCTGTGGTGCTCTCAGCTCAGGATCAATGTTGTTCAGCAGCGGTAAAGAGAACGCTGCGGTTTTACCGCTACCGGTCTGGGCCATACCCAGAACGTCGCGGCCGTCCAGCAGATGCGGAATGCACTCAGCCTGGATCGGAGATGGTTTTTCGTAACCCAGATCGTTAAGCGCTTCAAGGATGGGAGCCTTCAGGCCCAGATCTGCAAAAGTGGTTTCGAATTCAGCCATGTAGTACGTGTGCCTCAAAATTAATGGCGGCCAGTCTACATAACTCATCGTGAAAATTTTCGGTAATTTTCATTGAAAAGTGTGAACCGGCTCAAAGTAGGTGTATTAACGAACAACAACGCCCTCACCCGCAAAGGTGATGGCAAGCAAAAAACTATGGGCTGATGTGTTCGTCAGCTATTGCTGGTCCGATTCTGCCAGGTCATCTTGCTCCTGGCCCAAGAGCGATAATTCCAACAATGCGTATCGGTGCTCAACGTAGTTATGTACGTTGTTGGCGACCGCCAGTTTGAACAGTGCCGTAGCGCTGTCCTTGTCCCCCAGACTTAGGTAGTACTTACCTAAATAGAAGTTGGTTTCACTGAGATGCTCAGCGAGCGAGGTGTTATCCGTTGCGTCTGCCTTCAGACGAGTCATCAGCTCTTTTTCGCTAATGTCGCCAAGGTAGAACTCGACAATGTTCCATCCCCATTGCTCTTTGTCCGACTTGTTTAAGCGCTCTCTGAGTGCTTCAAGCGCCCGCTTCTCGTCGAGTTTACGCTCGGCGATGTAAAGCCACAGGCTACGGAAAGGATCATTGGGATCGTCTTGATAAAACGCCAGCAGATCATCTTGCGCTAACTTAGCCCGGCCGCCGTAATACAGGGCGATACCTCGGTTCAAGTGCGCGTAGTTGTAAGTTGGATCAAGCTCAAGTACAGAATCAAACGCTTCATAGGCAGCATCAAAATTGCCTGCCTGCGTTAAGTAAATGCCTAAGTAATTGAATACTTCAGGCATATCGGGTCGGATTGCCAGCGCTTGTGAAAAATCATTTCGCGCTAATGCCCTCAGACCGAGACTATCATACAACACTCCGCGCTCATATAAAAGCTGTGCGCGTTCGTCATCGGATAAAGCCCGACTGGCAAGAATTTGTTCCATGCGTGCCAGAATCACTTCTTGCTGTAAAGTCGGTTGCAATGGTACTGCGAGGACGGCGTCCTTACGCCAGGCGGTGCTACTGCATCCTGCCAGCGTGAGAGCTGTCGCCACGAAACACCAGCGCAAAAAAGGCTTCATTTCCCACTCCCGAAGACAACGATTGGATGAACGTCCTGTTCCCCGGCTGCAAACGAGGCGTCCTGCCCGTAAAACGCCCTCCGCAAAAGCGGAGGGCTAACGGCAACCTTTACTCGCCCTGCTCGGCGACCGGAGCTTCCGGCGCTGCGGCAGACGGAGTCTGTTCAGTTGCTTCTTTGATGCTCAGACGGACACGGCCCTGGCGGTCAACTTCCAGAACCTTAACCGGTACTTCCTGACCCATCTGCAGATAGTCAGTCACTTTCTCAACACGCTTGTCAGCGATTTGTGAGATGTGAACCAGACCTTCTTTACCGCCGCCGATGGCAACGAACGCGCCAAAGTCAACGATACGGGTCACTTTACCATTGTAGATACGGCCAACTTCGATCTCAGCAGTGATCTCTTCGATACGACGGATAGCGTGCTGCGCTTTGTCGCCGTCGGTCGCTGCGATCTTCACGGTACCGTCATCTTCGATTTCGATGGTGGTGCCGGTTTCTTCGGTCAGGGCACGGATAACAGAACCGCCTTTACCGATAACGTCTTTGATCTTGTCCGGGTTGATCTTGATGGTGTGGATACGCGGTGCGAATTCAGAGATGTCGCCGCGCGGCGCGTTAATCGCCTGTTCCATCACGCCCAGGATGTGCAGACGCGCACCTTTAGCCTGGTTCAGAGCAACCTGCATGATTTCTTTGGTGATACCTTCAATTTTGATATCCATCTGCAGCGCAGAGATACCGTCGCGGGAACCCGCTACTTTGAAGTCCATATCGCCAAGGTGGTCTTCGTCACCCAGGATGTCAGACAGAACAACGAAGTTGTCGCCTTCTTTCACCAGGCCCATTGCGATACCCGCAACGGCGGCTTTCACCGGTACACCCGCGTCCATCAGCGCCAGAGAGGCGCCACAGACGGAAGCCATGGAAGAAGAACCGTTGGATTCGGTGATTTCAGACACCACGCGAACAGTGTACGGGAATTCGTCGATAGTCGGCATCACGGCCAGTACGCCGCGCTTAGCCAGACGACCGTGACCGATTTCACGACGCTTCGGAGAACCCACCATGCCAGTTTCGCCTACGGAGTACGGAGGGAAGTTGTAGTGGAACAGGAAAGAGTCCGTGCGCTCGCCCATCAGTTCGTCGATGTTCTGCGCATCGCGTGCGGTACCCAGGGTAGCAGTAACCAGCGCCTGCGTTTCGCCACGGGTAAACAGTGCGGAACCGTGAGTACGCGGCAGTACGCCGGTACGAACGTCCAGACCACGGATCATGTCTTTTTCGCGGCCATCGATACGCGGCTCGCCTGCCAGTACGCGGCTACGAACAACGTTCTTCTCGATAGCGTGCAGGATTTCACCCAGTTCGTTAGCGTCCAGGGTTTCATCTTCTGCAACCAGCGTGGCGATGGTTTCAGACTTGATCACGTCAACCTGAGCGTAACGCTCTTGTTTGTCGGTGATACGGTAAGCATCGCTCAGGCGGGATTCAGCCAGTGCAGCCACGCGCGCGTTCAGCGCGGCATCAACGACTTCCGGCTGCCAGTCCCAACGCGGTTTACCGGCTTCTTTCACCAGATCGTTGATGGTCTGGATAACAATCTGCTGCTGTTCGTGACCAAAGACCACTGCGCCCAGCATCTGGTCTTCGCTCAGCAGTTCAGCTTCGGATTCAACCATCAGCACGGCCGCTTCAGTACCGGCAACCACCAGGTCCAGTTTGCTGGACTTCAGTTCTTCCTGGGTTGGGTTCAGTACGTACTGGTCGTTGATGTAACCCACGCGCGCGGCGCCGATTGGGCCATTGAACGGAATACCAGACAGGGACAGCGCAGCGGAAGCGCCGATCATCGCGACGATATCCGGGTTAACCTGCGGGTTAACGGAAACGACAGTGGCGATAACCTGAACTTCGTTAACGAAGCCTTCCGGGAACAGCGGGCGAACCGGGCGGTCAATCAGACGCGCGATCAGGGTTTCACCTTCGCTTGGACGGCCTTCACGACGGAAGAAACCACCCGGGATTTTACCGGCAGCGTAGGTACGCTCCTGGTAGTTAACAGTCAGCGGGAAAAAGTCCTGGCCTGGCTTCGCTTTTTTCTGACCCACAACGGTAACGAATACCGCAGTGTCATCCATGCTAACCATCACAGCGGCCGTTGCCTGGCGCGCCATCATGCCGGTTTCCAGGGTCACGGTATGCTGGCCGTACTGGAATTTACGAACGATCGGATTAAGCAAAATTCTATCCTTTTTATCTATAAATGACGCCATATCCACGACATAGCGTCTATTGACCCGATCCTCTGCATCCTCGCGACTAATGACAACCTTTACCCGCCCCTGCGGATGAAGCCTCTCATTAGCCGCGCGAACCTCTGCATGAAGATCATTACTAGCAACAATACATGAGTTTTGAATGAATTGCTGCCGCCCGGTCGAAAAAAGGGGCCGTCAGGCCCCTTTTTCTGAAACTCGCAGAATTAGCGACGCAGACCCAGACGCTCGATCAGCGAAGAGTAACGTGCAACATCTTTACGTTTCAGGTAGTCGAGCAGTTTACGACGCTGAGAAACCATGCGCAGCAGACCACGACGGCTGTGGTGATCTTTTTTGTGCTCTGCAAAGTGGCCCTGCAGGTGGTTGATCTGTGCGGTCAGCAGTGCAACCTGAACTTCGGTAGAACCGCTGTCGTTTTCGCCACGACCAAACTCAGAAACGATTTTTGCTTTAGCTTCAACGCTTAGAGACATTTTATAACTCCAAAAATTAAAAGAAAGAAAGGGTGCCGATCTCTAATTCAGCGACCCCTGATGCAACGCCCGAAAATGTTAAAACACTTTAGCGGACGTTAAGCGGCGATATTCTACTCGTAGCAGGCTTTTATCGCAAGAAAAGCGCTTACGCCGGGTATTCCACCACCAGACGACGCGGCGCCACGCGGCCTTCATCGTCAATTTCGCCCATGCCGAGAAACTTGCCAGACTCGTTTTCCATCACCCGCACCAGCCCGCTAAGCGGCGCGCCAGACTGACGTACCGGGTTGCCGTTCTTAAAGTAGACCGCGGAAGTCTCCGGAATCGTCACCAGCGGATAGTCTGAAGCCGGGCTGTCCATCGGCATCAGCAGCGGGTCAAGCAGTTGCGCGGCAGGGATATCCTGCGCCGCCGCCTGATCGACCAGTGCCTGCAGCTGCTCGAGGGTCACCATCCGCTCAACCGGGTATTTGCTCACCGCCAGGCGACGCAGGAAAATCACGTGCGCGCCGCAGCCGAGTTTCTCACCTAAATCATCGATAATCGTTCGGATGTAGGTGCCTTTCGAGCAGTGGATCTCCAGCTCCAGTTCATCGCCTTCGTGGCGAATAAACAGCAGCTCATAGACCGTAATCGGCCGGGCCTCCCGCGGGACGTCAATACCCTGGCGAGCATATTCGTACAGCTTCTTGCCCTGATATTTGAGCGCAGAGTACATCGACGGCACCTGCTGCGTCTCGCCACGGAAACTCTCCAGCGCCGCCGCCAGCTGTTCGTCGCTAAAGGTTAGCGGACGCTCTTCCACCACCTGACCGTCGGCATCGGAGGTATCCGTGCGCTGGCCCAGTTTGGCAATCACGCGATAACGCTTATCGGAGTCCAGCAGATACTGGGAAAACTTGGTCGCTTCGCCAAGGCACACTGGCAGCATACCGGTCGCCAGCGGATCCAGCGCGCCGGTGTGCCCGGCGCGGTTGGCGTTATAAATACGTTTTACTTTCTGCAGCACATCGTTGCTGGAAGCGCCCTGAGGCTTATCCAGCAGCAATACGCCGTGCACGTCGCGGCCGCGACGACGAGGACGACTCATCAGTCCTCCTTGCTGTCGTCCGGGTTCACACGACGCTCATCGTCGTGTTTCACCACGCTGGTGACCAGATTGGACATGCGCATCCCTTCCACCAGTGAGTTGTCATAGAAGAAAGTCAGTTCCGGCACGATGCGCAGACGCATCGCTTTACCCAGCAGAGAGCGGATAAAGCCAGAGGCTTCCTGCAGCGCTTTGATGCCCGCTTTTACCGCGGCTTCATCTTTGTCGTTCAGAAAGGTGACATACACCTTGGCATAGGCCAGGTCGCGGGACATTTCCACACCGGAAACGGTGGTCATCATGCCCAGACGCGGATCTTTGATTTCACGCTGCAGGATGATGGCAATCTCTTTTTGCATCTCCTGGGCCACACGCTGCGGGCGACCAAATTCTTTCGCCATAATAAGTTCTCCAGAATAAAGACAAAAAAGGGGCCAAAAGCCCCTTTTTAAAATGATTGCCGGGTGGCGCTTCGCTTCCCCGGCTGCTTAGCCATCAGATGATTAATCGATGCTACGCTGGATTTCGATGATTTCGAACACTTCGATCATATCGCCAACGCGAACGTCGTTGTAGTTCTTCACACCGATACCACATTCCATGCCGTTACGGACTTCGTTGACGTCATCTTTGAAGCGGCGCAGGGATTCCAGCTCGCCTTCATAGATAACCACGTTGTCGCGCAGTACGCGGATTGGGTTGTGACGTTTGATCGTCCCTTCGGTAACCATACAGCCTGCGATGGCGCCGAATTTCGGCGATTTGAACACATCACGTACTTCAGCCAGACCAATGATCTGCTGTTTCAGTTCCGGAGACAGCATGCCGCTCATCGCTGCTTTCACTTCGTCGATCAGGTTATAGATGACGGAGTAGTAACGCAGATCCAGGCTTTCCGCTTCGATAACTTTACGTGCAGAGGCATCGGCACGAACGTTGAAGCCAACCAGAATCGCGTTGGAAGCTGCTGCCAGGGTCGCGTCGGTTTCGGTGATACCACCTACGCCGGAACCGATGATCTTCACTTTCACTTCGTCGGTAGACAGTTTCAGTAAGGAATCGGAAATCGCTTCGACAGAACCCTGCACGTCCGCTTTCAGCACGATGTTCACTTCGTGAACTTCGCCTTCAGTCATGTTAGCGAACATGTTTTCCAGTTTAGATTTCTGCTGACGAGCCAGCTTAACTTCACGGAATTTGCCCTGACGATACAGTGCAACTTCACGCGCTTTTTTCTCGTCACGAACCACGGTCACTTCATCACCCGCAGCCGGAACACCGGACAGGCCGAGGATTTCCACCGGAATGGACGGACCCGCTTCCAGAACTTCGCGCCCCAGTTCGTCACGCATCGCACGCACGCGGCCATATTCAAAGCCACACAGTACGATATCGCCCTTATGCAGGGTACCTTCGCGAACCAGAACGGTAGCCACCGGACCACGACCTTTATCGAGGAAGGATTCGATGACCGCGCCGCTCGCCATACCGTTACGTACGGCTTTCAGTTCGAGAACTTCAGCCTGCAGCAGGATAGCGTTCAGCAGGTCGTCGATACCAGTACCGACTTTCGCGGATACCGGGATGAACTGCGCTTCGCCGCCCCACTCTTCCGGCATTACGCCGTACTGGGAGAGTTCGTTCTTCACGCGATCCATATCCGCTTCCGGCTTATCGATCTTGTTCACCGCAACCACTACCGGCACCTGAGCCGCTTTGGCGTGCTGGATAGCTTCCACAGTCTGCGGCATCACGCCGTCGTCTGCTGCCACCACCAGAACCACGATATCCGTTGCCTGCGCACCACGAGCACGCATGGAGGTAAACGCGGCGTGGCCCGGGGTATCCAGGAAGGTGATCATGCCGTTGTCGGTTTCTACGTGGTAGGCGCCGATGTGCTGGGTAATACCACCCGCTTCGCCGGAGGCAACCTTAGTAGAACGAATGTAGTCCAGCAGCGAGGTTTTACCGTGGTCAACGTGACCCATGATGGTCACTACCGGTGCGCGCGGTTCAGCCGCAGCGCCGGTGTCACGGTCGCTCATTACTGCTTCTTCCAGCTCGTTTTCACGACGCAGGATAACTTTATGGCCCATCTCTTCGGCAACCAGCTGTGCGGTTTCCTGGTCGATGACCTGGTTGATGGTCGCCATGGCACCCAGCTTCATCATCGCTTTGATGACCTGAGAACCTTTCACCGCCATCTTGTTAGCCAGTTCGCCAACGGTGATGGTTTCACCGATGATAACGTCACGGTTAACCGCCTGAGCCGGCTTCTGGAAGCCCTGCTGCAGAGCGGAACCTTTACGGTGCTTGCCGCCTTTGCCACCACGAACGGCCGCACGGGCTTCTTCACGGTCAGCTTTAGATTCAGCGTGTTTGTTGCCTTTTTTGGCCGGACGAGCCACTTTGCTGCTACGACTACGACCACGGCCGCCTTCGACTTCACGGTCGTTATCATCTTCAGCCTGACGCGCATGCTGAGAGGTGGTTACGTGGTAGTCGGTCGTTTCTTCAGGGGTTTCTGGAGTTTCAGTCCAGTTTTTTTCATTTTCTTCAGCCATACGGCGTGCTTCTTCCGCTACACGGCGCGCTTCTTCTTCAAGTTTGCGGCGTGCTTCTTCTTCCGATTTGCGCTTCAGCTCCGCTGCTTCGTTCTCACGGCGGGTCTTTTCAGCCTGGGCGGTCTTGGTCATTTCGTCGGTATGTTGATTGCTCACTTTGTCTTTTTCCGCGGCTTCACGTTTCGCTTTATCAGCGACTTCACGTTTAGCTTGTTCTGCGGCCTCACGTTCAGCTTTTAATTGCGCCTCGCGTTTCGCTGCTTCTTCAGCTTCACGACGGGCCTGCTCTTCCGCTTCACGCTGCGCCTGCTCTTCCGCGGCCAGGCGTTCAGCCTCTTGCGGATCGCGTTTCACAAAGGTGCGTTTCTTGCGGACTTCGATTTGTACCGATTTACTCTTTCCACCGGTACCTGGAATATTCAACGTGCTGCGCGTTTTACGCTGCAACGTCAGCTTGTCAGGCGCCGAACCGTGTTCACGATTCAGGTGCGTTAACAAGGTTTGCTTCTCTTGCGCGGTCACAGAATCATCAGCCGATTTGCGAATACCTGCATCAGCAAATTGCTGTATCAGGCGATCCACAGAGGTCTGAATTTCTGAGGCCAGCGCTTTAATAGTCACATCTGTCATGCTGTTCCTTCCTGCTACAGTTTATTACGCTTCGTCGCCGAACCAACAAATGTTGCGAGCAGCCATGATGAGCTCGCCAGCTTTCTCGTCGGTCATCCCTTCGATATCAGCCAGGTCATCAACGCCCTGCTCGGCGAGATCTTCCAGCGTACAAACACCACGGGCGGCCAGTTTGAATGCCAGAGCACGATCCAGACCTTCCAGATTCAACAGATCATCGGCAGGTTTGTTGTCTCCCAGGCTTTCTTCCTGAGCCAGCGCCAGCGTAGTCAGTGCGTTTTTCGCACGCTCACGAAGTGCTTCAACGGTGGCTTCATCCAGACCGTCGATTTCCAGCAGTTCTTTCATTGGCACATAGGCCAGTTCTTCCAGCGAGGAGAAGCCTTCTTCAACCAGCACTGTCGCGAAATCTTCATCAATATCGAGATACTTGGTGAAGGTATCGATAGCGGCATGCGCTTCCGCCTGGTGCTTAGCCTGCAGATCGTCAACGGTCATCACGTTGAGTTCCCAGCCGCTGAGCTGAGAAGCCAGACGAACGTTCTGACCGTTACGGCCAATCGCCTGCGCCAGGTTGCCCGCTTCCACCGCGATATCCATGGTGTGTTTATCTTCATCCACCACGATAGACGCGACGTCTGCCGGCGCCATGGCGTTAATCACGAACTGCGCCGGGTTATCATCCCACAGGACGATATCGATGCGTTCGCCGCCCAGCTCAGTAGAGACGGCCTGCACACGCGCACCGCGCATACCAACGCAAGCGCCAACCGGGTCGATACGCTTGTCGTTGGTTTTTACCGCGATTTTCGCACGAGAGCCCGGATCGCGAGCTGCCGCTTTGATCTCCAGCACTTCTTCCCCGATTTCCGGCACTTCGATGCGGAACAGTTCGATCAGCATCTCAGGTTTGGAACGGGTCACGAACAGCTGGGCGCCACGCGCTTCCGGACGGACAGCGTACAGTACACCGCGGATGCGGTCGCCCGGACGGAAGTTTTCACGCGGCAGCATATCTTCACGCAGGATCACGGCTTCAGCGTTGTTGCCCAGATCCAGGGTGATATTGTCGCGGTTCACTTTTTTCACCACGCCGGTGATGATCTCACCTTCGTGCTCGCGGAACTGATCGACCACCATCGCGCGCTCGGCTTCGCGGACTTTCTGCACGATAACCTGCTTAGCGGTCTGCGTGGTGATACGGTCGAAGGTGACAGACTCAATCTGATCTTCGACATAATCGCCGACGTTCATGCTTTCATCTTCGTAACGCGCCGCTTCCAGCGTGATCTCGCGCGTCGGCTGAGTCACCTCTTCCACAACCAGCCAGCGACGGAAGGTGTCAAAATCACCGCTCTTACGGTCGATTTCTACGCGAACGTCGATCTCTTGTTCGTATTTTTTCTTGGTGGCCGTTGCCAGCGCGCTTTCCAGCGCTTCGAAAATTTTCTCGCGCGGCAGCGCTTTTTCGTTGGAAACGGCTTCAACAACAGCCAAAATTTCTTTGTTCATCGGGGCCTTTCACCTCAATCCAGACTGTTAAAAGTGGGGAACCAGGTTCGCCTTCTGGATGTTACTCAGCGCGAACACTTCATCTTTGCCTTCGACGGTTACCGTGATCATTTCACCGTCTACCGCTTTGATAATGCCCTGCCATTTGCGACGGTTCTGAACCGCCATGCGCAGCACCAGCGCAACTTCTTCGCCAGTGAAACGTTGATAGTGTTCGGCGGTGAACATCGGACGGTCGAGACCAGGCGAAGAGACTTCCAGGTTGTAAGCGACAGTGATCGGGTCTTCAACATCCATGACGGCGCTTACCTGGTGGCTCACATCAGCACAATCATCAACGTTGATGCCATCTTCACTATCAATATAGATGCGCAGTGTGGATGTGCGACCGCGAATAAATTCGATGCCGACCAGCTCAAAGCCAAGCGCTTCAACCGGCGCAGTGAGCATCTCTGTTAATTTTTGCTCTAATGTGGACAAACCCACCCCCAAGACATAAAAAAAGGGCGTATAGCCCAGTTATTCTGAAGTCAGATAACAAAAAACCCCGATAAATCGGGGCTTTAGATAACTGAACCCTGAGATCGCCATGGCGATCTGGAACACCTTCCGCAAGAATTCTTTCAAATTCGGCTACGAAGGACACTTAGTCCTCACAGTATATTTGAAAAAGTACTTAATGGGAAAGTGGTTGCGGGGGCCGGATTTGAACCGACGACCTTCGGGTTATGAGCCCGACGAGCTACCAGGCTGCTCCACCCCGCGCCTGAAACGTGGCATATTTTACTCTTATTGAGTAAAAGACGCAAATACTGCTGGGATTTGGTACCGAAGACGGGACATAAAATCGGGGTGAATTGTATCGGCAATTAGTATATTTTGTCAACATGCATTTTATCGCCCCCGATTGCCGTTTGTGCTGGTATTTCAGGCTTTTTTAGCAAAAAGATGATGAAGCCCTTCCTGTCGCCAGTAAAAGATGGTTAAATGAATACTCACAATTAATGCATAAAAATGCAGTTAAGGTTGTTGAGTCGAACTCACCACAGTCTATCGAGCAGGGTTTTATTTTATGACGACGATTCTCAAGCATCTCCCGGTTGGTCAACGTATTGGTATCGCTTTCTCTGGTGGACTGGATACCAGCGCCGCGCTGTTATGGATGCGCAAAAAAGGCGCCGTGCCTTATGCATATACCGCTAACCTGGGTCAACCGGACGAAGACGACTACGATGCTATTCCGCGCCGCGCGAAAGAGTATGGCGCCGAAGGTGCCCGTCTGATCGACTGCCGCAAACAGCTGGTCGCAGAAGGGATCGCGGCGATTCAGTGTGGCGCATTCCATAACACCACCGGTGGGTTGACCTACTTCAACACCACGCCGCTGGGCCGCGCGGTCACCGGCACCATGCTGGTGGCGGCAATGAAAGAAGATGGCGTCAACATCTGGGGCGATGGCAGCACCTATAAAGGCAACGATATCGAACGTTTCTATCGTTACGGCCTGCTGACCAATGCTGAACTGCAGATTTACAAGCCGTGGCTGGACAGCGACTTTATTGATGAACTCGGCGGCCGTCACGAAATGTCCGAATTTATGATCGCCTGCGGCTTTGACTACAAGATGTCAGTCGAAAAAGCCTATTCCACCGACTCCAACATGCTCGGCGCGACCCACGAAGCGAAAGACCTCGAATTCCTGAACTCCAGCGTCAAGATCGTCAACCCGATTATGGGCGTGAAGTTCTGGGACGAAACCGTGAAGATCCCTGCGGAAGAGGTGACTGTACGCTTTGAGCAAGGCCATCCGGTGGCGCTGAATGGCAAAACCTTCGCCGATGACGTCGAGATGATGCTGGAAGCCAACCGTATCGGTGGTCGCCACGGTCTGGGCATGAGCGATCAGATTGAAAACCGCATTATCGAAGCGAAAAGCCGCGGCATTTATGAAGCCCCGGGGATGGCGCTGCTGCATATCGCCTATGAGCGTCTGCTGACCGGTATCCATAACGAAGATACTATCGAGCAATACCACGCCCACGGTCGTCAGCTGGGCCGCCTGCTGTATCAGGGACGCTGGTTCGATTCCCAGGCGCTGATGCTGCGTGATTCACTGCAACGCTGGGTTGCCAGCCAGATCACCGGTGAAGTCACCCTCGAACTGCGTCGCGGTAACGACTACTCGATCCTCAATACCGTTTCAGACAACCTGACCTATAAAGCAGAGCGTCTGACCATGGAAAAAGGCGATTCTATGTTTACCGCCGAAGACCGTATCGGTCAGCTGACCATGCGTAATCTGGATATCACCGATACCCGCGAGAAGCTGTTTGGCTATGCCCAGTCTGGCCTGCTGAGCGCCTCCTCAGCAACCGGTTTACCGCAGGTTGAGAATCTGGAAAACAAAGGCAAATAATCGCCTGACGATGTTTGCTCTCCGCCGGCGGCTTTCCGCCGGCTTTTTATTTTTTGTTACCCACCAACATCAAAAAAATCGCCAGGACGCATTTTTTCCTTATCGCCCGACCAGCAAAATTGTTGACTATAATAACCTCAATTGATTAATTCATATCTGGTGATAAGCATCATGAATATTAAACCACCGATCAGGCCGCAAAAGGCCATTGACCGACTGATCGATGTGCTTGAGCCGCACGCCACGCCCGTTAACGCGATCGCCAGAAAAAGACTGACATGGGAATATAAAGGCAAAACTCAGCTCTTTATTTTTAAAAAAGGCGAACTGTCGATTATCCGTAATTCCGACAAGCTATTGATGGTAACCGTCTATGAGCCGCACCTTTTCGGCGTGGCGGAAATGCTACAGCCCAGCCGTAGCCATAGTCTGCGGGCGGAGGTCTCTTCCGAGCTGCTACGGATCGACTCTGACCTGGCCTCCGCACTATTTCGCCAGCATAACCTGTGGGAGGAGGTGACCAGCCTGCTGGCCTATCATACTTCGTACCTGGTATATCGTGACGATCTGGTCCTGCAACAGCGAACCTATTCGGTCATACGTAACCATCTACTGGAAATGATGCTATTAACCGAAGAGACCCGACAGCGCGTGTCTATTCTTGAATATATTCAGGACAGGACCCATCTGTCGCGCAGCAGTATTCTCAATGTCTTGTCAGCATTAAAGAAAGGCGGTTATATTGCCTTTGCCCGCGGCGGTTATTTGCAAAGCATCGCCTCACTTCCTGAAAAATTTTGACCGTGCCAGTCACCTTTATTTGTTGTTATTCACCTCACTGTTGAAAATGTTTAAATTTAAATCAATAAACGCTAACGGTAAAAATAGAAAAATTTTATGCTGAGCATCTGAATTTACCGGCGGACAACATGTCCCTGGGCTCGACCAGCAGGCAGCCACTCACGGCGTTAACCGCCGGGCCTGCACCGGCTCAGGATATGCCACCGGAAATCGGCCAGGCGTTAGCAGCGGTAGCGGGAGTTGACCCCCTCGCCTGTCGTCTGCAGCGACCATAACGATGAGATCCAAGAACCCGTTAATTTTGCCCGAACGCCCGTATCGGGCTTTTTTTTATCTGAAGGAATTCCACAATGAAGTCTATTACTCCAAAATTGGTTGCCGTGATGATCGCCCTGGGGGCCAGCAGCGCCGTCTGCGCATCCGTTAACCTGCATGGTGAAGCCGGTGCCGAGTTCACCAATCTCTCCGCCAGCTTTGGCGCCGGGGAACCGGGTATGACGTTCAATACCCAGTGGGTCCACAGCGACAACGACGGGGATAGCGTAGGACTGGGAATGGGCTACAACTTTAACCTTGGGCCTTTTCTAATGACGCTGGGCGGTAAAGGTGTCTATCTGAACCCCAACGATGGGGATGAAGGTTACGCCATTGCTGCAGGTGGCGGAGCAGAACTCCCCCTCGGCCAGTACTTCACGCTCTTCGGTGAGGGCTATTACTCACCCGACTCAATGTCCAGCGGCGTCGATGATTATGTGGAGGCCAATGCCGGATTACGTATTAACGTGCTCCCGTCTCTGAATATCGAAGCAGGCTATCGTTATATCGATATCGCCGGGAAAGATGGCCATCGTGACAACACCCTGGCCGACGGGGCCTATGCCGGGGTTAACTTCCGCTTTTAATCCTTACACAGGGATTGCCGTCCGGCAGTCCCTGCCTTCTCTCAGCTGGCCAACGGCACGCTTTTCAGCACGCGGTTGATCTCCTGCAGACCAGCAACATTATTCTCTTTCCGGTAAACGTCATTCATGGACGCCATCTGCTCCAGACGGGTCAGGGCGCCATACACCTGGTACGCCTCACTATGTCTGTCAAACACATCGCGGCGCTCCACATCCTGCAAATAATGATTTTTCAACGAATGGTTAAGGCGACCAATCAGTGCCGTATTGTCCTGGAAATAGCGCGTCACCGCCTGGGCATTATTCGCTGTAGCCCCAGGCTCACTGTGCGATACCGGTACCGTTAGCGCATTAATCGTCTCCACCGTTTGGGAGGGCGATGTTGAACTGCACCCTGCTAAACCGAGCACGCCGGCGACGATAAGCAACCCGATCTTGTTCATTATGTCACTTCACCTCTGTTAATTTGACGAGGCGACTTTAACGACAGTAAAAGGAGGGAACCAGCAAAGAGATGTTTATAAATAAATGGCCGGTGGGGACAAAAACAAAAAAAGACGCTTTTCAGCGTCTTTTTTCTGGAATATTGGTACCGAGGATGGGACTCGAACCCACAAGCCCGTTAGGGCACTACCACCTCAAGGTAGCGTGTCTACCAATTCCACCACCTCGGTACAGAATACTTAGTGCGGGATGTCGCTGCTCGGCTGAGCCGGTGCAGTTGGCTGAGTTTGCTCCGTTTTCGGCGCGCTCAGGTTATCCCACTCACTTCCTTTACTGGTCTTGTTGCTGTTGATATTACCCAGCGCCAGACTGATGATGAAGAACAGCGCAGCCAGGATGCCGGTCATACGGGTCATGAAGTTACCAGAACCGCTGGACCCAAACAGTGTGCCGGAAGCGCCTGCACCGAAGGAGGCTCCCATATCAGCGCCTTTACCTTGCTGCAGCATAACCAGACCAACAAGGCCAATCGCTACAATAAGGAAAACTACCAAAAGAGCTTCGTACATAATCAACCTGTTCCTTGCGGATTTGCCGCATACCAAGTGCTTCGACCAATAAAGCGGGACGTTTTAACGTTTCCCACTGAAGCGGGTGTGAATACTAACCAAAGCGAATGACCTTCGCAAGGGCAATTTCGACACATTGTATCAACTGCAGAAAAAAACAGCAAAAAGTCGGTTTTCTATCATAAAAAAGGCGGCAAGCGCCGCCTTTTTAACCACTTAGCCGGAAAGCTTAGACGCTTTTTACCGCTTCGGCGATGCGATGCGCGAACTCGTGCACCTGATCTTCATGCTCGCCTTCCACCATGACGCGGATCAGCGGCTCCGTTCCGGATTTACGCAGCAGGACACGGCCGCGTTTCCCTAACGCCGCTTCCACTTCTGCGGTCACCGCTTTGACATGCTCGTTCTCCAGTGGGTTACCGCTGCCTTCGGTAAACCGCACATTCACCAGCAGTTGAGGGAACATCTTCATACCGCTGCAGAGGTCATGCAGGCTCATATGGTTGCGTACCATCGCCGCGACCACCTGCAGACTGGCGACGATGCCATCGCCGGTGGTGGTTTTATCCAGCAGGATCACGTGGCCGGAGTTTTCCGCACCAATGCGCCAGCCTTTTTCCTGCAGCATCTCGAGCACATAGCGGTCACCGACCTTCGCGCGGGCAAATGGAATACCTAACTGCTTGAGCGCCAGCTCCAGTCCCATATTGCTCATCAGCGTGCCGACGGCGCCGCCGCGCAGCTGCCCCTGACGCAGTCCTTCCCGGGCGATGATGTAGAGGATCTGGTCGCCATCGACTTTATTACCTTCATGGTCAACCATGATCACCCGATCGCCATCGCCATCGTAGGCAATGCCCAGATCGGCTTTCTCCGCCAGCACGCGCGCCTGCAGCGCACGCACGTCGGTGGCGCCGACCTCTTCGTTGATGTTGAGGCCGTCTGGCTCGCAGCCCATCGCGATAACCTGGGCTCCCAGCTCGCGGAAGACATTGGGGGCAATGTGATAGGTCGCGCCGTGCGCGCAATCCACCACCACTTTCAGCGTGGAGAGGCTCAGTTCGTTGGGAAAGGTGCCTTTACAAAATTCAATGTAGCGCCCGGCGGCATCGACGATACGGCTGGCTTTGCCCAGTTCTGCCGAATCCACGCAGGTAAGCTCCTTCTCCATTTCGGCTTCAATCGCCTCTTCCACATCGTCTGGCAGCTTGGTGCCCTCAATGGAGAAGAATTTAATACCGTTGTCGTAGAAAGGGTTATGCGAAGCCGAGATAACGATCCCCGCCTCGGCGCGGAATGCGCGCGTCAGGTAGGCGATAGCCGGTGTCGGCATGGGTCCGGTGAACGACGCAGAGAGCCCCGCTGCCGCCAGCCCAGCTTCCAGCGCCGACTCCAACATGTAGCCCGAAATACGGGTATCCTTGCCGATGATAATTTTACGCGAGCCGTGGCGCGCTAACACTTTCCCTGCCGCCCAGCCCAGCTTAAGCACAAACTCCGGAGTGATCGGCGCATCGCCGACGCGGCCACGAATACCATCGGTGCCAAAATACTTGCGGTTACTCATAACGTTTTTTTCCCTTAGCGGCGAGGGTGGCTTCCACCACGCGCAGCGCTTCTACCGTTTCTTTGACATCATGGACGCGGATTATCTGCGCGCCCTGCATTGCTGCAATGACGGCACACGCCAGGCTGCCGTTCAGCCGTTCTGACGGCCCGACGTTCAGCAACTGACCTACCATCGACTTACGCGACATACCGACCAGCAGAGGCAGCCCAAAGTGGTGAAACTCCCCCAGTCTGGCCAGCAGTTGATAATTATGGGAGAGATTTTTACCGAAACCGAATCCTGGGTCGAGCAGCAATTTTTCTTTTGCGATCCCCGCCTGCTCGCAGCGCACAATATGTTCTGTAAAAAAGCGCTCGACATCGGCGAAGACATCCTCATATTTCGGCGCCTCCTGCATGGTTTTCGGCTGACCCTGCATATGCATCAGACACACCGGCAGCCCGGTTTCCGCGGCGGCCTGCAGCGCGCCAGGTTCGGTCAGAGAGCGAATATCGTTAATGATATGCGCCCCTGCCCGGGCCGATTCGAGGATAACCTCCGGTTTGGAGGTATCCACCGAGATCCACACTTCAAAGCGCTGAGCGATCGCTTCGACGACCGGGATCACCCGTGCGAGTTCCTCTTCTACGCTCACCTCAGCCGCCCCTGGCCGCGTCGATTCACCGCCGATATCAATGATGGTCGCCCCGGCGTTAATCATCAGGTTGGCATGCTTCACCGCCTCAACCAGCGAGTTGTGGGCACCGCCATCGGAGAAAGAGTCGGGCGTCACATTAAGAATGCCCATCACATGGGGATGAGAGAGATCGAGGGTTGAGCCCTGGGCTACAAGTTTCATCACAAAATCCCTGAGACTGAAGAGGTTAAAAAAGAAAAACCCCGGAGCGGGCGCCCCGGGGTTTTAAGGTTAAAACAAGACATCAACAGCGGTAGCTTACTTGTCGCCCAGCTGCTCTGACATGGTGTTGCCCGGGTTCGGCGTACGCGGTTCATCAACCGGGCGCGGCGCACGAGGCGTACCATTGTTGTCAGAGTTGTTCGAAGAACCGGATTCTTCCCAACCCGCTGGCGGACGAACATCGCGACGAGCCATCAGGTCGTCAATCTGCGGCGCATCGATGGTCTCATATTTCATGAGCGCATCTTTCATCGCGTGCAGGATGTCCATGTTGTCGTTCAGCAGCTGACGAGCACGACCGTAGTTACGCTCAATCAGCGATTTCACTTCCTGGTCGATGATACGCGCGGTTTCATCAGACATATGCTTCGCTTTCGCTACGCTACGGCCGAGGAAGACTTCGCCCTCTTCTTCCGCATACAGCAGCGGACCGAGTTTGTCAGAGAAGCCCCACTGAGTCACCATGTTACGCGCCAGGTTTGTCGCCACTTTAATATCGTTGGACGCACCGGTAGAAACATGTTCCGGACCGTAGATAATCTCTTCCGCCAGACGACCGCCGTACAGCGTGGAGATCTGGCTTTCCAGTTTCTGACGGCTGGCGCTGATCGCATCGCCTTCCGGCAGGAAGAAGGTCACACCCAGCGCACGACCGCGCGGGATAATCGTCACTTTATGGACCGGATCGTGTTCCGGTACCAGACGGCCGATAATGGCGTGGCCCGCTTCGTGGTAAGCGGTCGATTCTTTCTGCGCTTCCGTCATCACCATGGAGCGACGTTCCGCACCCATCATGATTTTGTCTTTCGCTTTTTCGAACTCAACCATCGACACAACGCGTTTGTTGCCGCGAGCAGCAAACAGCGCCGCTTCGTTGACCAGGTTCGCCAGGTCCGCACCGGAGAAGCCCGGGGTACCGCGCGCAATGATCGCCGCGTCGATATCCGGCGCCAGCGGTACGCGACGCATATGCACTTTCAGGATCTGTTCACGACCGCGAACATCCGGCAGACCAACAACAACCTGGCGGTCGAAACGGCCTGGACGCAGCAGCGCCGGGTCAAGAACGTCCGGACGGTTAGTCGCCGCGATAACAATGATACCTTCGTTACCTTCGAAGCCGTCCATTTCAACCAGCATCTGGTTCAGGGTCTGCTCACGTTCATCGTGACCACCACCAAGGCCCGCGCCACGCTGGCGGCCGACGGCGTCGATTTCATCGATGAAGATGATGCAAGGCGCTGCTTTCTTGGCCTGTTCGAACATGTCACGCACACGAGATGCACCGACACCGACGAACATTTCGACGAAATCAGAACCGGAAATTGTGAAGAACGGCACCTTCGCTTCGCCAGCGATCGCTTTCGCCAGCAGCGTTTTACCGGTACCCGGAGGGCCGACCATCAGGACGCCTTTCGGGATCTTACCGCCCAGTTTCTGGAAGCGGCTCGGCTCACGCAGGTATTCCACCAGCTCACCGACTTCCTCTTTCGCTTCGTCACACCCGGCAACGTCGGCAAAAGTCGTTTTGATCTGGTCTTCCGTCAGCATACGGGCTTTGCTTTTGCCGAAGGACATCGCGCCCTTTCCGCCGCCGCCCTGCATTTGCCGCATAAAGAAGATCCAGACGCCGATCAACAGCAGCATTGGGAACCAGGAGATGAAGATGGAAGCCAGCAGGCTTGGCTCTTCTGGTGGTTCGCCAATAACTTTGACGTTTTTAGTCAACAGGTTATCGAGCAGCTTCGGATCGTTAACCGGAATGTAAGTCGTGTAACGGTTACTATCTTTCTTGGTAACGTTGATCTCACGTCCGTTGATACGCGCTTCGCGAACCTGGTCCTGATTGACCTCTTGCAGGAAGGTAGAATAATCCACCTTGCGGCCATTCGACTCGCTGGGCCCAAAGCTCTGGAATACTGACATCAGCACAACGGCAATGACCAGCCAGAGTATTAGGTTTTTCGCCATGTCACTCAAGGGATTAACCTCTTATTACAACTGTGTTAAAAACAGCGTCAGGATACTCTATATCCAGTTTCATTCAAACTTTCGTTTGAAATCTGCCGGTTATGGTTTACGCCCGGTCGCTACAATATACACTTCACGCGAACGAGCGCGGGAAGAGTCCGGCTTACGAACTTTGACCTTCGTAAACAGGGAGCGAATTTCTCGAAGATACTCATCGAAGCCTTCGCCCTGGAACACCTTCACTACAAAACTACCACCTGGCGCTAATACATCACGAGACATTTCAAGCGCCAGTTCTACCAGATACATAGCCCGGGGAATATCCACCGCCGGTGTTCCGCACATATTCGGCGCCATATCGGACATGACAACTTGGACTTTACTGTCGCCCACTCGCTCAAGTAACGCTTTCAGGACTAATTCATCACGAAAATCGCCCTGAAGGAAGTCCACACCAACGATTGGATCCATTGGTAAAAGATCGCAAGCAATGATGCGGCCGCTGTTGCCGATCTGCGTGACCGCATACTGCGACCAGCCACCGGGAGCAGCACCGAGGTCAACTATCGTCATCCCCGGCTTAAAAATTTTGTCACTTTGCTGTATTTCATCAAGTTTAAACCAGGCACGGGAACGTAACCCCTTTTTCTGTGCCTGTTGAACATATTTATCGCTAAAGTGTTCCTGAAGCCAGCGGCTTGAGCTGGCAGAACGCTTTTTACCTGTCATTTAACATTCCCGTTCGGGTTCATCGTACTTTACTGCGTAAAAATCGACGCGGTAGTTTGGCGATATATGGGAGATGGCGGTAGAATGACCCGTTTTCAATCCCAACGTAAGCAAAAAAATACGATGAATCTGAGTACTAAACAAAAACAGCACCTGAAAGGTCTGGCACATCCGCTCAAGCCAGTAGTTATGCTTGGCAATAATGGTTTGACCGAAGGGGTACTGGCCGAGATCGAACAAGCGTTAGGGCACCATGAGCTCATCAAGGTGAAGATCGCCTCAGAAGATCGCGAAACTAAAGCCTTGATCGTGGAAGCCATCGTGCGTGAAACCGGCGCCTGTAATGTACAGGTCATCGGTAAAACGCTGGTTCTGTACCGCCCAACGCCAGAGCGTAAGATCTCGCTGCCACGCTAAGAATATCCTGAATCTCGACACAACTTTGTGTAAAACGAGGGATTTCTGCGGCCAGGCGAGCAAAATGCCATGCTCCTGACGTTGATAAAAGGCCGCTATGCGGCCTTTTTCCTTTCTTTACAATCTATAAACATCGTAGCGGGAAATACGCCTTACAGGTATTCAACCTTAGTAATTTCGTATTCCACTTCACCACCCGGGGTACGGATAGTCACGACATCATCCTGCTCTTTGCCGATCAGACCACGCGCGATCGGTGAGTTCACGGAGATCAGATTCTGCTTAAAATCCGCTTCATCATCGCCCACGATGCGGTAGGTCTGTTCCTCGTCGGTATCGAGGTTCAGCACGCTGACGGTTGAACCAAAAATCACCCGGCCATTGTTCGGCATTTTGGTGATATCAATCACCTGGGCATTGGACAGCTTCGCTTCGATATCTTTGATTCGCCCTTCGCAGAAGCCCTGCTGCTCACGCGCGGCATGATACTCAGCATTCTCTTTCAGATCGCCGTGCTCACGAGCGTCAGCAATAGCGGCAATGATTTCAGGACGACGCACAGACTTCAGATAATCCAGTTCTTCGCGCAGTTTCTCAGCGCCACGTAAGGTCATCGGAATCGCTTGCATTAGTTATACCTCTTTATCATTCCTTCAGGGAACGGATAGTCCCGCCCCGCCACCTGTCCTGCCCACAGGCAGGACACGAGCAAAAAGAAACCGACCCGGGAAACACTCCCCAGGTCAGCAGCAATTTTTCATTTGATAGGTATTTTACCCCGAAGTTCATTATGGGTCATCGTTTACTTTACTGGGCGTTGCACCGTAGTATGACGGCCTGGCTTCAGGTTGTTAGCGCGAGATTATGCGATTTCCCAGATTTATCATCGGATTGACTGCCGGTATAGCGCTTAGCGCTCAGGCGGCGAATATTGACGAGTACATCAACCAGCTTCCCGCCGGTGCGAACCTTGCCTTTATGGCGCAAAAGGTCGGCGCATCGACGCCGGAAATCGACTATCACAGCCAGCAAATGGCGCTCCCGGCCAGTACGCAAAAGGTTATCACCGCGCTGGCGGCTCTGCTGCAGCTGGGGCCCGATTTCCGCTTTACCACCACGCTGGAAACCAAAGGCTCCCTTGACGGCGGCGTGCTGAAAGGCGACCTGATTGCCCGCTTCGGCGGCGATCCGACGCTCAAACGGCAGGATATTCGCAATATGGTGGCGACGCTGAAAAAAGCCGGCGTGCAGCGTATCGAAGGCAATGTGCTTATCGATACCTCGGTCTTCGCCAGCCATGACAAAGCGCCGGGCTGGCCGTGGAACGACCTGACGCAGTGCTTCAGCGCTCCGCCGGCGGCGGCGATTGTCGACCGTAACTGCTTCTCTGTCTCGCTGTATAGCGCGCAGAAACCGGGCGATCTCGCCTTCATTCGCGTTGCGTCCTATTATCCGGTCACCATGTTCAGCCAGGTGCGAACGCTGGCGCGCGGCTCAGCAGAAGCGCAGTACTGCGAACTCGACGTGGTGCCGGGCGATCTCAACCGCTATACCCTCACCGGCTGCCTGCCGCAGCGTAGCGAACCACTGCCGCTGGCCTTCGCCATTCAGGATGGCGCCAGCTACGCCGGGGCGATCCTCAAAGCTGAACTGACCCAGGCAGGGATCACCTATAGCGGCACGCTGCTGCGCCAGACGCTGGCCAATGACCCCGGAACGGTATTAGCCACCACCCAGTCGGCTCCTCTGCACGATCTGCTGAGGATCATGCTGAAGAAATCAGACAACATGATTGCGGATACGGTCTTTCGCACCATCGGCCACGCCCGTTTCGGCGTACCAGGCACCTGGCGGGCAGGATCCGATGCCGTACGCCAGATCCTGCGGCAACAGGCTGGGGTCGATCTCGGCAACACGATCATCGCCGACGGCTCTGGCTTGTCGCGCCACAACCTGATCGCCCCGGCGACCATGATGCAGGTGCTGCAGTATATCGCCCAGCACGATACCGAGCTCAACTTCATCTCCATGCTGCCGCTGGCGGGCCACGACGGGTCGCTGCAATACCGCGCCGGTCTCCACCAGGCGGGCGTGGATGGTAAAGTCTCAGCGAAAACAGGTTCGTTGCAGGGGGTTTATAACCTTGCTGGCTTTATCACTACCGCCAGCGGACAAAAGGTGGCCTTCGTGCAGTATCTCTCCGGCTACGCCGTGGAACCCGCCGACCAGCGTAATCGCCGCATCCCGCTGGTCCGCTTTGAAAGCCGCCTGTATAAAGATCTGTACCAGAGCAACTAAAACAAAAGGGCCGCATGAGAGATGCGGCCCTTTTTGATCCAGAGAAGTCAGGATTAACGTTTGTAGATGAATTCGACGCCTTCTTCGTCGTCTTCGTCCCAGTCGTCATCCCAGTCTTCGTCATCTTCCACTTCGACTTCGGCTTCTTCAAGCTGCTGACGGTGATAGTCGTCCCACATGAACTCGACTTTCTCCGGCTTCTGCTCTTCTTCCGCGTGCACGATCGGGTTTTCGATGATAAAGGTCATCACGTCCCAGCACAGATCTTTCACGCCCTGCTGGCTGGCAGCAGAGATCAGGTAGAATTTCTCTTCCCAACCCAGCGCTTCGGCAATCGCCTTCGCTTTGGCTTCGGCTTCCGCTTTGTCCATCAGGTCAATCTTGTTAAAGACTAACCAACGTGGCTTAGAGGCCAGCTTCTCGCTGTATTTCTCCAGCTCGCCAATGATAATGCGCGCATTCTCAACCGGATCGGAACCGTCGATTGGCTCGATGTCGATGAGATGCAGCAGCACACGGCAGCGCTCAAGGTGCTTGAGGAAGCGGATACCAAGGCCTGCGCCTTCCGCTGCCCCTTCAATCAGCCCCGGGATATCAGCAACCACGAAGCTCTTCTCGTTATCCATACGCACCACGCCCAGGCTCGGCACCAGGGTGGTAAACGGATAGTCAGCCACTTTCGGCTTGGCAGCGGAGACCGCGCGGATAAAGGTGGATTTACCGGCATTCGGCATCCCCAGCATCCCGACGTCGGCCAACAGCATCAGCTCAAGCTGCAGGTCGCGCTTATCGCCCGGCGTACCCATGGTCTTCTGACGCGGGGTACGGTTAACGGATGATTTGAAACGGGTGTTGCCCAGACCGTGCCAGCCGCCTTTCGCCACCATCAGACGCTGACCGTGTTTGGTCATATCGCCCATGGTCTCGCCGGTCCCCTGATCGATAACCCGCGTCCCTACCGGCACTTTCACCGTCACGTCTTTACCGCGTTTACCGGTACAGTCGCGGCTCTGACCGTTCTGCCCGCGTTCGGCGCGGAACGATTTTTCAAAACGGTAGTCGATCAGGGTGTTCAGGTTCTCGTCCGCTTCCAGCCAGACATCGCCGCCGTCACCGCCATCGCCGCCGTCCGGGCCGCCACGTGGAATATATTTTTCGCGGCGGAAGCTTACGCAACCATTGCCGCCGTCACCTGCTACGACCAGGATCGTTGCTTCATCTACAAACTTCATTTTACTCTCCGTAAATCATTCGCCTGAGCGGGGCAGCGGTACAACCGCCTCTCGCTTACGCCAACGCCCCCAAAGACGATGGCCGATGGCGGAATACATCGCGCCCGCAACCACGACAAACGCACCGAGATAACCAATCAGGTTTAACATCGGTCTGGCGAAAAAATCGGGCCAGGCCATTGATAATAAATCAGAAAACAGTAGCGTAAACAGTGGCGTCAAGGTGATTAACGCGCTGACCTGCGCCGCCTGCCAGCGCGCCATGGCTTCCGCCAGCGCCCCGTAGCCGACCAGAGTATTCAGCCCGCAAAAAATCAGGCATGCCAATTGCCAGTCGCTTAACTGGGATATCACCCCGGGCTTAGCGAGCGGCAGTAATGCAATCGTACATAAAGTGTACAGCAAAAATAGTATCTGCTGTGATGCCAGACGGCGCAATAACACCTTTTGCGCGACGCCATAGCTTACCCACACCGTTGCAGCAGCAACGCCGAAAATTACCCCCCATGTGTAATCCGTCAGGCGGGTAAAGATTTCAATCAGGCTGGTATTGAAGAACATCACCAACCCGCTGAGCAACATCAACGCGCCCACCACCTGGGTGCCGCGCATGCGCTCTTTCAGTATCACGACGCTTGCCACCATCATGCCCACCGGCGATAGCTGGCCGATGACCTGAGAAGCTGTGGGGCTGAGATATTGCAGGGAAGAACTGAACAGAATGAAGTTACCGAACAGGCCACCGGTGGCAATGGCTAATAAGACCAGCCAGCGCGGCTTACGAAAAATTCGCAGCGGCGGCAGTTTGCCTTTGATCGCGAGGATCGCGCCAAGCCCAATACTTGCCATCAGAAAGCGATAAAACACCACCGTAGGCGGCGCCATCACCTCGAGAACCTGCTTCATTGCAATCGGCAGCGCTCCCCAGCACATCGCGGTGGTAAGCGCCAGAATAATGCCAATCCCAGCCTGCTGCTTCATGCCTGTTTCCCTGCAAAATTTTCCAGTAGACGAATGTAAAAAGCCCCGCAACGTGTTGCGGGGCTTTCATCCGTTACCGGGACGCGAAAAACTTATTCAGCAACGATGCTGATGAATTTACGGTTTTTCGGGCCTTTAACTTCGAACTTGACTTTACCGTCAGTCAAAGCGAACAGAGTGTGGTCACGGCCGCAACCAACGTTGGTGCCAGCGTGGAATTTGGTACCACGTTGACGAACGATGATGCTACCTGCCAGAACTGCTTCACCGCCGAAACGTTTTACGCCCAGACGTTTAGCTTCTGAATCGCGACCGTTACGAGTCGAGCCGCCAGCCTTTTTATGTGCCATTTAAATCTACTCCTCAGGTCTTAGGCGCTGATGCCAGTGATTTTCACATCAGTGAACCACTGACGATGGCCCTGCTGCTTACGATAGTGTTTACGACGACGAAACTTAACGATTTTAACTTTCTCGCCACGACCGTGAGCAACAACTTCAGCTTTGATTACGCCGCCCTCAACGAAAGGAACGCCGATCTTGATTTCTTCACCGTTTGCGATCATCAGCACTTCAGCGAATTCAACAGCTTCGCCAGTTGCGATGTCCAGCTTTTCCAGGCGAACGGTCTGACCTTCGCTTACTCGGTGTTGTTTACCACCACTTTGGAAAACCGCGTACATATAAAACTCCGCTTCCGCGCACCTCTTTATGTGATTCAGAGTGCGCTATAAATATTCACAATAGGGCGCGAATATTACGCAAAACGCGAGCCTTTGACAAGAGCGATTAGCGATCAATGCAGAAAAAAAACACAACTTTCACGACAACGTTTATCTACGGCAATTTTTCAGTACAATCATATCTTCTTTTAATTCTGTCTTAATCCTTCTGTGATCCCACCTGGATTCATGGTAACAGGACATTTGGCCCGGCTTTTGCGATGAATTTAGAAAAAATCAATGAGTTAACCGCGCAAGATATGGCGGGTGTCAATGCGACGATTCTTGAGCAACTCAACTCCGATGTTCAGCTTATCAATCAGTTAGGCTATTACATCGTCAGCGGCGGCGGCAAACGCATTCGCCCGATGATTGCTGTGCTTGCCGCGCGCGCGGTGGGCTATCAAGGGAGCGCGCATGTCACTATTGCTGCGCTGATTGAATTTATTCATACCGCCACGCTACTGCATGACGACGTCGTCGATGAGTCTGACATGCGTCGCGGCAAAGCCACGGCCAATGCGGCGTTCGGCAATGCCGCCAGCGTGCTGGTTGGCGATTTCATCTATACCCGCGCCTTCCAGATGATGACCCAGCTAGGCTCACTGAAGATCCTCGAGGTCATGTCGGAGGCGGTGAACGTCATTGCCGAAGGCGAAGTGCTGCAGTTGATGAACGTCAACGATCCGGATATCACGGAAGAGAACTATATGCGCGTCATCTACAGCAAGACGGCGCGCCTGTTTGAGGCGGCCTCGCAGTGTGCGGGAATGCTGGCCGACTGCTCCGCGGAAGAAGAGCGCGCGTTGCAGGATTATGGTCGCTATCTCGGCACCGCTTTCCAGCTGATCGACGATTTACTCGACTACAGCTCCGACGGAGAGCGACTCGGTAAAAACGTCGGTGATGACCTGAACGAAGGCAAACCGACGCTACCGTTGTTGCATGCTATGCATCACGGTACCCCCGATCAGGCGGCGATGATCCGCGGGGCGATCGAGCAAGGCAATGGTCGCCATCTGCTGGATGCTGTTCTGGAAACGATGGCCACCTGTGGCTCGCTGGAATGGACGCAGAAACGTGCTGAAGAAGAAGCCGACAAAGCGATTGCTGCCCTGCAGATCCTCCCGGACACCCCGTGGCGCGAAGCCTTGATTGGGCTGGCACATATCGCGGTCCAGCGCGATCATTAATCCCCTCTCCTTTCCCGCGCGATGCGCGGGAAAGTTCCAGTAAAAGTCCATTTTCCACCCTAACTTCCAGCTATCTTGATACATTCTGAATATTCCGGCGCTTTAACAGAACTTGTTAGAACCTTACATAGTACGCGGGTATAGTGTCCTTATCGCCCATGTGGGACGATCTGGATCTTTATCACCAGGAGAATTTATGGATAAGTTCATCGACTGGCATCCCGCAGATATTGTTGCCGGATTACGTAAACGTGGAACATCGCTGGCGGCAGAGTCGCGACGGCATGGCCTGAGTTCTTCAACGCTGGCGAACGCCCTGACTCGCCCCTGGCCGAAAGGCGAGTTGATTATCGCCTCGGCGCTGGAAACGCAGCCGTGGGTCATCTGGCCGTCACGCTACCACGACCCGGTGACTCATGAGTTTATCGACAGAACGCAGATGATGCGTCAAAAGAAGACAGACAAGTGATGTGATTGACTGGCAGTGACCCCCATGGGGTCACTGCCATGATGCTATTACTCGCCTTTCACGCGCTGAATATTGGCACCCAGCGCCTGCAGTTTATCCTCGATACGCTCATAGCCACGATCGATGTGGTAGATGCGATCGACGATGGTGGTCCCTTCAGCGATGCAGCCTGCCAGTACGAGGCTCGCCGACGCACGCAAATCGGTCGCCATCACTTGTGCGCCTGAAAGCTGCTTCACGCCGTGACAGATAGCGGTATTGCTCTCGATTTCCGCATGCGCACCCATACGGATCAGCTCAGGAATGTGCATGAAGCGGTTTTCAAAGATCGTTTCGGTGATCACACCGGTCCCTTCCGCCACCAGGTTGAGCAGCGTGAACTGGGCCTGCATATCGGTCGGGAAGCCCGGGTGCGGCGCGGTACGCACGTTAACCGCTTTCGGACGGTTGCCGTGCATATCGAGGCTAATCCAGTCTTCGCCCGTTTCGATGTCAGCCCCGGCGTCACGCAGTTTCGCCAGAACGGCATCGAGGGTATCTGGCTGCGCGTTACGGCAGAGGATCTTGCCGCCGGAAATCGCCGCGGCCACCAGGAAGGTACCCGTTTCGATACGGTCCGGCAGTACACGATATACGCCGCCACCCAGGCGCTGCACGCCTTCGATGGTAATGCGATCGGTGCCCTGACCTTTGATTTTCGCGCCCAGCGCGTTAAGGAAGTTGGCGGTATCGACAATTTCCGGCTCGCGCGCGGCGTTTTCGATAACGGTGGTACCTTCAGCCAGCGTCGCCGCGCTCATGATAGTCACGGTCGCGCCTACGCTGACCTTATCCATCACAATGTGCGCGCCTTTCAGTCGCCCGTTGACTGACGCCTTCACATAACCTTCTTCCAGTTTGATTTCGGCGCCCAGCTGTTCCAGACCGGTAATGTGCAGGTCGACCGGACGTGCGCCGATAGCACAGCCGCCTGGCAGAGAAACTTGTCCCTGACCAAAACGCGCGACCAGCGGGCCCAGTGCCCAGATGGAGGCACGCATGGTTTTCACCAGGTCGTATGGAGCACAGAATACATCAACCGGGCCGGCGTCAATCCATACCGAACCATTGCGCTCAACCTTCGCGCCCAGCTGGCTCAGCAGCTTCATGGTGGTATCGATATCTTTCAGCTTGGGTACGTTCTGGATCTCTACCGGCTCTTCGGCAAGCAGCGCGGAAAAGAGGATTGGCAGGGCGGCGTTTTTTGCACCAGAAATGGTGACTTCGCCCTGAAGGCGAGTCGGCCCCTGAACACGGAATTTATCCATTGATTCTGTTCTCTATTAAAAATTCACATACGCTGCAGGGGACCCCCCACAGCTTAGAAGCCATTTAGTTTGCGGTCTCGCGCCCACTCCTGCGGAGTGAAGGCCTTGATCGACAGCGCATGGATACGGTTGTCAGCAATATATTCCATCAGCGGCGCGTAGACGCTCTGCTGCTTTTTAACCCGGCTCATGCCATCGAACATCTCACCCACAGCAATAACCTGAAAGTGGCTGCCATCGCCAGAGACGTGGACTTCCTGGAGGGGGAGTGCGTTCATCAGCACGGTCTGAATTTCATGATTTTCCATGGGCTCAAATTTATCTGATAGTGAAAACAGCCCAACATCTTAGAGGAAAGTGGCGCGGTCTTAAACAAGCAAAAAGCCCCGACGAAAAGATTGCCGGGGCTTTCGGAATAGCTTCAACGCTAAGACACTGAAAAGATTATGGGATCATATCGACAGGCAGGTTGTAAAGACCGATCAGCGTTTGCAGATTTTCGCTCTTCGCGATCAGTTGCGCTTCCCGCCCCTGACGGCGAATCAGTGCCACAAAATGCACTAACAGCGCCAGGCCCGCCGTGTCCACGCGCGTAGTCTGGCTGAGATCGATGATCGTCGCTCCCTCCGTCGCCCTGGCGCGTGCTTCCCAGAGCGGAACCAGCAGATCCTGGTCCAGCTCCCCGTGCAGCGCCAGCGTCTCGCCCTCGCGAGTCCAGCTCAGTTGCCCGGTCATTATTTTTTCTGATCCAGCGTGATCGGCTGAGCGGAGATCGCTTTCAACTGCGCAGTCAGCCCGTCGACGCCTTTGGTACGCAGCAGATCGCTCCACTCATTCTGTTTGGTGGTGATCATGCTGACCCCTTCGGCGATCATATCGTAAGCCTGCCAGTGGCCGGTCTGCGTATTTTTACGCCACTGGAAGTCCAGACGCACTGGCGGACGGCCATTCGGGTCGACGATGGTCACGCGAATAGGCACGATGGTGGCATCCCCCAGCGGCTGCTCTGGAGCAATCTGGTAAGTCTGACCATGGTACATCGCCAGCGCCTGGCCGTAGGCCTGCTTCAGATATTCGCGGAAGGCGGCAAAGTAGGCTTCACGCTGCGCCGGGGTCGCTTCTTTGTAGTAGCGGCCCAGCACCAGCGCGCCGGCATATTTCACCTGCACATACGGCAGCAGCTCCTGGTCGACGATGTCGCGCAGATAGTTAGGGTTGGCTTTAATCTTCGGCTGTTCATTCTTCAGGCGATCGAAGGTTTTCTGCGCCGCTTCATTCATCAGCTTATACGGGTTGGACTGGTCTGCCGCCTGGGCGGCGGTCAGCGGGGCAATCACCAGCATGGCGACCATGAGTAAGCGTTTAAACATATCGTGTTTCTCCTGAAATTAATGCGTCGTGCCGGCTGCCGGCGTCGCGTCAGTATGACCTTCTGCCGCGGCCTTATCATTACCAGAATTCTGATTGTCGCTGCCCTTGCTGTTATAAAGGAACTGACCAATCAGATCTTCCAGCACCATGGCGGACTTGGTGTCCTGGATCGTGCCGCCGTCTTTAAGGATAGCCGTCCCGAGGTCCGGGTCTTCAAAACCGACGTTCAGCGCCAGATACTGCTCGCCCAGCAGACCCGAGGTGCGGATCGCCAGCGAACTGGTATCCGGGATATGGTTGTAGCGCTCATCAATATCGAGCTCCACGCGTGGCAGATAGGTTTTCGGGTCGAGAGTGATGTCCGCTACCCGCCCCACAACCACACCGCCGATGCGTACCGGCGAACGCGCCTTCAGGCCGCCGATGTTATCGAAGGTCGCGTACAGGCGGTAAGTCGGCTCGGTACGTAGCGAGGTAACGTTCGCCGCCTTCAGGCAGACAAACAGCGCCGCCAGCAGCGCCACCAGTAAGAACACCCCTACCCAGATTTCATTTTTTTTCGTTTGCATGAACTCAATTCCCAAACATCAGCGCAGTCAGCACAAAATCCAGCCCCAGAACCGCCAGCGACGCATGCACCACGGTGCGCGTTGTCGCCCGGCTAATCCCGGCGGAAGTGGGGATAGCGTCATAACCGTTAAATAACGCAATCCAGGTTACCGTAATAGCGAATACCAGGCTCTTAATCAGGCAGTTCACCAGATCCATTCGCCAGTCGACGGCATTTTGCATCGCGGTCCAGAAAAAGCCACCATCAATACCCTTCCAGCTCACGCCTACCAGCGCACCGCCCCAGATCCCCACCGCCACGAAGATAATCGTCAACAGCGGCAGCGAAATGACGCCAGCCCAGAAGCGGGGGGAAATCACGCGGCGCAGCGGGTCCACCGCCATCATCTCCATACTGGAGAGCTGTTCCGTGGCCCGCATCAGGCCAATCTCGGCGGTCAGCGCCGATCCGGCGCGGCCGGCAAACAATAGCGCAGCAACCACCGGTCCCAGCTCGCGCAGCAGCGACAGCGCCACCAGCATGCCAAGACTGGTCTCTGCGCTGTAGGTGGTTAAGACCAGATACCCCTGCAGGCCGAGCACCATACCGATAAACAAGCCCGATACAATGATAATCAGCATCGACAGAACGCCAACGTTATAGAGCTGACGAACCAGCAGCGGCGCGTGCTTGCGAAACTCTGGTTTGCCCACAACGGCGTTGAAAAGCATTAATCCGGCGCGTCCAAACGTCGCGGTGGTTTTAATCCCGCGATGCCCTAGCGCGGCCAGCGCATTAAACAGCATGAGTCGCTCAACTCCCTATGCCTAATAAATCATGGTGATAGTCGCCAGCCGGATAACGGAACGGCACCGGGCCGTCGGCAATACCATCAATGAACTGACGAACCCGAGCGTCGGCATTTTCCCGCAGCGACTGGGCGCTACCGTGGGCGATAATCTTTTTATCCGCCACGATATACGCGTAGTCTGCGATGCTAAGCACCTCAGGCACATCGTGCGAAACCACGATGCAAGTGACACCCAACGTGTTGTTGAGTTCAGAAATCAACTTCACCAGCACGCCCATGGTGATGGGATCCTGCCCGACAAACGGTTCGTCGAACATAATCAGATCCGGCTCAAGGGCAATCGCTCTCGCCAGGGCGGCGCGGCGCGCCATCCCGCCGGAAAGCTCGGAGGGCATTAACTTCGCCGCCCCACGCAACCCCACCGCTTCCAGCTTCATCATCACCGTCGTATGCAGCAGCGCAGGCGGCAGCTGCGTATGCTCGCGCAGCGGATAGGCAACGTTATCAAAGACATTGAGATCGGTGAACAGCGCGCCGGACTGGAACAGCATGCTCATCCGCTTACGCACCGTATAAAGACGCGATCGCGTCATCTGTGGTACGTTCTCGCCATCAAACATGATCTCTCCCCTGTCCGGCGGGATCTGGCCGCCGATCAGGCGTAACAGGGTAGTCTTGCCGATCCCCGAAGGTCCCATGATCGCAGTAATTTTACCGCGCGGCACCGACAGCGAGATGTCGTCGAAGATCACACGATCGCCGCGTGAAAAGCGGATACCGCGCACTTCAACTAAATTCGCCTGAGTTTGGCTCATAAAATCATCCTTACTAAACACCTGACGGGCAAGCATGGCCCTTTCTTGCGCCACAATCACAACATTTTTACAGAATCTTACCTGCACAGGTTAGCGAAAGCTGGCATTTGTTTTACTTTTGGCACACATAAAGTCAAAATTAAGAATTCGTTACGCTGCGTAGGGATAACCCAGCGAGGCGACGATTATACCTGAAGAAAGGACTTTAGATGCTCTTAGCGACGGCTCTGTTAATTATTGGTTTACTGCTGGTTGTCTACAGCGCCGATCGTCTGGTCTATGCCGCTTCCATCCTGTGTCGTATGTTGGGGATCCCGCCGCTGATCATCGGTATGACGGTGGTGAGTATCGGCACCAGCCTGCCCGAGATCATGGTTTCCACCACGGCCTCGCTGCATGGGCAGATCGATCTGGCGGTCGGCACCGCGCTCGGCTCCAACATTACCAATATTCTTCTGATCCTCGGTCTCGCCGCCTTACTCAGGCCATTTACCGTGCATTCTGATATTCTGCGCCGCGAATTACCGCTAATGTTGCTGGTCAGTGTGCTGGCCGGGCTGGTGCTCTACGATGGACAGTTGTCCCGTCTCGACGGGCTGTTTTTACTGGCGCTGGCGTTTCTGTGGCTGCTGTTTACCATCAAAATTGCCCGTCTGGCGGAGCGCCAGGGCAGCGATAGTCTGACCCGCGAACAGTTGGCGGAGCTGCCGCGAGAAGGATCGCTGCCGGTCGCTCTGCTCTGGTTAGGGGTGGCGATGATTGTCATGCCGATGGCTACCCGTATGGTGGTGGATAACACCACGGTATTGGCAAACTTTTTTGCCATTAGCGAGCTGACCGTCGGTCTGACGGTGGTAGCGATAGGCACCAGCCTGCCAGAGCTGGCCACCGCTATCGCCGGGGCGCGGAAAGGGGAAGATGACATTGCTATCGGCAATATCATCGGCGCCAATATCCTCAATATTGCGCTGGTGCTGGGTTTACCGGCGCTGATCGCGCCGGGGAGCTTTGCGAGCGAAGCCTTTACTCGCGATTATGGCGTGATGCTGCTGGTCAGCCTGATCTTCGCGGTGCTGTGCTGGCGCCGCCAGCAGCAGCCGGGACGACTGGTTGGCGCACTGCTGGTCGGCGGCTTTGTGGTTTGGTTGGCGATGCTGTTCTGGACAGCGCCGCTCTTCGTTGAATGACTCGGGATAACATCATGTCGCAAATAGATTTGCCCACGGATTTTGACTTTCAACAGGCAGGCCGTCAGGTGCTGGAAATTGAACGTGAAGGTCTGGCCCAGCTCGATCAATATATAAATGAAGACTTTACCCATGCTTGCGAAACGATTTTCCGCTGCGGCGGGAAAGTCGTGGTGATGGGGATGGGCAAGTCGGGCCACATCGGCCGCAAAATAGCAGCGACCTTCGCCAGTACCGGCACCTCGGCTTTTTTTGTCCACCCCGGCGAAGCGGCGCACGGCGATTTAGGAATGGTCACTCCACAGGATGTGGTGATTGCGCTATCGAACTCCGGCGAATCGAATGAAATCCTGGCGCTGATCCCGGTCCTGAAACGCCAGCAGGTGAAGCTTATTTGCATGACCAGCCGGCCAGACAGCAGCATGGCGCGCGCGGCGGATATCCATCTGTGCGTGAAAGTGCCCAAAGAGGCCTGCCCGTTAGGACTGGCGCCCACCTCCAGCACCACCGCGGCGCTGGTGATGGGTGATGCCCTCGCCGTCGCCCTGCTGGAAGCCCGCGGCTTTACTGCTGAAGATTTCGCCCTGTCCCATCCGGGCGGCGCACTTGGTCGTAAGCTGTTGCTGCGCGTCAATGATATTATGCATACCGGTGATGAAATCCCGCACGTCGGCCTGCAGGCCACCCTGCGCGATGCGCTGCTGGAAATTACGCGTAAAAATTTAGGCATGACTGCCATCTGTGATGACCAGATGAATATTATCGGGATCTTCACCGATGGTGACCTGCGCCGGGTCTTTGATACCGGCGTCGATATGCGCAATGCCAGTATTGCCGACGTCATGACCCGGGGAGGGATCCGTATCCGTCCCGGCACCCTGGCGGTAGATGCCCTAAACCTGATGCAATCCCGTCATATCACCTGCGTGCTGGTTGCCGATGGCGACCATCTGCTGGGTGTGGTACATATGCACGATCTCCTGCGCGCGGGCGTAGTGTAAGTAAGGAAAAAATAATGAATAATGCTGATGCTCAGTTAGCGACATGCTACGGGCCGGTAAGCCAGGCGTTTCTCGATCGCGCGGCTAAGATCCGTCTACTGATCCTCGATGTCGACGGTGTATTATCCGACGGACTTATCTATATGGGTAATCACGGCGAGGAGCTGAAAGCGTTCAACGTCCGCGATGGCTATGGTATCCGCTGCGCGCTGACCTCCGGCATCGAAGTGGCGATTATTACCGGGCGAAAAGCTAAACTGGTAGAAGACCGCTGCCAGACGCTGGGCATTACGCATCTGTATCAAGGTCAGTCGGACAAGCTGTTGGCGTTTCGTGATTTATTAAGCAAACTGGCGGTTCGCCCGGATGAAGTGGCCTATATCGGTGATGATCTGATCGACTGGCCGGTGATGGCGGAAGTGGGTTTAAGCGTCGCCGTCGCCGATGCGCATCCGCTGCTGCTGCCGCGGGCGAATTATGTCACGCGAATTAACGGCGGACGCGGCGCAGTACGCGAAGTCTGCGATTTGTTACTATTGGCGCAGGGCAAGCTTGATGAGGCCAAAGGGCAATCAATATGAGTAAAACCAGACGTTGGGTTATCATTTTACTGTCGCTGCTCGCGCTGATCCTCATCGGCCTGAATCTGGCGAATACGGACGACACGGCCCAGCCGGAGGTCAATCCCAACGACCCGACGTATAAAAGCGAACATACCGACACCGTCGTGTACAGCCCGGAAGGCGCCCTGAGCTATCGGCTGATTGCCGAGCACGTGGAATACTTTTCCGATCAGGAGGTTTCCTGGTTTACCAAGCCGGTGATGACCACCTTTGATACCAATAAGGTGCCAACCTGGTCAATCAGGGCAGATAAAGCGAAGCTGACGAATGACCGTATGCTCTATCTTTACGGGCACGTTGAGGTGAATGCACTCGCGCCTGACTCTCAACTGCGCAAAATTACGACGGATAACGCCCAGATAAATCTGGTTACACAGGACGTTACCTCCGATGACATGGTGACGTTATACGGCACCACATTTAATTCCAGCGGCCTGAAAATGCGTGGAAACCTTCGCAGCAAAAATGCCGAGCTGATTGAAAAGGTGAGAACCTCTTATGAAATTCAGAACAAACAAACTCAGCCTTAAGATTGCGCTCGCCGGCGCTTTACTGGCCGCCAGCCTGCCGGCATTGGCCAAGACGGGCGATACCGATCAGCCGATCCATATCGAGTCCGATCAGCAGTCGCTGGATATGCAGGGCAACGTCGTCACCTTCACCGGTAACGTGGTCGTCACCCAGGGGACGATCAAAATTAACGCTGATAAAGTGGTGGTCACCCGTCCGGGCAATGAGAAAGGCAAAGAGGTGATCGAAGGCTTCGGTAACCCGGCCACCTTCTTCCAAATGCAGGATAACGGCAAACCGGTAAAAGGCCGGGCGTCGAAAATGCGCTACGAGCTGCAGAATGATTACGTCGTGCTGACCGGCAACGCTTACCTTGAGCAGCTCGACAGCAATATCAAGGGCGATAAGATCACCTATCTGGTGAAAGAGCAAAAAATGCAGGCCTTCAGCGACAAAGGTCGACGCGTCACCACCGTTCTGGTGCCGTCCGAGCTGCAGGATAAAAGCGGCAACCAGCAAAAGAAGAGTAACTAATTCGTTATGGCAACCTTAACTGCGAAGAATCTCGCCAAAGCTTATAAAGGCCGCCGCGTGGTGGAAGATGTCAGTCTCACCGTTAACTCCGGAGAGATTGTCGGCTTGCTCGGCCCTAACGGCGCCGGTAAAACCACCACCTTCTACATGGTGGTCGGCATTGTGCCGCGCGATGCGGGCAATATTATTATCGATGACGAAGACATCAGCCTGCTGCCGCTGCACGCGCGCGCGCGCCGGGGCATCGGCTATCTGCCGCAGGAAGCCTCTATTTTTCGTCGTCTGAGCGTCTATGACAACCTGATGGCGGTCCTGCAGATCCGTGACGATTTAACCAGCGAACAGCGTGAAGATCGCGCCAAAGAGCTGATGGAAGAGTTTCATATTGAGCACCTGCGCGACAGCCTCGGTCAGGCGCTCTCCGGTGGTGAACGCCGCCGTGTCGAAATCGCTCGCGCGCTGGCGGCGAACCCAAAATTTATCCTTCTGGATGAACCGTTTGCCGGTGTTGACCCGATCTCCGTTATCGATATCAAACGCATTATTGAGCACCTGCGCGACAGCGGCCTCGGCGTACTGATCACCGACCATAACGTCAGAGAGACCCTCGCCGTCTGCGAACGCGCGTATATTGTCAGTCAGGGACACCTTATTGCTCATGGCACACCGCAGCAGATCCTCGAAGATGAGCAGGTTAAGCGCGTGTATCTTGGGGAAGACTTCAGACTCTGATAGGGTAGAGGTTACAGACGTTTTAGCCGGAGATATTTACCCTGAACATGAAGCAAGGTTTGCAATTAAGGCTTAGCCAACAGCTTGCCATGACGCCGCAGCTGCAGCAGGCGATTCGTTTGCTGCAGTTGTCCACGTTAGAACTCCAGCAAGAGCTCCAGCAAGCGCTGGAAAGTAACCCATTGCTTGAGCAAACCGATCTTCACGAAGAGGTAGAAGCGAAAGAAGTGGAGGACCGCGAGTCCCTCGATACCGTCGATGCGCTTGAGCAAAAAGAGATGCCGGACGAGCTCCCTCTCGATGCCAGCTGGGATGAAATCTATACCGCCGGTACGCCTTCAGGCAACGGCGTGGACTATCAGGACGACGAGCTGCCCGTCTATCAAGGTGAGACCACCCAGACGCTTCAGGATTACCTGATGTGGCAGGTCGAGCTGACGCCCTTCACCGATACCGACCGCGCCATTGCCACCTCTATCGTCGACGCCGTCGACGATACGGGCTATCTCACCATTCAGATTGAAGACATCGTTGAGAGCATCGGCGATGACGAGATCGGCCTGGAAGAGGTGGAAGCCGTCCTGAAGCGCATCCAGCGCTTTGATCCGGTTGGCGTCGCGGCGAAAGATCTGCGCGACTGTCTGCTGATCCAGCTGTCGCAATTCGCCAAAGAGACGCCGTGGCTGGAAGAGGCCCGGTTGATTATCAGCGATCATCTCGATCTGCTGGCTAATCATGATTTCCGTACCCTGATGCGAGTCACGCGCCTGAAAGAAGAGGTGCTGAAAGAGGCGGTGAATCTGATCCAGTCACTGGATCCCCGCCCAGGGCAGTCCATTCATACCAGTGAACCAGAATATGTCATTCCGGACGTACTGGTCCGCAAGGTCAGCGGCCGCTGGACCGTGGAGCTCAACGCCGACAGCATTCCCCGGCTGAAAATTAATCAGCAGTATGCGGCGATGGGTAACAGCACCCGTAATGACGCCGACGGCCAGTTCATTCGCAGCAATCTGCAGGAAGCCCGCTGGCTGATTAAAAGTCTGGAAAGCCGCAACGATACGCTACTGCGCGTCAGCCGCTGCATCGTTGAACAACAGCAGGCTTTTTTCGAACAGGGTGAAGAGTATATGAAGCCGATGGTGCTGGCCGATATCGCCCAGGCTGTCGAGATGCATGAATCCACCATTTCCCGTGTCACCACGCAAAAATATCTGCACAGTCCGCGCGGTATTTTTGAACTGAAGTATTTCTTCTCCAGCCATGTGAATACCGAAGGCGGCGGCGAAGCCTCGTCGACGGCCATTCGTGCGCTGGTGAAGAAGTTAATCGCCGCGGAAAACCCCGCGAAGCCGTTGAGCGACAGTAAGCTCACCTCCATGCTGTCCGAGCAGGGTATCATGGTCGCGCGCCGCACTGTCGCGAAGTACAGAGAGTCTTTATCCATTCCGCCGTCAAACCAGCGTAAACAACTGGTCTGACACAACCGATAAGGAAGACACTATGCAGCTCAACATTACAGGACACAACGTCGAGATCACCCCCGCGATGCGCGACTTCGTCACGGCGAAGTTCAGCAAACTGGAGCAATTTTTCGACCGGATCAATCAGGTCTATATTGTGTTAAAAGTAGAGAAAGTGACGCAAATTGCGGACGCGAATCTGCATGTCAACGGTGGCGAAATCCATGCCAGTGCGGAAGGGCAGGATATGTATGCAGCTGTCGATGGTCTTATCGACAAGCTGGCAAGGCAGTTAACGAAGCACAAAGATAAACTAAAACAACACTAATTGTCCGGGCCCCTCTGCGTCCGTCGTGGTTTAACATCGGCGGCGGGCGTGGGGGCGCTCAGGTGAAATTATGATGAACAACGATTCGGCTCTACAACTGAGCAACGTCCTGAACCAGGAATGTACCCGTAGCCAGGTTCACTGCCAGAGCAAGAAGCGTGCTCTGGAAATCATTAGCGAACTGGCCGCCAAACAGTTAAGTTTGCCGCCGCAGGTGGTGTTCGAAGCGATCCTCACCCGCGAAAAAATGGGCAGTACCGGGATTGGCAATGGTATCGCCATTCCTCACGGTAAACTGGAAGAGGATACGCTGCGTGCTGTCGGCGTTTTTGTCCAGCTGGAAACCCCCATCGCCTTCGACGCGATCGACAATCAGCCTGTCGACCTGCTATTCGCGCTGCTGGTGCCAGCCGACCAGACAAAGACTCACCTGCATACGCTCTCCCTGGTGGCCAAACGGCTGGCGGACAAAGCGATTTGCCGTCGCCTGCGCGCGGCGCAGAGCGATGAAGAGTTGTATGAGATCATCACCGAAGCAGGAAGCAGCGATGACGCATAATGGCAGTCGCACCTTATCCTTTATCGTACTGAGGAGAAACGGTACATGGTACTGATGATCGTCAGCGGCCGCTCGGGCTCGGGGAAATCCGTCGCTCTGCGAGCGCTGGAAGATATGGGCTTTTACTGCGTGGATAACCTGCCGGTCGTGCTGCTGCCCGATCTGGCGCGGTCGCTGGCTGACCGCAATATCTCCGCGGCCGTCAGCATCGACGTGCGTAACATGCCAGAATCACCGGAAATCTTTGAACAGGCGATGCAGAACCTGCCGGAATGCTTTTCTCCGCAACTGCTGTTCCTTGATGCCGACCGTAATACCCTGATCCGCCGTTACAGCGATACGCGTCGCTTACACCCGCTCTCCAGCAAGAATCTGTCGCTCGAAAGCGCTATCGACGAAGAGAGCGATCTACTGGAGCCGCTGCGCTCCCGTGCGGATCTGATCGTCGATACGTCCGAAATGTCGGTGCATGAACTGGCCGAGATGCTGCGTACTCGCCTGTTAGGTAAACGCGAGCGCGAACTGACGATGGTCTTCGAATCCTTCGGCTTCAAACACGGTATTCCGATCGATGCCGATTACGTCTTTGACGTGCGCTTTCTGCCAAACCCGCACTGGGATCCGAAGCTGCGTCCAATGACCGGTCTGGATAAACCGGTGGCCGCCTTCCTTGACCGGCACACCGAAGTGCACAACTTTATTTACCAGACCCGGAGCTATCTTGAGCTATGGTTACCGATGCTGGAGACCAACAACCGCAGCTATCTGACGGTGGCCATTGGCTGCACCGGCGGTAAACATCGTTCGGTTTATATTGCTGAACAACTGGCTGACTACTTCCGCTCGCGCGGCAAGAACGTACAGTCTCGTCATCGGACGCTGGAAAAACGTAAATCATGACCGTAAAGCAGACCGTTGAAATCACCAATAAGCTGGGCATGCACGCCCGCCCGGCGATGAAGCTGTTTGAGCTGATGCAGAATTTCGATGCCGAAGTACTGCTGCGCAACGATGAAGGCACGGAGGCGGAAGCAAACAGCGTGATTGCCCTGCTGATGCTGGACTCGGCGAAAGGGCGGCAGATAGAGGTGGAAGCCAGCGGTCCGCAGGAAGTTGAGGCGCTCGCCGCGGTGATAGCCCTGTTTAATGCCGGATTTGATGAAGACTAAGCGTTACGCTTCCCGGCGACGGCCGACTGGCGACAGTGCCAGCCCCGGCGCCGGATTAACGCGCTAATACAGCTTATGCTCGCGCATAAACCCTTCCCCGCCCAGCTGTCGCATCTGGCGTAAGATCCAAGCCTGGCGGCTGCGCACATAGCCCGAAGGCGCGTCAGCGCGATAGCGGATCGGATTTGGCAGTACCGCGGCCAGCAGAGCCGCTTCCCCCGGCGTCAGCTGGCTGGCAGGCTTATGAAAATAGCGCTGCGCGGCCGCTTCCACACCAAATATCCCATCGCCAAACTCGGCAATATTCAGGTAGACGGTCAGGATCCGCTTTTTACTCCAGACGGTTTCTATACCGACCGTCAGCCCGGCTTCCAGCCCCTTACGCAACCAGCTGCGGCCATCCCATAAAAACAGGTTTTTCGCCGTCTGCTGCGACAGCGTTGACGCGCCGCGGATGCGGGTATCATGACGCTCATTGTGCGCCAGCGCTTTTTCTATCGCCGATACGTCGAACCCCCAGTGTTCCGGGAACTTCTGATCTTCGGCGGCAATCACCGCCAGCCCCATCCACGGAGAGATCTCATCCATGCCGACCCAATCAGAGTGCGCCAGATAGTGGACATCTCCGGACAGCCAGGCGCTCACCTGCCGTTCGAGCATCACCGCCGAAAACGGCACCGGCAGCACGCTAAACAGCGCGATCCCCCCGCCCCAGAAGACGGCGGCGATCAGCAGCAGACGCAGCGCCAGTCGTTTTAGCAGCGCAAAGGGCGCTACGCGGAGTCTCATGCGCTCAGCGCCAGCACGCGGGCGACCAGCTTTTCGATCCCGGTGGCGGCTTGCGCAATATTCTCTGCCAGCATATACGCCGGGGTGGTGACCACTTTGTTGTCTTCATCCACCACGATGTCGTCGACCGGGCAAGGCACGTGCTCCGCCCCCATCTCTTCGACCACATCGGCAGTATCGAGATCGGTCCCGATGGTTATCCGCAGCGGAAACGCAAAGATCTTCGGCAGCAGCGCCGGGGCAATGCACATGAAACCCAGCGGTTTGCCGGCCTGATGCATCGCCAGCGCCAGGGCCTGCAGATCGCGGTCCACCTGACATTCGCTGCCTTCGGCGGCGAAGCTGCTTAAATTTTTAGCCGCGCCGAAGCCGCCGGGGACGATCAGCGCGTCCAGCGTCTCCGCACGCGCCTGCGTCAGCGGTAAGATGTCGCCGCGGGCAATTCGCGCCGCTTCCACCAGCACGTTGCGTTGCTCCGTCAGCGGTTCACCCGTCAGATGGTTGATGACGTCGCGCTGCGGTTTATCGGGTGCAAAGCACACCGCCTGCGCGCCGTTGCGCGCGATCGCCAGCAGGGTAATCACCGCTTCATGAATTTCACTGCCGTCGTACACGCCGCAGCCGCTCAGTACCACACCAATTTTTTTCATCGCTTTCGCTCCTCCATGCAACTCGCTGAAACCAGTCAAAAATGTCGATTTACTCGCTATGCTTCACATATTTTACTGATTCATGTAACAAATTAGTTAAGCTTTGCTATCTTAATGAGCGAGCAATCCACTTCTCAGGTTGCGCCACGTAACAACATCACTCAAATAACACTGGCTCAACCACCAGTTCCCTGGTGTTGGCGCAGTATTCGCGCACCCCGGTCTGTCCGGGGTCATTTTTTCCCGGCCTTCGCCACCCACGCCTTCAGTACCGCCACGTCGTTTTGCCACTCAGATTTCATCTCTTCAACCCATTCAGCGACATTATCAGACCAGGCAGGCAGATCCGGGGTCTGGATCTGCTGTCCCAACTGCTGGATGTGGCGCAGACCAATAGAACCGGCCGCCCCTTTGATCTTATGCCCCTCCTCGACGATCCCTTTTTGATCGCGGGCGGTGAGATTGGACTCGAGGACAGACATATAGCCCGGCATCATCTTCTCAAACACCGCGAGTCCATCGTTGATAAGCTTCGGTCCCACCAGTTCGATATATTGCTCCAGCATATCGGTATCCAGCACCGCGTCGGCTTTATGCACATCGGCCGCCGGCGCTTCCTGCGCTTCCTCTTCCGGCGCATCCCAGAATTTCTTGATCATGGCGGTGAGCGCTGGCACCGACAACGGCTTGCTCAGCACATCGTCCATCCCGGCATCAAGATACTCTTTCTTATTCTTCAGCACGTTGGCGGTCAGGGCGACCAGCGGCGGCAGCTCATCAGCGGCAAAATTCTGTTTTAGCTGGCGAGAGATATCCAGCCCCGTCATATCCGGCAATTGAATATCCAATAGCACCAGGTCGTACTCGCCAGGCTCGAACATCTCCAGCGCGGCTTTCCCGGTCATGGCGACATCCACGCTGTTGCCCAGCTTTTCCAGCACCGAACGGGCCACAATGACGTTGAGCTCGATGTCTTCCACCAGCAGCACGTTAAGCGCGGGTAATGGCATGTCGTCTTCCGCCAACGTATCTTCCACTTCTTCCGCAATGGCAGGCGCATGGACGGTGAGCGTAAAGGTCGCCCCTTTACCCGGCTGGCTGGTTACGCTGATATCGCCGCCCATATTGCGCGCCAGGCGACGCGATACGGCGAGGCCAATCCCGGTGCCGGTGGCTGGTTTGCCGCCGTGGCTGTCTTTGACCTGGTAATACATGGCGAAGATTTTGTCTTGTTCCGCCTCAGGAATACCGATACCGGAGTCTTCCACTTCGAAGTGCAGGATATCGCCTTCGTCATAGCGCACGCGGACATTCACCCCGCCGCCCTGGGGGGTAAACTTCACGGCGTTGCTGATAAGGTTCCACAGGATCTGGCGCAGACGCGTACCGTCGGTGATCACTTTATGCGGTAGCGGTAGCGAGGGATCCAATACAAAGCGCAGGCCTTTCTGCTGGGCCTGCAGACCCGAAAGGTTTTCAAGGTCGGCAAGGAAGCTGGTGAAGTCTACCGGCTGGTTATCGAGCTGAACCTTACGGCGCTCCATTTTATCCATGTCGATAATATCATTGAAGATATTCCCCAGCGTCACCGCCGAGACATGGATGGTCTTCAGGTATTTCTCCTGCTCGCTGGTCAGTTCGGTATCCAGCAAAATACGGCTCAGCCCGACGATCCCATTCAGCGGGGTACGCAGCTCATGGCTGATGGTCGAAATAAAGGTAGTTTTATCCCGGCTGGCGCGCTCGAGGGCGTCCTGATAGCGTTTTCGTTCGGTGATATCACGCCCGAAGCCCATCAAGCCGCGACGCTTACCGACGCGATCGTAGTACGGGACCTTGCGGATTTCGAAGCACGCTTTGCGGCCATCGGGATAGTCCAGCCACTGCTCATAGGTCAGCGATACATTGTGGCGGAACACCTTCTCGTCGGTTTCCAGCACTTTTTCCGCGGCCTCTTCGCTATAGACGTCCTGCGGTTTGAGGTGGATCAGCTGTTTCTCACTTTTGCCGGTCAACAGCTCCATCGCCCGGTTACAGCCTGAAAACTCCTTATCCTCATTGCGGTAGAAAACCAGATCTGGCGAAGCGTCGAGGAAAGAGCGCAGAAAGGAGGATTGCTGTTCGAGCTGGATCTGCGTCTCTTCACGCTCTTTCATCTCGATCTTCAACTGCTCGAGAGTGGTCTCGCGCTCGGCTTCCGCCTTTTCACGTTCGCCAATCTCCTGATTCAACTGCGCGATGTTATCTTTCAGCTGCACGTTCAGCTTCAGATCGCGCTCTCGCATCTCCTCCAGCTTGTCCACCAACCGCGAAAGACGCTGGCGGGACTCTTCGAGCTGCTCCACCACCACCGAGAGAAAGTAGACCGCCCAGGGGGTGATCAGCAGACCGAAGAAGATAGAGCGGATAACGTCGATACTTTCAACCTGGCCATGCAGCACCATGGTGACCGCCATCTGTACCACAATGGCCAGCACCACCAGCGCAAGAGCCAACAGCATCGAAAAGCGGACCAGACCCAGCTTCATCATCAGGTCGACATAATACTGCGCCAGCATACGAATTTGCTTCATAGGGGATTCCTTCACGACAACTCCGCACAATAATACTCAATTCTGAGCAATGCGCTGTAAGTTGTGCAAAAAATGCGGGAAGGAGCTGATATGACGGCTGGTCGCCAAGGCGAACCAGCCGCTAAAAAGAGGCAGGGTCAGGAGAGTGGTTAGCGCTTGCTTAACGCCTCCCAGAGCCCCTTCAGGTAGGTCACGCCGAGGGCGCGGTCGTACAAGCCATAGCCCGGCCGTCCGGTCTCTCCCCAGATAAAGCGGCCATGATCCGGGCGAATATAGCCGTCGAACCCGTTGTCATACAGCGCTTGCATCACCTTATACATATCCAGCGAACCGTACTCTGATGGATGCGCGCACTCGTAAAAGTCTTTATCCTGCATCAGCTTAATATTGCGGACGTGGGCGAAATGGATCCGCTTGCGCCGGGTAAACTCTGCCAGGATAGCGTACACATCGTTATCCGGATCTTCGGCAATCGAGCCGGTGCAGAGCGTGATGCCGTTGGCGGGCGAGTCGACGGCCCGGCAGATCCAGTCCAGATCGTCGCGGTTTTTGACCACCCGCGGCAGGCCAAAAATCGAGTACGGCGGATCGTCCGGATGGATCGCCATTTTCACCCCGACCTCTTCACAGACCGGGATCACCGCCCGCAGAAAATAGACCAGGTTCTCCCGCAGCTTGTGGTCATCCACCGCGCTATATTTGGCAAACAGGGTCTGCACCTCCGCCAGCCGTTCAGGCTCCCAGCCCGGCAAGGCGAAGCCGTTTGAGTTCTCCAGTACCTCTTTCACCACGTCTTCCAGCCGCTTATCGATATCTTTCTTCTCAAAAGCCATCGTCAGCGAGCCATCCGGCAGGACGTAGTTCATATCCGTTTTCATCCAGTCGAAAACCGGCATGAAGTTATAACAGATAACTTTGACGCCGAAGCGGGCAAGGTGGCGAATGGTCTGCTGATAGTTGGCAATATAGCGGTCACGGGAAGGAAGGCCGATTTTAATGTCATCATGAATGTTGACGCTCTCTATCACCTCCATTTTCAGGCCCGCGGCATGGGCCTGGCTGACCAGACGCTCAATTTTATCGACTGGCCATACCTCACCCACCGCGACGTCATAGAGCGCGCCGACGACCCCCTCCACGCCGGGCACCTGTCGTATATGCTCTAATGAAACCTTGTCTTCCTCTGGCCCAAACCAGCGCATTGTCATCTGCATCGTTATCACCTGCTTCATAATTTGAATTTTTACCCTACTACCATACCAGTAATCATAATCGAATTGTCCTTCACTGTCGTGATAACGATCACATTCCTGCACCGGGCAAGCCCATCCCGGCGTATTCATATTTTTTTTCAATTTATTTCAATAGATTAATAATAGTCTGGCTTTTTCTGACGACCTCTTCCAAATGTGATCCAGAGCTATTTATGATCAAATGCATACTTGTATGGTAATAAAACAGGCGAAATTCGTTCGCAAAACAGACAATGGAAGGAACAGAAATGAGAAGCGTCGTCGTCAAAGAGCCAGGCCAGCTGAACATTGAATCACGTCCGGTTCCCGTTCCGGGCAGCCATGAAGTACGGGTGAAAATCGCCTTTGCCGGGATCTGCGGTTCCGATGTGCACATCTATCAGGGCCACAACCCCTTCGCGAAATATCCCCGCGTTATTGGTCATGAATTCTTCGGCACTATCGATGCCGTCGGCGAGCAGGTCTCTCCGTCGCGTATCGGCGAACGCGTCGCGGTCGACCCCGTAGTCAGCTGCGGCCATTGTTATCCCTGCTCGGTAGGTCGGCCGAATGTTTGCGCGCAGCTCCAGGTCATCGGGGTGCACCGCGATGGGGGATTCAGCGACTATGCCTGCGTGCCGGCCAAAAATGCCTGGCGCATTCCGGAGGCCATCAGCGATCGTCAGGCGACAATGGTTGAGCCTTTTACTATTGCGGCAAACATTACCGCCCAGCTGCAGCCCACGCCGCAGGATATCGCCCTGGTCTACGGCGCTGGCCCGATGGGTCTGACGATCATCCAGGCGCTGAAGGGGGTGTATGGCGTTAAGCAGGTGATCGTCGTGGACCGCATTGCCGAGCGTCTACAGATGGCGCGGGACAACTGCGCCGATCTGACGCTCGATAACACCCATCAGCCGCTGGCGGATCAGCTGGCGCAGCGGCAGCTAGCCCCCACGCTGGTCATTGATGCCGCCTGCCACCCAGCCATTCTGCAGGAGGCAATCCTCCTCGCCTCCCCTGCCGCCCGTATCGGCATACTCGGTTTCTCCGGCGAGGCGTCCACGCTGACCCAGCAAAGCATCACCAGTAAAGAGATCTCCATTTTCTCCTCCCGGCTGAACAGCGGGCGCTTTCCGCTGGTCATCGACTGGATGGAGAAAGGCCTTATTCATCCTGAGGCGTTAATCACCCACTGTATGCCGCTGGAGCAGGTGAAAGAGGCCATGGAGATTTTCGCCAACGATCGGAAGACCTGCTGCAAAGTGCTGCTGCAGCTAGGCTAAGCCGACATCATTTTTAAATAACGGCCGACGGATATCTGTAGATCCGCCGCGCCTGATATAAATCATATAATGAGCATGGTGTTATCATGGGAAAAAATATTCGCTGGATTATCGTCCTGTTATTATTTTTAGTATATATGATAAATTATCTGGACCGGGTGGCGTTATCCATTACGGTGCCGATGATTGAAAAGGACCTTGCACTTAACGCTGAACAATTTGGTATGATTTTCGGCAGTTTTTTCTTCGGCTACGCGGTCTTTAATTTTATTGGCGGCCTCGCCGTCGATAAATTTGGCGCCACATTAGTGATGGGCCTGGCGGTTGGGTTATGGTCGCTGTTTTGCGGCTTAACCGCGGTTGCCACCGGCTTTTATTCCATGCTGGTGCTGCGGGTGCTCTTCGGGATGGCAGAGGGCCCGATTTGCGCCTCAGCAAACAAGATGATTAACGGCTGGTTTCCTAAAAAGCAAGCGGCAACCGCAGTGGGGTTCCTCAGCGCCGGCTCTCCGCTGGGCGGCGCGGTCGCCGGTCCCATCGTCGGTTATCTGGCCTTGGCTTTCGGCTGGCGTCCCGCGTTTATGATTATTTTCGCCATCGGTATTGTGTGGATGGTCGTGTGGTTTTTTATTGCGGCTAACTCACCTGACAAACATAAGCATGTCAGTCAGGAAGAGCTCATGCTCATTAATAAAATGAAGCAAGAGGAGGACGCCCTCGAAACCGTAGAAAATCAAACGGCTCACTCATTGGGTTATTATCTCAAGCAGCCTATTATTCTGGTGACGGCATTTGCGTTCTTCTGCTACAACTATATTCTGTTTTTCTTTCTCAGCTGGTTCCCATCCTATCTGGTCCAGCAGCACCATCTGGATATTAAACAGATGAGTCTCACCACCATGATCCCGTGGATCGTCGGTTTTGTCGGTCTGGCGCTGGGGGGTTATATATCCGATAAAATATTTAACCTTACCGGAAGGCTGCTGCTGTCGCGCAAAATCGTGCTGGTGGTATGCCTGCTAATGGCCGCGCTCTGCGTGGGGCTCGCCGGTACCGTTAGCAGTGTCGTTCCTGCCGTTCTGCTGATGTCGGTCTCCATCTTTTTCCTCTATGTGACCGGGGCGATCTACTGGGCGATTATTCAGGACGTGGTGCATAAATCCCGCGTCGGCGGCGCCAGCGGCTTTATCCATCTTATCGGCAGCGTCTCCGGCATCGTGGGGCCGATTGTCACGGGCTATATCGTGCAGTCCACCGGCAAATTCGACAGCGCCTTTATTCTCGCCGGCACTATCGCCGCGCTTGGCGCCGTGCTGGTGCTGCTGGTGATTAAAACCCCACGGATGACGATGAAAGCCAGTCAGGCATAAATGGCTGAAGAGCGATGTCCGGCCTTGGCCCGGACATCGTCTGCTTCTACTTCTCCGCCAGGGGCACAGCCCAGCTGCGGCCTAGCGCCGAGCCCTGAGCGCCCTGCTCATTCAGATAGCGATCCAGTTCAACCATTCCGGTCCAGCGATTTTCGCACCACAGCGGCGCCAATAGCGTGGGTCGACGGGCGCTGGCCGATATCCGGTGATAGATCACCTCCGGCGGCGTATGGCGAATCATCTCCCCGGCGGTCACGGTATACGCCTCCAGCTCAATGCCATTGAGACGCCCGGCCTGCCACGCTTTGGCCATAATACTGCCTTTGACAATGTGCAGCGGGTGCAGCTTGATGCCGTCCACGCCGGTCGCCACCACCCGCTCCAGCGTCTCCAGGCAATGGCCCTGGGTCTCTCCGGGCAGGCCGACGATCAGATGTGCGCAGACCTTCAGCCCTCGCGCTCGCGCCAGACGCGCAGTACGCTGGTAGCAAGCGAAATCATGCCCGCGGTTAATCCGATGCAGGGTTTTATCGTGCGCGGTTTGCAGTCCCAGCTCCAGCCATACCTCATATCCTTGCTCATGATATTCACTCAGCAGATCGAGGACTGCCTCCGGCACGCAGTCCGGGCGGGTGCCGACGCAGAGGCCGACAATATTCGCCTGGCTGATGGCCTGACGATACATCGAGCGGAGCACCTGCACTTCAGCGAAGGTGCTGGTATAGGCCTGGAAATAGGCCAGATAGCGCTTTGCCCGGTTGACGAGCTGCGCCTGATGAGCGAGCTGTTCGGCGATGGAGCGATGCTGCTGCGCCTCATCGGCAAAGGAAGCCACATTACAGAAAGTGCAACCGCCGCGGCCCAGCGTGCCGTCGCGGTTCGGGCAGCTAAAACCGCCGTGCAGCGTCAGCTTATGGACCTTTTCGCCATAGCGGCGCATAAGATCCCCACCAAACATATTGACTAATTTCTGTAACTGCATAATCTGATAGACCGGCCTCAACAAAGGGGGCCAAGCCTGCCACTTTTTGTCACCGACGGCGATGACCTGGATCAATCGTCAGCGCGGCGGCCACCCTCATTGCATAAACAATCATGATTACTGCAATTTCATTCACCTCTGTGGTGATGAGTTTTCCTTATATTTCACCTGCGGATAGCCCTAATCTTCTTCACGGTAAAAAACAGTATTAATATCCATTGAGAAAATATATGGCAGTCAAATATGCTAATGATGACATGCATTTCAGCGCATAACGGTAATGCAAAGCCGCGTGCACAGTGAGACAGATCACACTAGCCTGACCTTCCTGAGGCGTATTCATAGCACGAAAAATGGCACTATTTATTTTTAAAACAACAAGTTAACACCTGTATAGCACATTTTTGTATTAATAAGATTGCCATTTGACGTAAGTGTGGATTCCCGATAAGTTGGGAATCCGCTGGAAGCTTTCTGGATGAGCACTCTGCTCATCATATTTATGCAGTAATTGAGATTCCCTCTTAACAGCAAGTCCTCAAACTTGTGTACCGATGCGAAAAGGATTTAAAGAGGGCGAATGCGAGGTGCAAACCCCGTCGCCATACTCTTTCTGTGCCTGTGCGCAATCGGTATCGGAGGGTGTCCGCAGAGCCTGGGGAGGTTCACTGATATGTTGTACGACAAATCCCTTGAGAGGGATAACTGTGGTTTCGGCCTGATCGCCCACATAGAAGGCGAACCTAGCCACAAGGTAGTGCGAACCGCGATACACGCACTGGCCCGCATGCAGCACCGTGGCGCAATCCTTGCCGATGGTAAAACCGGCGACGGTTGCGGTCTGCTGCTGCAAAAACCCGATCGTTTCTTCCGCATCGTTGCTGAAGAGCGCGGCTGGCGTTTAGCCAAAAACTACGCCGTTGGGATGCTGTTCCTGAATAAAGATCCTGAGCTGGCTAAAGCGGCGCGCCGCATCGTTGAAGAAGAACTTCAGCTTGAGACCCTGTCGATTGTCGGCTGGCGCGATGTGCCGACCAACGAAGGCGTCCTCGGTGAAATCGCCCTCTCCTCGCTGCCCCGTATTGAGCAAATCTTTGTGAACGCCCCGGCTGGCTGGCGCCCGCGCGATATGGAGCGCCGTCTGTTTATTGCGCGTCGTCGCATTGAAAAACGCCTGCAGGAAGACAAAGATTTCTACGTTTGTAGCCTGTCCAACCTGGTCAACATCTATAAAGGTCTGTGTATGCCGGCGGATTTGCCGCGCTTCTACCTGGACCTCGCGGACCTGCGCCTGGAGTCGGCTATCTGCCTGTTCCACCAGCGCTTCTCCACCAACACCGTGCCGCGCTGGCCGCTGGCGCAGCCGTTCCGTTACCTGGCGCACAACGGTGAAATCAACACCATCACCGGCAACCGCCAGTGGGCCCGCGCCCGTACCTATAAGTTCCAGACCCCGCTGATCCCGGATCTGCACGACGCCGCGCCGTTCGTTAACGAAACCGGCTCTGACTCCAGTTCAATGGACAACATGCTGGAGCTGCTGCTGGCCGGCGGGATGGATATCGTGCGCGCCATGCGCCTGCTGGTGCCGCCAGCCTGGCAGAACAACCCGGATATGGATCCGGAGCTGCGTTCGTTCTTCGACTTTAACTCCATGCATATGGAGCCGTGGGACGGCCCGGCGGGCATCGTCATGTCCGATGGCCGCTACGCTGCCTGTAACCTCGATCGTAATGGCCTGCGCCCGGCGCGCTACGTCATTACCAAAGATAAGCTCATCACCTGCGCCTCTGAAGTCGGTATCTGGGACTACCAGCCGGACGAAGTGGTCGAGAAAGGCCGCGTGGGCCCAGGCGAGCTGATGGTTATCGATACCCGCGCCGGACGCATTCTGCACTCGGCGGAAACCGATGACGATCTGAAGAGCCGCCACCCGTACAAAGAGTGGATGGAGAAAAACGTTCGTCGCCTGGTGCCGTTCGAAGATCTGCCGGAAGAAGAAGTCGGCAGCCGCCAACTGGATGACGACACGCTCGCCAGCTACCAGAAACAGTTTAACTACAGCGCGGAAGAGCTGGACTCCGTCCTGCGCGTGCTCGGCGAAAATGGCCAGGAAGCAGTCGGTTCGATGGGCGATGACACACCTTTCGCCGTGCTCTCCAGCCAGCCGCGCATTATCTACGATTACTTCCGTCAACAGTTCGCCCAGGTGACTAACCCGCCTATCGATCCGCTGCGTGAAGCGCACGTCATGTCGCTGGCCACCAGCATCGGTCGCGAAATGAACGTCTTCTGCGAAGCGGAAGGCCAGGCCCATCGCCTGAGCTTCAAATCGCCGATCCTGCTGTACTCCGATTTCAAACAGCTGACGACGATGGAAGAAGAGCACTATCGTGCCGACGTCCTCGACATCACGTTTAACCCGGCAGAGGCCTCGCTCAGCGAGACGGTGAAAGCCCTGTGTGACAAAGCAGAGCAAATGGTGCGCGAGGGTACCGTGCTGCTGGTGCTGTCCGACCGCAACATCGCCAAAGACCGTCTGCCGGTACCGGCGCCGATGGCCGTTGGCGCGATCCAGACCCGTCTGGTCGATAAAAGTCTGCGCTGCGATGCCAACATCATCGTTGAAACCGCCAGCGCCCGCGATCCGCATCACTTTGCGGTCCTGCTCGGCTTCGGCGCGACCGCTATCTATCCGTACCTCGCCTATGAAACGCTGGCGAAGCTGGTCGACAGCAAAGCTATCGATAAAGCCTACCGTGCGGTGATGCTGAACTATCGCAACGGTATCAACAAAGGTCTGTACAAAATCATGTCGAAGATGGGGATCTCCACCATCGCGTCCTACCGCTGCTCGAAGCTGTTCGAAGCCGTCGGTCTGCATCGCGAGGTTTCCGATCTCTGCTTCCAGGGCGTGGTCAGCCGCATCGGCGGCGCCGGCTTCGACGATTTCCAGCAGGATCTGCTGAATCTGTCGAAACGCGCCTGGCTGGCACGTAAGCCACTGGCTCAGGGCGGCCTGCTGAAGTTCGTGCACGGCGGTGAATATCACGCCTACAACCCGGACGTGGTTCAGACCCTGCAGAAGGCCGTGCAGAGCGGCGAATACAGCGACTATCAACAATACGCGAAACTGGTTAACGAACGTCCGGCGGCCACGCTGCGCGATCTGCTGGCGCTCAATCCAGGCGAAGACGCTATCAGTATCGACGACGTAGAACCGGCGAAAGAGCTGTTCAAACGCTTCGATACCGCGGCGATGTCGATCGGCGCGCTGAGCCCTGAAGCACACGAATCGCTGGCGGAAGCGATGAACAGCATCGGCGGTTTCTCTAACTCCGGTGAAGGCGGTGAAGACCCGGCGCGCTACGGCACCAATAAAGTGTCGCGCATCAAGCAGGTCGCGTCCGGCCGCTTCGGCGTCACGCCAGCCTATCTGGTCAATGCCGACGTCATCCAGATCAAAGTCGCCCAGGGGGCGAAACCGGGTGAAGGCGGTCAGTTGCCGGGTGATAAAGTCACCCCGTATATCGCCAAACTGCGCTATTCCGTACCGGGCGTGACGCTGATTTCCCCGCCGCCGCACCACGATATCTACTCTATCGAGGATTTGGCGCAGCTGATTTTCGACCTCAAGCAGGTCAACCCGAAAGCGATGATTTCGGTCAAACTGGTTTCTGAACCGGGCGTTGGCACCATCGCCACCGGCGTGGCCAAAGCCTATGCCGATCTGATCACCATCGCCGGCTACGACGGCGGTACCGGGGCGAGCCCGCTCTCATCGGTGAAATATGCCGGCTGTCCGTGGGAGCTTGGCCTGGTGGAAACCCAGCAGGCGCTGGTCGCTAACGGTCTGCGTCATAAGATCCGTCTGCAGGTGGACGGCGGCCTGAAAACCGGCCTCGATATCATCAAAGCGGCGATCCTCGGCGCAGAGAGCTTCGGTTTCGGTACCGGCCCGATGGTCGCGCTGGGCTGTAAATACCTGCGTATTTGCCACCTGAACAACTGCGCGACCGGCGTGGCGACTCAGGATGACAAACTGCGTAAGAACCACTATCACGGTCTGCCGTTCAAAGTGACCAACTACTTTGAATTTATCGCCCGTGAGACCCGCGAGCTGATGGCCCAGCTGGGCGTCAAGCGTCTGGTGGATCTGATTGGCCGCACCGATCTGCTCAAAGAGCTGGATGGGTTTACTGCCAAACAGCAGAAACTGGATCTGGGTAAACTGCTGGAGACCGCAGAGCCGCATCCGGGCAAAGCGCTGTACTGCACCGAGAACAACCCACCGTTCGATAACGGTGTACTCAACGCGCAGCTGCTGCAGCAGGCGAAACCGTACGTGGATGAAAAGCAGAGCAAAACGTTCTGGTTCGATATCCGCAATACCGACCGCTCCGTGGGGGCCTCGCTGTCCGGGTATATTGCCCAGACCCATGGTGACCAGGGACTGGCCGGGGATCCGATCGTCGCCCACTTTAGCGGCACCGCGGGCCAGAGCTTCGGCGTGTGGAACGCCGGTGGCGTAGAGCTGCATCTGACCGGCGATGCCAACGACTATGTCGGTAAAGGCATGGCGGGCGGTCTGCTGGCCATTCGTCCTCCGGTCGGCTCTGCGTTCCGCAGCCACGAAGCCAGCATTATCGGCAACACCTGCCTGTACGGCGCGACCGGTGGTCGTCTGTACGCCGCAGGCCGCGCAGGTGAGCGTTTCGCCGTGCGTAACTCCGGCGCCATTACCGTGGTGGAAGGCATCGGTGACAACGGCTGTGAATATATGACCGGCGGCATCGTCTGCGTGCTCGGTAAAACCGGCGTCAACTTTGGCGCAGGGATGACCGGCGGCTTTGCTTATGTCCTGGATGAAGATGGCGACTTCCGTAAACGCGTGAACCCGGAACTGGTGGAAGTGCTGGACGTTGATTCTCTGGCTATTCATGAAGAGCACCTGCGCGGTTTAATCACCGAACACGTGCAGCTTACCGGTTCGCAACGTGGCGAAGAGATCCTCGCCAACTGGCCGGCCTTCTCCGCGAAGTTTGCGCTGGTTAAACCGAAGTCCAGCGATGTTAAAGCACTGTTGGGTCACCGTAGTCGTTCCGCAGCTGAGCTGCGGGTGCAGGCGCAGTAAGGGGTTAAGATGAGTCAGAACGTTTATCAATTTATCGACCTGCAGCGCGTTGATCCGCCAAAGAAACCGCTGAAGATCCGTAAAATTGAGTTTGTGGAAATTTACGAGCCGTTTTCAGAAGGCCAGGCCAAGGCGCAGGCAGATCGCTGCCTCTCCTGCGGCAACCCGTACTGCGAATGGAAATGCCCGGTGCATAACTACATCCCGAACTGGCTGAAGCTGGCCAACGAGGGGCGTATTTTTGAGGCGGCTGAGCTGTCGCATCAGACCAACACCCTGCCGGAAGTCTGCGGGCGCGTTTGCCCACAGGACCGCCTGTGTGAAGGCTCCTGTACGCTGAACGATGAGTTCGGCGCGGTGACCATCGGCAACATCGAACGCTATATCAATGACAAAGCGTTTGAAATGGGCTGGCGCCCGGATCTCTCCGGCGTGAAGCCGACCGGTAAAACCGTCGCTATCATCGGTGCTGGCCCGGCGGGCCTCGCCTGTGCCGACGTGCTGACCCGCAACGGCGTCAAAGCGGTGGTGTTTGACCGCCATCCGGAAATCGGTGGCCTGCTGACGTTCGGTATCCCGGCGTTCAAGCTGGAAAAAGAGGTGATGACCCGCCGCCGTGAAATCTTCACCGGCATGGGTATTGAGTTCAAACTCAATATCGAAGTGGGCCGCGACGTGCAGCTCGACGACCTGCTGAAGGAGTACGATGCCGTGTTCCTCGGCGTCGGGACCTATCAGTCGATGCGCGGCGGACTGGACAACGAAGACGCCCCGGGCGTCTACGACGCGCTGCCGTTCCTGATCGCTAACACCAAGCAGATCATGGGCTTCGGTGAAACCGCTGATGAGCCCTACGTCAGCATGGAAGGCAAACGCGTGGTCGTGCTCGGCGGTGGCGACACCGCGATGGACTGCGTGCGGACCTCCATTCGTCAGAATGCGGCGCACGTGATCTGTGCCTATCGTCGTGACGAAGAGAACATGCCGGGTTCAAAACGCGAAGTGAAAAACGCGCGTGAAGAAGGCGTTGAGTTCCAGTTCAACGTCCAGCCGCTGGGTGTGGAAGTGAATGCCAATGGCAAAGTGTGCGGCGTGAAGATGGCGCGCACCGAGATGGGCCAGCCGGACGCGAAAGGCCGCCGTCGCGCGGAGATCGTCGCCGGTTCTGAACACGTGGTGCCGGCTGATGCGGTGGTAATGGCCTTTGGCTTCCGTCCGCACAGCATGGAGTGGCTGGCGAAGCACAGCGTCGAGCTGGACTCTCAGGGCCGCATCATCGCGCCGGAAGGCAGCGACAACGCGTTCCAGACCAGCAACCCGAAAATCTTCGCCGGTGGCGATATCGTTCGCGGTTCCGACCTGGTGGTCACTGCGATTGCCGAAGGCCGTAAAGCGGCGGACGGGATCCTGAACTACCTTGAAGTCTGACTAGGCTCTGAGCCTCAGCGCATAAAAGCCCGATGGTTAACGCCATCGGGCTTTTTTATTGCTCATTCGCCGGGCAAACCGCCGCTTTCAGCGCCGAATTATACCAGCCGCAGATATGCTCTAAACGGGTGATCGCCGATCCGACGGTTACCGCCCACGCACCGCAACGCATCGCCTCAGCCGCCTGCGCAGGCGTATTGTAGCGCCCCTCGGCGATGACTCTGCAGCCCGCGGCGCTCAGGCTTTTCACCAGCGCCAGGTCCGGTTCGTCCGGTGTCTCCTCTGCGGTATAGCCTGAGAGGGTGGTGCCAACCATATCGAAACCCAATTGCCAGCATTCAAGGGCATCGTCGAGAGAGGAACAATCTGCCATCGCGTTTTTCCCCTGGCGGTGAATTGCCGCCAACAACGATGCGACAGAGGCCGGACGCTGACGCCGCGTGCCGTCAACCGCAATGATATCGGCCCCCGCCTGCGCCAGGGCATTCACATCCTCAAGCCACGGCGTAATACGCACCGGGCTATCATGCAGATCGCGCTTAATCAGCGCGATAATGGGCACCGTCACTAACGGACGAACGGCATGCAGGTTGGCCAGACCTTCTATGCGCAGCGCCACCGCCCCCGCCTGCTCTGCCGCCAGCGCCATCGCCGCGACGATGGCGGGGTTATCCAGCGGGCTGCCCGGTACCGGCTGACAGGAGACAATTAACCCGCCGTCATGGCGAATACGCCGATCCAGTTGTGCAAGTAAAGACATAACTGCTCCCTGAAAGATAAGTGTGGCAATAACAGTATCAGCCGCAGGACGCGTGATGTGTGGCGGGGTTAACAAAGCAGGCAGGCAAAAAAAAACAGGCCCCGGAGGGCCTGTCAGGCGTTACTTCACAACGCGGAGCGCCGGGCGACCACCGCGCGGCGGCGGCGTGTCGTCAGGATCGTCGTCGTGATTATCCGGCTTATCGCCATCAATCACCGACATCACCGTTTCGCTTTCGCTCTCAGGCGCGACGTCATCATCGTTGAGGCTGCTGACATCTTCGTCATAGGCCGCCTCAGGTTCGAACATCGTGCCAGCGCCGTTCTCACGGGCATAGATGGCGAGTACCGCAGCCAGCGGGACGGAAACGTTGCGCGGAACGCCGCCAAAGCGCGCGTTAAAACGCACCTCGTCATTCGCCAGCTCCAGATTGCCGACCGCACGCGGGGCAATATTGAGAACGATTTGACCGTCGCGCGCATACTCCATCGGTACGAGCACGCCCGGCAGAGTGACATCCACTACCAGGTGCGGCGTCAGCTGGTTATCCAGCAGCCACTCATAAAACGCCCGTAACAGATACGGGCGACGCGGCGTCAGCTGTGATACATCCATTATTTAGCCCCGACCGAGGCGCATTTCACGCTCGGCTTCAGTTAAAGAAGCGAGGAAGGAATCACGCTCAAATACGCGAGTCATGTAGCCTTTGAGCTCTTTCGCGCCTGCGCCAACCAGTTCCACACCCAGAACCGGCAAACGCCACAGCAGCGGCGCCAGGTAGCAATCTACCAGGCTGAACTCGTCGCTCAGGAAGTAAGGTTTCTGGGTGAAGACCGGCGCGATAGCCAGCAGTTCTTCACGCAGCTGCTTACGCGCAGCATCAGCTTGTGCTGCGGTACCGCTCTGGATGGTATTCATCAGCGAATACCAGTCCTTCTCGATACGTTGCATATACAGGCGGCTTTCTCCACGCGCCACCGGATAAACCGGCATTAACGGCGGATGCGGGAAACGCTCATCCAGATACTCCATAATGATGCGAGATTCCCACAGAGTGAGCTCACGATCCACCAGCGTCGGTACGCTTTGATTCGGGTTGAGGTCAATCAGATCCTGAGGTGGGTTGTCCTTCTCCACGTGCTCTATCTCAAAACTGACACCCTTCTCAGCCAGCACAATGCGGACCTGATGGCTATAGATGTCAGTAGGACCAGAAAACAGCGTCATTACCGAACGTTTGTTGGCAGCGACAGCCATGAAAACCTCCAGGTATATTCAGAATTTTGTACTGCTGCCAGTCACTCATGACCGGCCAGATGTAAAAACCCCAGTAGCGCGATGTCACCTTCGTTCACGAATAAAACAAAAAATGAACAATCACCAGCATTTGGGCAGAAAATTGGATGATAGTTTACCAGATTTTGAAGACGTTGTGGTGAGGGGATTCTGGAAATGCTGAAAAAGTGGCGAAAAGCGGCGACATGATTGTGGATAACAGCCGTTTTATCCATAAAAAAACCCGCCGGAGCGGGTTTTTTCGCAAATTGTTCTGCGTGAGCAGAAAACAATTAACGTTTGGAGAACTGCGGACGACGACGTGCTTTACGCAGGCCGACTTTCTTACGTTCAACCTGACGAGCATCACGAGTAACGAAGCCTGCTTTACGCAGTTCGCCACGCAGAGACTCATCGTACTCCATCAGAGCGCGGGTGATACCGTGACGGATCGCACCAGCCTGACCAGAGATACCACCACCTTTAACAGTGATGTACAGATCCAGTTTCTCAACCATGTCGACCAGTTCCAGCGGCTGGCGAACTACCATGCGGGCAGTTTCGCGACCGAAGTACTGTTCCAGAGAACGCTGGTTGATAACGATTTTACCGTTGCCCGGTTTGATGAAAACGCGAGCTGCGGAACTTTTGCGGCGACCAGTGCCGTAGTATTGATTTTCAGCCATTGCCTATAATCCCGATTAGATGTCAAGAACTTGCGGTTGCTGTGCCGCGTGGTTGTGCTCGTTACCCGCGTAAACTTTCAGTTTACGGTACATAGCACGACCCAGCGGGCCTTTTGGCAGCATGCCTTTAACCGCGATTTCAATCACACGCTCAGGACGGCGGGCAATCATCTCTTCAAAGGTCGCTTCTTTGATACCACCGATGTGGCCGGTGTGGTGGTAGTACATTTTGTCTTCGCGCTTGTTGCCGGTTACAGCAACTTTTTCTGCGTTCAGAACGATGATGTAATCACCGGTATCAACGTGCGGAGTGTATTCCGCTTTATGCTTACCGCGCAGGCGACGAGCCAGTTCAGTAGCCAGACGGCCCAGAGTTTTACCGGTCGCGTCAACAACATACCAGTCGCGTTTTACGGTTTCTGGTTTAGCTGTAAAAGTTTTCATTAAAAGCTTACCCAAATAATAAGTTACACGTTGGTGAACACCCAAACGTTTAGTCAGTTGAGGTTCACACGACATTGTCCAGCAAACCTACCCCTTCGAATAGCCTATGCCGGCACATAGAAAGTTTCGGGAAAAAAACCTTCTCGTAACGTGGGGTCGCAAGATTATAGAGAAGTCGGGGTCAAAGATCGACCCCTTTATGAGATTTTTCAGGCAGGTCCCGGGGCAGCCTTCCGGCCCGGAATCTGCCGGGAAAAAGTGCCCTGTCAGGGCATGTGCGGGCGCTTGAGGTACTCTTCGCTCTGCATTTCCTGCAGACGCGACAGACAGCGCTGAAACTCAAACTTCAGCCGCTCACCCTGATAAATGTCGTACAGCGGCACCGCGGCGCTGACCACCAGCTTCACGTGGCGCTCATAGAACTCATCCACCAGAGCGATAAAGCGCCGCGCTTCGCTCTCCAGCTGCGCGGTCATCACCGGCACGTCGAGCAGCATCACGGTGTGGAACAGACGGGAGAGAGCAATATAGTCATGCTGGCTACGGGCATCCACACACAGCGTGGCGAACGACGCCGCCAGCGTCTGGTTTTCGACGCCAAGCGTGGGCAGCTCGCGGTGGTTAATCTCCAGCGTCGGGCCGACAGCCGCGCGCGGCGCCCCGGCTAGCGCCAGCCACAGTTTATCCATCTGTTCGCGAGTTTCACTGTTCAGCGGCGACAGCCACAGGTGCGCCTGCGTCAGCGTACGCAGACGATAATCGATGCCGGCATCGACGTTCATAATATCGCAATGCTGCTTGATGGCGTCGATAGCAGGCAGAAAACGAGCGCGCTGCAGGCCATTGCGATAGAGCTCATCCGGCGGAATATTGGAGGTGGCGACCAGGGTGATGCCGCGGGCAAACAGGGCTTTCATCAACCCGCCCAACAGCATGGCATCGGTAATATCGGAGACGAAAAACTCGTCGAAACAGAGCACATCCGTTTCCGCCTTGAAACGGTCGGCGACAATCTCCAGCGGGTCGCTATGTCCCTGCAGGGTGGTCAGCTCTTCGTGCACGCGCAGCATAAAGCGATGAAAATGCAGGCGCTGCTTACGCTCGCCCGGCAGACTCTGGTAAAACAGGTCCATCAGCCAGGTTTTCCCCCGCCCCACGCCGCCCCACATATACAGGCCGCGGACAGGTGCCGCCTCGGCAGCCGGTTCGCGCTTACCCAGCAGTTTGCCGAATTTCGCGCGCAAACCGCCGCCTGACACGACGGGCGCGGGCTGAGTCTGCAGTTCCTGGTAAATGGTATCAAGGCGGCTCACCGCTTCTTGCTGGACGTCGTCGGGTTGATGGCTGCCCTCTTTCAGGGCTAAAAGGTAACGCGATGTTGGAGACAGGCTTTGCATGATCTAATTGTTATTCCTTGAAAACCGTAATGCCGAAGCTCACGATTGACGAAAAAAAGGCCGTTCTACACTACGCGATGATACGCCAGGATTCCACTTCTGTGGAATTAGCGGTTATAGTGGCACTATCGGGCGCAGGCGGAGAGCCTAACAGCCACCCTACGGAACCACAAAACAACGGGAGATGTTCATGACCTGGGAATACGCGCTAATTGGATTAGTCGTCGGTATCATTATTGGTGCCGTCGCCATGCGTTTCGGCAACCGCAAACTGCGCCAGCAGCAGGCGCTGCAGTTCGAACTGGAAAAAAATAAAGCCGAGCTTGAAGAATACCGTGAAGAGCTGGTCAGCCACTTCGCGCGCAGCGCCGAACTGCTGGATAACATGGCGCACGACTATCGTCAGCTGTATCAGCATATGGCGAAAAGCTCTAACAACCTGCTGCCGGACTCTATGGCAGACGCCAACCCGTTCCGCAACCGCCTGGAAGAGTCAGAAGCCAGCAACGATCAGGCCCCTGTCCAGATGCCGCGCGACTACTCTGAAGGCGCATCCGGTTTACTGCGCGGTGGCGCAAAACGCGATTAATTGATCGCGTCTGATAAAATATCTCCGGGCGCACCCACCGCGCCCGCTCCTTCCCCCACTTCCCGGCTACAATTTAAACCAGTACCCACATTGTTACCTGTGCAAAAATTCAATAACATCAGGTTATTCAGGACGTTCTTCCATTCACCTCAGGTTACGAGAGCCAGCATCTAATGAAGAAACAGACTTTGCTGTTGAGTGCGTTAGCGTTAAGCATTGGGTTATCGTTGTCGGCCCTGCCTCCGGCAGCAGCATCCTTACCGACTCAGGTGCCCGGCCAGGGCGCGTTACCAAGCCTGGCGCCGATGCTGGAAAAGGTCCTGCCAGCGGTGGTTAGCGTGCAGGTGGAAGGTACCGCTTCGCCGACGCAAAATATGCCGGAAGAGCTGAAAAAATATTTTGGCGATAACGCCCCGCAAGAGCAGGCGCAGCCGTTTGAAGGGCTCGGCTCCGGCGTCATCATCGACGCGGCGAAGGGCTACGTCTTGACCAATAGCCACGTCATCAATCAGGCGCAGAAGATCAGCGTCCAGCTGAACGATGGCCGTGAGTTTGATGCCAAACTGGTCGGCAGCGATGAACAGAGCGACATTGCGCTGCTGCAGCTGGTTAAGCCGGCGAACCTGACGCAAATCGCCATTGCTGACTCCGATAAACTCCGCGTCGGCGACTTCGCCGTCGCCGTCGGCAACCCGTTCGGCCTTGGCCAGACTGCCACCTCCGGCATTATCTCTGCCCTTGGCCGCAGCGGCCTGAATCTTGAAGGGCTGGAGAATTTCATCCAGACCGATGCCTCGATTAACCGCGGCAACTCCGGCGGCGCGCTGCTGAACCTCAATGGCGAGCTTATCGGGATCAACACCGCGATCCTGGCGCCGGGCGGCGGCAGCATCGGCATCGGCTTTGCCATTCCAAGCAACATGGCGAAAACCCTCGCCGACCAGCTCATTCAGTTTGGCGAAATCAAACGCGGCCTGCTGGGCATTAAAGGCATGGAAATGAGCGCCGATATCGCCAAGGCGATGAATCTCGACGTTCAGCGCGGCGCCTTCGTCAGTGAAGTGCTGCCAAACTCCGGTTCCGCCAAAGCGGGGATCAAATCCGGCGACGTCATCGTCAGTCTGAACGGCAAGCCGCTGAACAGTTTTGCCGAACTGCGCTCGCGTATCGCCACCACCGAACCGGGCACCAAGGTCAAACTTGGCCTGCTGCGCGACGGAAAACCGGTCGATGTCGAAGTGACGCTGGATAAGAGCACTTCCTCCACCGCCAGCGCCGAGCTGATTATCCCTGCCCTGCAGGGAGCCTCGCTCAGCGATGGTCAGATGAAGGACGGAACCAAAGGGGTGGTAATCGACAATGTCGATAAAGGCAGCGCCGCTGCCCAGGTCGGCCTGCATAAAGACGACATTGTCATTGGCCTTAACCGGGAACGTATTCACTCGATTGCCGAACTGCGCAAAGTGCTTGAAGGCAAACCGCCGGTCATCGCCCTGAACGTGATCCGCGGCAACGAAAGCATTTATCTGCTGCTGCGCTGATTGTCTTCCCGGACATCGCCGCCATGTGCGATGTCCGGACAACTCATGCTATGCTGCGTCTGACCATTCATTAACGATATTTGCATCATGCCTGGAAAGTTATTACGTTCGATACTCATCGGTTTGATTGTCGGGGGCCTGCTGCTGGCCCTGATGCCATCGCTGCGCCAGTGGCAGCTGACGCCGACCACCCAGAACGATACGGCAGACGACTCCCCTGTGAGCTATAACGCCGCCGTACGCCGCGCGGCGCCCGCCGTGGTGAACGTCTATAACCGCGCTCTGAACAGCACCAGCCATAATCAGCTGACGCTTGGCTCCGGGGTGATCATGGACCAGCGCGGCTATATCCTGACCAACAAGCACGTTATCAACGATGCCGATCAGATCATTGTCGCGCTGCAGGACGGCCGCGTCTTCGAAGCGCTGCTGGTCGGCTCCGACACCCTGACTGACCTCGCCGTGCTGAAGATCAACGCCACCGGCGGGCTGCCGGTGATCCCGATCAACCCGAAACGCACGCCGCATATTGGCGATGTCGTCCTGGCGATTGGCAACCCCTATAACCTGGGGCAGACCATCACTCAGGGGATCATCAGCGCCACAGGGCGCATTGGCCTCAACCCCACCGGCCGCCAGAACTTCCTGCAGACTGACGCCTCGATTAACCACGGTAACTCGGGTGGGGCGCTGGTGAACTCTCTCGGCGAGCTGATGGGGATTAACACCCTCTCCTTTGACAAAAGCAATGACGGCGAAACACCGGAAGGCATTGGCTTTGCGATCCCGTTCCAGTTAGCGACCAAAATTATGGATAAGCTGATCCGGGATGGCCGGGTGATCCGCGGCTATATCGGCATTAGCGGCCGGGAGATCGCCCCGCTGCACGCGCAGGGTGGCGGGATCGATCAGATCCAGGGGATCGTGGTTAACGATGTGGCGCCTGATGGCCCCGCAGCACAAGCCGGGATCCGCGCCAACGACGTGATCATCTCCGTGAATGACAAACCTGCGGTCTCTGCACTGGAGACGATGGATCAGGTGGCCGAGATCCGCCCGGGATCGGAAATTCCGGTAGTCATCATGCGTGATGATAAGAAAATTACGCTCCATATCGCCGTCCAGGAATACCCGGCCACCAACTAAACGGCTCCCCGTTTGGGGAGTCTCGTTAATCGCTAAATACCGGACCGGCCGGGTATCTGACCAGAAACCCGGTCACCGCCAGCAGCGATCTCAGCGCGGGCCAGACTATCTGTCGCTCGCGAAGCTCATCATCCAGCGTCAGTAGCGCAAACTCCCCCTTCTCACCCAGCACGCCACCCTGCCAGAGCAGGCGCTGCGCCTGCTGTCGCGCCCAGGGCGACTCACTCTTCCAGGCCAGCAAATGCAGCAGCGCCTGCTGCAGACAGACGCTGTGAGAATGGTTATCCCGCCGCAGCCGCCGGTAGACGGGCAGGGACACGCTGCGCACGGTATAAAATCCACTGCCCGCCTCTTCATCGCCTTCAGGGATTGCGCGGGCGAACTGCCCCGCCACGTCGCACAGCCGGTTGTGCGTCAGCGGAAGATGCCGGGCGCTGAGCGCCCCGGCCGCCATGCACAGCAGACCGCTGCGCTGCAGCGAGGGCGTCGCAGAGCGCACGACCGCCGCCGGTAAGGCAGTCACCGCCCGTGTCGCCTTGTCAGCGTTGTGGTCAGCTCCGGCCTCATAACAGCTGGCCAGCAGCGCTTCACCAGGCGTGGCGTTCAGCGGGGGCGAAAGCAGGTTCAGCGCCGGCTGCAGTTGTGCAAGTTCATCGCCTGACGCCAGCATGGCGTCAACCACCGCCTCCCGTGTTGATGTCCGGTTTTCCGGACAGCATGCTATGGCTTCATTCATCACCGTCTCCTTATGAGAAATCTCCGCGGCCGGTATGCCAGCCGCGGGAACTGGCTGGCCTACATCGCCAGCACGTACTTGAGCATCACCCCGGCGGCGATCGCCGAGCCGATCACCCCCGCCACGTTCGGGCCCATGGCGTGCATCAGCAGGAAGTTCTGCCCGTCCGCTTCCAGACCCACCTTGTTCGACACCCTGGCCGCCATCGGCACCGCCGACACCCCGGCGGAACCAATCAGCGGGTTGATTTTGTGTTTACTGAACACGTTCATCAGCTTCGCCATCAGCACCCCGGCCGCGGTCCCCACGCAGAAGGCGATCACCCCCAGCAGCAGAATGCCCAGCGTCTGCGGCTGCAGGAACTTGTCCGCCACCAGCTTGGCCCCCACCGACAGCCCGAGGAAGATGGTCACGATGTTGATCA